>NZ_JBLZPT010000012.1:0-144917 GCF_049199985.1 Pseudomonas kitaguniensis
TCAGGCCCTGGTCATCATCGCCCGCAAGCTGGCTCGCATCGCGTTTTCTCTCATGAAAAACCTGAGCGAATACCAGTCGAAAGCGGTTTTGGAGGCTTCCCCAAAACCATAGAATCTCCCACAGTTTGACCGAGTTCGGCTTGTGATTTTGATCGTGATTTTGGCACCGAGTGGGGCGAGAGCGTTTTGGTTACTGTTGCGCTGTTATTGCAGGCACGCCAACGACCGCTGCACTTCGCACACCGTTTCTTCCAGGCTGACCATGTGCAAGTTCAACACCCGCTCCACCGGTGCCTGATGCATCGGCCAGTGCAACGCCATGCTGCCGACCAGGTGCCCCCGAACGCGTATCGGCAACGCCACGGCGCGAATCAGGAACGGCAGGCGCATTGGGTATTCCCAATAGCCCTCAGTGCGTTGGCCGAAGCCTCGATGTTGGGTTTGCGCGCAGGTATGGTACTGCTCGTCTGCCGCCACCAGATCGCGGTGCGCCAGGCGTTGCACCTCGTGCGCCGGTAAATACGTGAGGCACGCCTTGCCCATCGCCGAGTGAAACAGGCTGGCATGCTGGCCGACGATCTGGCAGTTATTGGGGTACAACTTGCGCTGCACCCTGGGGATCGCGCTTTCCATGACTTCCAGGTGCTCACCGTCGAAGCAGGATAAATCCACCACCAACCCCGTGCGCTCGCTGAGTTCAAGCAGCCAAGGGGCAGCGCTTTCCACGACCTGGCGCTTGCCGCGCTGCTGAGTGTCGCCGAACAAACGTTGGGCACGCAGCCGATAGCGGCGATCACTCAGGCCGCGATAGACCCAGCCCTGATCGTGCAGGGTCAGCAACATCCGCGACACAGTGGCCTTGGGCAGGCACGTCAAATAATGCAGCTCCTCCAACCCAAGTGCCTGGTGCTCACCGAGCAACTCGACGATTGCCAGTGCGCGCTCAACCGAGCGTACAGTTCCTGTCTCGGCGTTGCTGCCCATGTTCGATCTCCTTGTTGCCGGGGGATGATCATTGTTCGCAGCAAGATACACGCCCGGTCGCGCGCTAACCGGCCGATTCAAGGCACGCCGGCGGCCGGCGTTGCACCCATTGCGTCAACTGTTCATGCGCGTAAGCCAATTGCAGCACCGCCCGGTCGGCCTGCGCCGGGCCGATGATCTGCACGCCCATGGGCAGGCCCTGTGGGTTGAAACCCACCGGGATGCTGATGCTCGGCAAACCTGCCAGCGTCGGGCCGATCACCACTTCCATCCAGCGGTGATAAGTGTCCATTTCGCGCCCACCCACGAGGCGTGGCCACGCGTGTTCTGCATCGAAAGGGAACACTTGGGCGGTGGGCAGCAACAGGAAGTCGTAACGGTCGAACAGCTTGGCCACCGCGCGGTACCACTCGCTGCGATCCACCGAGGCCTGATACACCTGCTGCGCACTCAAGCCCAGGCCGCCCTCCACTTCCCATTGCGCTTCGGGTTTGAGCAACGCGCGCTTTTGCGGGTTGGCGTAGGCCGCGCCGAGGTTGCCGTGTACCAGCCAATGGCGGTGCACCAGCCAACTGCGCCATAGGCGCGCCATGCAAAACTCGGGCTGGCAGCTTTCCAATTCGCAGCCCAGCGCGGCGAAATCATCAAGGGCGGATTCGCACAGGCTCAGCACGCCTTCGTCCATCGCCAGGTAGCCGTTGTAATCCCCCAGCCAGCCGAGGCGCGCGCCCTTGAAGTCGCGCTGCAAGGGTTGCCCAAAGACCGTCGGATCACCCCTGGAGGACAGCGGCACGCGTGGGTCGTAACCCGCCTGAATGCTCAACAACCGCGCCACATCCGTGACACTGCGGCCCATCGGGCCTTCGGTGCCCAGTTGCTGCACGAACAGTTCCGGCATCGGCCCATGGGGCACGCGGCCGTGTGACGGGCGCAGGCCGAACACATTATTGAAGGCCGCCGGGTTGCGCAGCGAACCCATCATGTCGCTGCCATCGGCCACCGGCAGCATGCGCAGCGCCAGCGCTACTGCCGCCCCGCCACTGCTGCCGCCGGCGGCCAGGCGTGGGTCATACGCGTTGCCGGTGGTGCCGAACAGGCTGTTGTAGGTCTGCGAGCCGAGGCCGAACTCCGGCACGTTGCTCTT
This sequence comes from Pseudomonas kitaguniensis, assembly GCF_049199985.1. Lineage (NCBI taxonomy): Bacteria > Pseudomonadati > Pseudomonadota > Gammaproteobacteria > Pseudomonadales > Pseudomonadaceae > Pseudomonas > Pseudomonas kitaguniensis. The sequence goes on from NZ_JBLZPT010000012.1 coordinate 2,129, forward strand.
GCCGATGATGATCGCGCCGCTGGCCCGTACGCGCGCCACGCTGATGGCATCTTCGGTGGGTACGTGCTCGGCAAACAACGGCGAGCCCAAGGTGGTGCGCAGGCCCTTGGTGGCCGCCAGGTCCTTGATTGCCTGGGGCATGCCATGCATCCAACCGCGCGATAGGCCTTGGGCCAATTCGCGGTCACACGCGCGAGCCTCAGCCATTACGTCATCGGCATCGCGCAGCGACACCAGCGCATTCACGCGTGGGTTAAACCGCTGGATCTGCGCCAGGTACGCCTGCATCACTTCTTCACACGACACCTGCCGCGCATGGATCGCTCGCGACAGCTGCGTGGCATCCCAATCAACAATGCTCAAGGCTTCACCTCACTTGAAAACGGCAGCGGTTTCTTCGCCCGCGGTGCCTCATGCATGCAGTAAGTGCCGAGCAGCGTCAGCACGCAAGCGAACACTACGTAAAACGCCGGCGCCACCGGCGTACCAAGCACTTGGGTCAACCAGGTCACGATCAATGGCGCAAAGCCGCCGAACACCATCACCGCTACGTTATAGGCGACCGAAATGCCGGTCGAGCGCACCTCGATAGGAAACTGTTCAGCCAATGCCGTCGGCGCCGGGCCGAAAAAACCGCCGATGGCCGTGCACAGCATCACTTGCATCACCAGCAAGCGTTCGATGGACGGCGCCACGGCCACCCACACGTACAACGGGTAGACCATCACAAAAAACGCCAGGGTGAAGGCCATCAATACCGGCCGCCGCCCCAGCCGGTCCGACAGCAGGCCGGACAGCGGAATCACCACCGTCATCAGCGCCACCGCAAACATCTGCACCATCAGTACTTGCTTCAGCGGCAAGCCGAGGCTCTTGTGGGCAAAGGTCGGCATGTTCACCAGCACCACGTAGAACGACACCGTCGCGCCGCAGGCCAGGCCCATCGACACCAAGATGCTGCGCCGATGCTCGCGTATCACCCTCATCAGGCTCGGCGCCGGGCCGGTGGCCTGCTTGCGTGCGTCGATAAATTCCTGCGGGTCTTCCATGTGCCGGCGCATCCACAGCCCCACCGGGCCAATCAGCAGGCCCAGCACAAACGGCACGCGCCAGCCCCACAAATCCACGGTTTGCGGCGATAAAAAATGCGTCACCAGCGCCACCATTGCCGCGCCGCCAAACACCGCCAGGCACTGCCCCACCAACTGCCACGAACCATACAAGCCCTTGCGATGGGCCGGCGCGCTTTCCACCAGGAACGCCGTGGCGCTCGCGTATTCGCCACCGGTGGCAAAGCCCTGAAGCATGCGCGCCACCACGATCAGCAATGGTGCGCCCATGCCGATGGCGGCGTAATTGGGCGCGAAGGCGATCAGTGCGATGGACACGGTCATCAGCCGGATAATCAACTGCATCGCCGCCTTGCGGCCTTTGCGGTCAGCGTAAATCCCCAACAGAATGCCGCCCACCGGCCGCATGAAAAAGCCCACGCCAAAGGTGGCCAAGGCCATCAACAGCGAGGCGTGTTCATCCTCCGACGGGAAAAACTGCCGGGCGATGATGCTGGCCAAAAAGCCGTAAACGATGAAGTCATACCATTCCAGCGCATTGCCGATCACGGCCGCCACCACCTGCCGGGTGCGCGAGGCGCCGGGTTTTGAACGCTGCATGAGGAACACTCCATTCAACCGATAAGGGCAAGGGTTCAGCGGCAGAAAAAGCAAGGTCGTCAGGCAGGCTTGAGCCAGCTCTCGGCCAGCGCGCCCCAATAGGCGGCGCCGGTCAGCAGGATGTCGTCGTTAAAGTCATAGGCGGGGTTGTGCACCATCGGCCGCGAGAGGCCATTGCCGATAAACAGGTAACTGCCGGGGCAGCGTTGCAGCATCCAGGCAAAATCTTCGCTGCCCATCAGCGTGCGGGTGTTGCCGTCCACTGCATCGGCGCCAAGCAAGGCGACGCCGACCTGGCGCGCGAACTCGGTTTCTTCGGGATGATTGACCAGCACCGGGTAGGCTGGGCGATGTTCGACCTGTACCGTGCAGCCAAAGCTGGCAGCCTGGGTTTGGATGATTGCGTTGACCCGTTCCAGCATTTGCTCGCGCACCGTGGGGTTGAGCGCACGCAGGCTCAGGCGCAACAGGGCTTGCTGGGGAATCACGTTGGCCGCTAGCCCTGCTTGCAGGGCGCCGACCGTGACCACGGCGGCTTCCTGAGTGTCGATGTTGCGCGCCACCACCGTCTGCAAGGCCATGACCATGCTCGCGGCTGCGACCAGCGGGTCCACCGCTAAATGCGGCATGGAGCCGTGGCCGCCGACGCCTTCAAGGGTCACCGTGAGCAAGTCCTGCGACGCCATCATCGGCCCGGCTCTCAAGCCCAGATGCCCCGCCGGCAAGCCCGGCATATTGTGCATGCCAAACAGCCCATCACACGGAAAACGCTCCAGCAAACCGTCAGCCAGCATGGCCTCGGCCCCCCCCTGGCCTTCTTCGGCGGGCTGGAAAATCAGGTTCAACGTACCGTCGAATTGCCGCGTCGCCGCCAGGTAGCGCGCAGCACCGAGCAGCATGCTGGTGTGGCCGTCATGCCCGCAAGCGTGCATGCAGCCGGCGTGCTGACTGGTGTAGGCCGCGCCGGTGTTTTCGATGATGGGCAGGGCGTCCATGTCGGCGCGGATGCCGAGGGTGCGCGCGCTGCTGCCATTGCGCAGCACGCCGACCACGCCGGTTTTGCCGATGCCGGTGTGCACCGCGTAACCCCAGCCCTTCAGGGCTTTGGCGACAAGCGCTGACGTGCGGTTCTCTTCAAAGCCGAGTTCGGGGTGGGCGTGAATGTCTTGACGCACGGCACGCAAGTCGCTGTCGACGTCGCTGAGCCAATCCAGTATGTGCTGGTGTGGGCGCATGGTGATTCTCCTCACAGGCGGGTGTTCCCGTTCTTGTTTGCGACACACCGCCAGCTAACCGCGATGTGGGCAGGAGGACAATCAAAGGTGGTTCCACTGGGTGGAACCTGAGGGCAACCGTTAACCCTGACTAACGACATTGCCCCTCTGAAAAAATGTTATGTCGGAAAATTATAACTTTTAGTTTTAAGGTCTAAAGCAAACAGGACTAAAAAACTGTCATTTTTAACAGGTTACATTTATCCCCCCGCCCCCAAGTATGCAAGTGCAACATCTAAAATTAAAGCTGCGTAATTAACCTCTGCAGGAAACTTACTTTATGAACGTAAAAACAGCTACATCATTTGGTGTCAGCCTGGCAGCACGACTCCCATTGTTCCTCATCGCAGTATTTTTATTAATAGTCAGCGCTGGAACTTCCCACCCTGCTCACGCGGCAGCGTTCGAGCAAACAGAAGAAAACATAGAAAACTCACATTACATTATGTGCAAAAACAAACTCGGGCCTCAATTAACCAGGGATCAGGCTAAAAAGCTCGATGCATACTGCCAAGAGATCGTGCAAAAAAGTCTGTCCCCAGAGGAAATAGAGCGCGAAAAAGACTTTATAAATAAGCATGTTAAAAAATTACAATAGAATTAAAATCCATCAAAAATAAAAATAGAGTTCTCCCCCCACCAAATACAATTACATATTCGACAGTGAGCTTTTAAACTTCCTTACGAAACGCCAGGCACAGAAACAAAGCGGCGATTTCATTAATAATGTTCATGCGAGCGGGGACATTTAATAAATCGTCGCTCTGTCAGGGCGTTGCTTCTCTCCCATTTTTTGGAAAAATTTTCCAAAACGCTTTTTTGCAGCTCCCCACTCGACGTTGGCCAAACTGCATCAACGTTTCTTGTTTCGAGCAGGGTGACGAAGACCTGCATCGAAAAGCCCTCGTTTCAGCCGGAAAGATCCTACTCACTCCGCGGGTTGCAGCCCGGAGACCATCACGTTAATCTCCCCCTGTCGCTGCTCATCAGCGACCGGGCGTGGAATCCCGAGAAAAGAAGCTCTTATTGGTTGTACCAGAGGAGCAAGCTCATGCCGTACGAAATACCCTCAGCCGAAACCATCGGCGCCGTGACCTTCGCAGACTGCGGAGAGAACAAAAGCCATTTGAAAGTGTTCCGCGTCAACGCGGGGGTTCCGCTTGTGGAAGCCCTTGAACACGCCTCGCACGTACTTTATTACGCAAAAATGCTCGCGCTTGAAGCTGCCATGGACCCCAAGGCGGAGAAGTTTGCATTCGCCTCGCATTACCTGGGTGAGATGGGTAAAGCTATCATCGATGACCTGCTGCTGGCATTGCAGCCTGGCAGCCCAACCTCGCAGTAAGTCGTTCGCGCCCGGTGCAGTGCATCGGGCGCCGGCTTGGACTTCTCTCATTTCCAATGATTAATGCAAATCCAATGTGGGAGCTGGCTTGCCTGCGATAGCGGCAGGTCAGTCAACATCACTGTCGCCTGTGCCGCCGCCATCGCAGGCAAGCCAGCTCCCATAGGGGATATAACGCGTGTCAGGGATTCAGGCGGCAGCCTTGGCGATTACCTAGCCACCGCGCCGTATGCGTGCGCCCCAACCCGCTTGCGGTGACTTCACTGATCTGCGGTTTATCGATAAACGCACTGGTCGGCACGTACTGCTTCACATACCCCAGGCAATACTCGGCAGGATTGTTCTCGACGTACCGGCACGAGCAATATTCCTTGGCGGTGTAGGCCGCGATGATGTCGGGGAAGGCTTGCAGGTTGACGCGCTCGTACCAGACCCAGCCCAGCAACGCGAGCAAGAGCAGGAGAAACACGCTGGTAAACGGTCGACGACGGATCATGGTTGCACCGCTGCGAGTACGCGTTTGAGCAGTTCGTTGTGCTGGTAGCTGCCGTCGCGGTCATCGCCGTAACGCACAATCACCAAGTGTTCATCCGGCATCACAAACAGCGCCTGGCCCCAGTGGCCCAAGGCGGCGAAGGTGTCGGCGGGGGCGTCTGGCCACGGGCGGGCGGCGCCTTGCACTTCGCGGTTCAGCCACCATTGGCCACCGGGTACGGCTTCGTCCTGGCCGGCTTTGTAGTTGGCGAACGGCTGGCGATTGAAGTCGACCCATTCTTTGGGCAGCAATTGCTTGTCCCCCCACCGACCGTCGCGCGCCATCAGCAGCCCTACGCGCGCTAAATCGCGGGCGGTGAGGTAGGCGTAGGACGAGGCGACGAAGGTTTCATCGGCGTCGGTTTCCCAGGTGGCGTTGCGAATGCCCAGCGGCGTGAACAGCGCATCCCACGGGTAGCTCAGGTAGGCCTGGTGGCCGAGTATGCCTTTGAGAGTGGCGGACACGATATTGCTGTCGCCGCTGGAATAACGGAAGGCTTGCCCAGGCTCGGCGGCAGTACCGGTGTGGGCGGCGAACTCGGCCATGTTCGCGCGGCCACGGGTGTAGAGCATCGCCACCACCGAGGAATTCAGCGGGGCGTATTCGTAGTCTTCCTGCCAATCCAGACCCGAGGCCCAGTGCAGCAGGTCGGCCATGGTGACGTTGGGGTGCTGCTTCATCGGCGGGTAGAAGCGTGCAGCCGGGTCGGTGAGTTTGAAACGGTTTTCGCCATAGGCCACGCCGAGCACGGTGGCCATCAGGCTTTTGCTGACCGACCAGGTCAGGTGCGGGGTGCTGGCGGTGGTGGGCGCGGCGTAGTGTTCGTAGATGATTTGGCCATCGCGGATCACCACCAGCGCATCGGTGCGCACGCCTTTACGGGTAGCGTCGTCGCGCGGCGCGAAGGCGTAGCTGTTGAGGGCTTCGACAGCTGGGCCTTCGAGCGGTTTGGCGCTGACCCACTCCTTGTCAGGCCAGGTTTCGGCATGGGCGGTGACGGTGACTGACAACAGCGCGGCGAACAACAGGCCTTTGACCATGGACGCAAACTCAAGCGGTATTCAAGAAAGCGAGCCTAACCGAGGTAAGTGAAGCTTTTGCTACAAGCCTGCTCGCACATTTTGATCTTCTTACAACGGGCAGACGCTTCCCATCCCCCTGTCATCTAAGCGTCACCGGAGCTTCATGGAGCTGACACCGAGCCTACATAGCCTGAGTTTGGACAAACAAGTCGACCGGCCGAAACGTGGCTGGCACTCGGAGATTCGCCATGACTCAGATCGCCCGCATCAGCAACACCGGCAATGAACGCCGTCTGCAAGCCGAACGCCTGATTGGCGCAGACGCTTTGCAGGAAGCCCAGGCCCTGCGGTTCAACGTGTTCAGCGGCGAACTCAACGCCAAGCTGAAAGGCGCGGAACGGGGTCTGGACATGGATGACTATGATGTTCACTGCAGCCACATCGGCGTGCGGGATTTGAACAGCGGTCGATTGGTCGCCACCACCCGTTTGCTCGACCACCAAGCGGCCAGCACCTTGGGCCGGTTCTACAGCGAAGAAGAATTCAGCCTGCACGGCCTGCTGCATCTGCAAGGCCCAATCCTCGAAATCGGCCGCACCTGCGTCGACCCGGCCTACCGCAACGGTGGCACCATCGCGGTGTTATGGGGCGAGTTGGCCGAAGTGCTCAATCAAGGCGGCTACAGCTACCTGATGGGTTGCGCGAGCATCCCGATGCACGACGGCGGCATCCAGGCCCACGCGATCATGCAGCGCCTGCGCGAACGCTACCTGTGCAACGAACACCTGCGCGCCGAACCGAAAAAACCGCTGCCGGCGCTGGACCTGCCGTCCAACGTGATCGCCGAAATGCCGCCGCTGCTCAAGGCGTACATGCGCCTGGGCGCGAAGATTTGCGGCGAACCGTGCTGGGATGAGGATTTTCAGGTAGCCGACGTGTTCATCCTGCTCAAGCGCGACGAGCTGTGCCCGCGTTACGCTCGCCACTTCAAGGCGGCCATGTAATGGACCGCTTGCGCGTGTACGGGCGCATTGCCCGCGTGCTGCTGGTGGTGGCGCTGGGGTTGAGCATGGCCAGTGTGTTTGGGCTGTTCGAGCGTATGGGCGTGGCCAACTCGATGGTGCGGCGCCAGCGTTGGTCGCGGTTTTTCATGGCGCGGCTGACCAATGCCCTGCCCTTTCGCGTGACGGTGCACGGTGAGTTGCCGCAAACGCCGATGCTGTGGGTCAGCAATCACGTGTCCTGGACCGACATTCCCCTGCTCGGCGCCGTCGCGCCGCTGTCGTTTCTGTCCAAGGCCGAAGTGCGCACCTGGCCGGTGGCTGGCTGGCTGGCGGCCAAGGCCGGTAGCCTGTTTATCCGCCGTGGTTCGGGCGACAGCCAATTGATCCGCAAGCAGATGACCCGTCACCTGGAGCAACAGCACCCGCTGCTGATGTTCCCCGAAGGCACCACCACCGACGGGCGCAGCCTGCGCACTTTTCACGGGCGTTTGCTGGCCAGCGCGATTGATGCCGATGTGTCGCTGCAACCGGTGGCGATTCGTTATTTGCGCGACGGCCAGGTCGACCCGCTGGCACCGTTCATTGGCGATGACGATTTGCTCTCGCACCTGATGCGGCTGTTCGGCCACGACCAGGGCGATGTGGAAATTCATGTGCTCAAGCCAATTGCCTGCGCCGGGCAGGAACGCGCAGCGCTGGCGTATCAGGCCCAACAGGCGGTGCAAAAGGCGCTGTTTGGGCCGCTGCCGGAGACCGAGCAAGCGGGTGCACGGCCCGCGTACGCCGCTTAGCTGGGTGTGAAGTAAACGCAGTTCAAATGTGGAATGTGGGAGGGGGCTTGCTCCCGATGGCGGTGTATCAGTTACAGATGAGCTGACTGACACAGCGCCATCGGGCGCAAGCCCCCTCCCACATTTATATCTCAGTCGTCAGTTGGGACTGTACAAATTTCTGCAACTCGGGATAGAACACCCGGAAGTCCTCACTCAGCGGCTCATACAACGCTTGCAATTCCTGCATGGCATAGCCCAACGCCTCAGGCTGTGTCAGCCGTCGCGAGATGCCGCGCAACACCGGCGCCATCACCGCAAACTCAGCGTAAGAACCCAACCAGTCATCCGCCGCCATAAACGGTGCAATGTGCGCCAAGCGCCCCGGCAACTCGGGTTCGGCCGCCAGCACGCGGTATACCTGCGCGGTAAAGCGCTCCAAAGGCTGGTCGGCATACATCGCCCAATCGCGCGCCAGGCAGTGGTCGAAAAACACATCGAGCACAATCCCGGCATAGCGCCTGCGGGTGAGGCTGAAACGTGACAACGCCTGCCCCACCAGCGGGTGGCTGTCGGTGAAACGGTCGATTGAGCGATGCAACTGAATCGCCGACTCGATTTGCGGGCTGAACTGGCCCTGCAAGCGACCTTTGACGAAGTCGCCATACAGGCTGCCGAGCAGTTGGGCAGGGAGTTGGCCGCCGAGATGCAGATGTGCGAGATAATTCATGGCGCGCAGTCTATCACTGCCGCCAACGTATCGTTATAACCCGATATACCGATTTAGACGGGCCTAAGAGCAAAATCATATTGGTATATCGGGATACACCGATTTAAAGTTCGCCTCATCGCGATATAACGCTTTACGACACCGAGCAACCGCCATGTCCATTGACCTCGACGAAATAATAAAAGCCCTGGCGCACCCAGTACGGCGAGACATTCTCAACTGGCTGAAAGACCCGAAAGTGCAGTTCCCCGAGCAACTGCACAACCACGAATACGGCATCTGCGCCGGGCAAATCGACCAGCGCTGCGGCTTGTCGCAGTCGACCGTGTCGGCCCATCTGGCGACCTTGCAACGCGCGGGCTTGATCAGCAGCCAGAAAACCGGGCAGTGGCACTTTTTCAAGCGCAATGAGGAGGTGATCCAAGCCTTCCTCGCAGCGTTCATCGCTGAACTTAGCGCCCAAACCAGCACACCGCTGTAACAAGGAAACGCAAATGCCCCTCTCGCTACTCATACTGGCCCTGAGCGCCTTCGCCATCGGCACCACCGAGTTCGTCATCATGGGCTTGCTGCCCGATGTGGCGGCGGACTTGGGCGTGTCGATTCCCGGCGCCGGCTGGCTGGTCACCGGCTACGCCTTGGGCGTGGCCATCGGCGCGCCGTTCATGGCACTGGCCACCGCCAAGCTGCCACGCAAGGCCGCACTGGTGGCGTTGATGGGCATCTTTATTGTCGGCAACCTGCTCTGTGCACTGGCCAGCGACTACAACGTGCTGATGTTTGCGCGCGTGGTCACCGCGCTGTGCCACGGCGCGTTCTTCGGTATCGGTTCGGTGGTTGCCGCCAACCTGGTGCCCGCCAACAAACGCGCGTCGGCGGTGGCCTTGATGTTCACCGGCTTGACCCTGGCCAATGTGCTCGGCGTGCCACTGGGCACGGCCTTGGGCCAGGAAGCCGGTTGGCGCTCGACGTTCTGGGCAGTCACCGTGATTGGCATTGTGGCGCTGATCGGCCTGATCCGCTTTCTGCCGGCCAAACGTGACGAAGAAAAACTCGACATGCGCGCCGAACTGGCCGCCCTCAAAGGCGCCGGCATCTGGTTATCGCTGAGCATGACCGCATTGTTCGCCGCCTCGATGTTCACCCTGTTTACCTACGTCGCGCCGTTGCTGGGCGATGTCACCGGCGTATCGCCCACAGGCGTGACCTGGACCCTGCTGCTGATCGGCCTCGGCCTCACCGTGGGCAACATCATCGGCGGCAAGCTGGCGGACAAGCGCCTGGCGGCCACTTTGATCGGCGTGTTTATCAGCATGGCGGTGATCTCCACCGCACTGACCTGGACCAGCGTTGCGCTGATCCCCACAGAAATCACCCTGTTCCTGTGGGCCACCGCCTCGTTCGCCGCCGTACCGGCGCTGCAAATCAACGTGGTGACCTTCGGCAAAGCGGCGCCAAACCTGGTGTCGACCCTGAACATCGGCGCCTTCAACATCGGCAACGCCCTCGGCGCGTGGGTTGGCGGCAGCGTGATCGCCCACGGTTTCGGCCTGACCAGCGTGCCACTGGCAGCCGCGGGCCTGGCTGTCCTCGCCCTGCTGGTGACCCTGATTACTTTCCGTCAGAGCGGCGATGCCGACCTGGCCCCTGCGACCAACTGATCAATCCACTTAAAGAGAAGGGTGTTATCCCATGACGACTATTTTCGATCCGATCAAACTGGGCGACCTCGAACTGTCGAACCGCATCATCATGGCGCCGCTGACCCGCTGCCGCGCCGATGCCGGTCGCGTGCCTAATGCGATGATGGCCGAGTACTACGTACAACGCGCGTCCGCTGGCCTGATCCTCAGCGAAGCCACGTCCGTAACCCCACTGGGCGTCGGCTACCCGGACACCCCAGGCATCTGGTCCAACGACCAGGTACGCGGTTGGGCAAACGTAACCAAGGCCGTTCACGGCGCAGGCGGCAAAATCTTCCTGCAACTGTGGCACGTCGGCCGCATCTCCCACGAGTCCTACCTCGACGGCGAAACCCCGGTAGCACCGAGCGCGATCAAAGCCGACGGCCACGTCAGCCTGGTTCGCCCACTGGCCGACTACCCTACCCCGCGCGCCCTGGAAACCGCTGAAATAGCCGACATCGTCGACGCTTACCGCGTAGGCGCTGAAAACGCCAAGGCCGCAGGCTTCGACGGCGTGGAAATCCACGGCGCCAACGGCTACCTGCTCGACCAGTTCCTGCAAACCAGCACCAACCAGCGCACCGACCAGTACGGCGGCTCCCTGGAAAACCGTGCACGCTTGCTGCTGGAAGTCACCGACGCCGCCATCGAAGTCTGGGGCGCCGGCCGCGTCGGTGTGCACCTGGCACCGCGCGCCGATGCACACGACATGGGCGACGCCAACCCGGCGGAAACCTTCACCTACGTCGCCAGCGAACTGGGCAAACGTGGCATCGCGTTCATCTGCTCGCGTGAGAAAGAAGCCGGCGACAGCCTCGGCCCACAACTGAAAAAAGCCTTCGGCGGCCCGTACATCGCCAACGAACGCTTCACCAAAGACAGCGCCAACGCCTGGCTCGCTGCCGGCAAGGCTGACGCCGTGGCCTTTGGTGTTCCGTTTATCGCCAACCCGGATTTGCCTGCACGTTTGAAGGCTGATGCACCGTTGAACGAAGCGCACCCGGAAACGTTCTATGCCAAGGGGCCGGTTGGTTATATCGACTACCCAACGCTGGCGCTCTGATTTGTAGTGATGAGGGGGCGGTAGAGGTAATTTACTGGCCTAAGTGAAAGATGTCCGTGTCGAGAGATGCGGGCATTTTTTTTGGGGTTGATTTTAGTGAAGGCGCTCAACGAAACTTATTTGCGCAAAGCGTTAATCGGTGGATCTTGATAGGTCTCGTCAATTTCGATGCCTGCGGCGCGAGCTTTTTTTTCTAATCGCAAACGTCTTTTCTTCGAAACTTCAAGCTCTCCTGGCAGTAATTCTTTCCAATGCGCCTTGTCTTTATCCTCTGTAAAGCCGGAGACCCAATACTCCCGTTCGGTTGCAAACCCCATAGTAATTAGATATGTGCCTGTTTCAGCAGGATTATCCTTAGAATCATGCCGCCACGCCTTCAAGTTTAAATAAGTGTTATTATTGTAAAAATACCAATCATAAAATGCGCCTATCTTCATCCACTGATTAAAGTCGGGCTTGTAGTGTGGGTCAAGCCAAGGGTGGCTTGACACATATTCCCCCAGCACACGCCCGGGAACATCTACCTTGCGCGCTTCAGCCCCCGAAATACGTGGATCACCAAGAAAATAATAATGCTTCCACCCCGACGAGAGTAAATTTTCGATTAGCTGATAAATAAAGTCTATATTTTGCTGGTGAGTGCTGTTATCTGGAAGACCTCTTAAAGAGATATCGACACCTTCAATGTTGTCACCAACCCTATCGTCGATAACTATCGTAACACTGGTAACTTTCGGGATAACGAGAGTGCTATCGGAGTTTTTTATAGTGACGCCTGGAAGGTTTTTATCATTTGCCGACTTTTCAAACTTATACCAGCAGAGTTTAAGATGCTTCATGCATTCCTGTGAAAAAGGCTGAGTACTACCGTCCAAAACTGCCTTTATAGGTGCGTGAAGAGCCACTTCAATAAATGAATCTTTGCCAGTCATAGGTGGCTCCTTTTTTTCGCAAGCGACAAGAAAAAATAAAAAAATGGTTAAGTATACTTTCATCGGTCGCTTGGCCAAATTGCCATCATCCATACCTCATTTCCTTTTTCCAATGCATCTAAGTCGCCTGCACCGTTCGACCCTTCATCCAAACTCATTTGCTTAACGCGTGAATGGGTGGATCCTGATAGCTCTCATCAATTTCCATACCGCTGGCGCGAGCCTCGTCTTCAATGACACGGCGTGAATCTTTATATTTTTTTAATCGTGCAGGCAACAACTCTTTCCAGTTAGCCCTGTCTTTATTCCCGCTGAACTCTGATAGCCAGAATTCCCTCTCGGTCTTGAACTCCATAGTAATGAGATAGGTGCCTCTCGTAGCAGGATCATCATTGGAGTTACGACGCCACGCCTTCAACGTTAAATAATCACCCTCACTGTAAAAATACCAACTATAAAAAGAACTGACTTCACGCCAACGATCCATATCGATTACGTAATCAGGATCAAACCAAGGATGGCTTGACACGTAATGCCCCAGCACTTTGCGCGGAGAGTCTATATTGCTGGAATTCGAGCCCGAAATACGCGGATCACCAGGAGAGTAATAGTGCTTCCAGCCAGACGATTTAATATTTTCAATGATTTTATATATAAAGTCTCTATTTTGCTCATGAGTACTATTGTCCGGCAACGCTCTTAAAGTAACATCAATATTTTCAATATCCTTCCCAACCTGATCGTCTACCACGACCGTCACACCGGTCACATTTTGAAAACCAAGCGTACGGTCTGCACTCTTTATAGTAACACTGGGAAGATCTTTTTCGTTTGCTGAGCTTCCGATTCTATACCAACATAAACCTAGGTTTTTCATGCATTCTTTAGAAAATTTTTCCGCGCTATTGGCTATGGTTTCTTGAGCAGACACGTGCAGCGCTAACTCCACATTGGCGTTATGGACTGTCACAGTCGACTCGCGGTCGTTACATCCATTTAAAAAAATAAAAATGACTATGAACCAGAGTGACTTCATCGCGCATTCGCCCATATAGAGATTGCGCGCATCTCGCGCCCTATATAATCGGTTTCATTCTGAATTAACAAATGACTTCTCTGCTTACTCGCAAATGCCGCCAGCCCCATCCAGTAAAATCGTCCCTTCAGCTCCGGCTTCCCGTCCTCGCCCTGCTCCAGATAAAAACTCGCATAGGCCGCCGCAATCCGAGCGGCGCGCGCTGTGCTCACGACCGCGTAGCGGTTCATGGCCGCGTTTAGAGCGGATACAAAACGCCGGCTTGGCCGCAGGCGTTCGAGAGGATCTGCCGCAACTGCTGCTATCCTAATTCTCACCCGACCAATACCAAAGCGTTGCGCCCCAAGCCGAGCCACTGAAACTCGGCAAAATTTCACCCTTGTTGAAATAACGTCGGGAGTCGGATTGAGCAGGACTGAACCAATACCCAGACACGCTGCATGGCTGACCGGCTTCAAGCCGTCCCGGTGCCTTTGACTGAATATCATCCTGGTCGAAGCGAGCGTACCAGCGGGCAGTACTTTCCTCTTCGAAGCAGTTTCCATAAGGCGAGTAGCTATGCAGTTGATCTGGATTGGGGATACGCAACGGTTTCACCACCCGATTGACCGCTACATATGCAGGAGGAAGCGGTTCGCTTACTGCGCCCAACTGAGGAAGGTCACCCGCACGGATGATCAGTCCATCGTCGTAACTCACTATCTCTATATCGCCACGACCGCTGAGAGCCTTGCGCAGCAGGTCTTGGCCCCCAAGACGCTCTACAAACTGCGTTCCAAGCACCGTATACCAGTTCACACCCTTGATATGATTTAGCAGCTCTCGCTTAAGGTTAAACACCATCGAGTCCACTTCGAGCCCGGCGAACCGCTGAGCCAACTCAAATTCCATTGGCATATAGCTATCAAAATCATAAGGTAAAACGCTGGAAAGGCCACCATAACCATGATCAGCTTTCACTTGATTACACAGGTAAATCAGCCAATTCTGATAGCGAGAAGCACCGTCAGGTTCTTGCAAAAAAGACCATGGCAAAGTTATTTTCAGATAAGAGCGCTTCTTGTCGCCATGAATTTCAAAAGAATTTAATGCCGAAAGGCTGTACTCTGCGGCCTCTTTCACCGTTTGCGCACTACTTATGCGCCACTCATACTGTTCGTTTGGATTAGCTCCAAGAATTTTCAGAATTTTTTTTTTGAACCCTTCGCCTGTAAGCTTTTTGTAACGACCATCAAACTGCCCCTTCAGATACTGGCCAAACTCCTCGTTAAAACGCTCGAAACACTCCATGACTTTTTTCTTGTTTTCAAGTAAATAGCCTTCCCTAAAATACACAGTCGCGATCAAACCCAACCTAATGACGGGTGTATTATCTGGCAGCTCGAAAGTCAGATCTGGGGCTTGATGAGTCAATTTTTCTAATGCGTTCATTGTGGTCTCTTCTATTGGGCTACAACTGCTGTCGTAACAGCTGCGCCACCCAGAATATTGGCTAACAATGCCCAAGAAAGCTGAGCCAGCCGGAAAATAGCCAATAGAGCAACCATCACAGTCGCCGGAACACCCGCGGCTACGACAGCTGCACCAATCGCAAATGCTATCACCACTGAGGCAGCGGCTATCCCCAACTCAATCAAAACTTGCACCCAGTCGATTTCCCTAAGCATATCTAGCGTTATATCTGTGTAATGCTGGACTTGTTTTCATGCGGCTCTTAGCTGTTCATCGGTCCAGCGAATAACCTGACCCCCCGTTTCGCTCACCCACTCACGAAACTTATTTGCGCAAAGCGTTAATCGGTGGATCTTGATACGTTTCATCAATCTCAATACCTGCCTCACGGGCTTGTTTTTCGAGTGCCAAACGTAATGCGTGATACTCATCAATTCGTTTTGGCAATAAGGCTTTCCAGTTAGCCCTGTCCTGCTTGTCGGAGATGCCGGCAACCCAGAACTCTCTTTCTGATTTGAACTCCAAAGTAATAAGATAGGTTCCCGTTTTATCCGGGTCATCTTTGGAGTCCCGGCGCCAGACCATTAAGTTAAGGTACTCATCGTTATGGTGAAAATACCAATTATACATAGGGCCCGACTTTAACCAATGGTCGATATCAATCTTATAGTCGGGATCTAACCATGGATGATTTAATACCGGGTGGCCCAATACTTCACCAGGAGCGTCTATCTTCGCAGCCTGCGAGCCAGAAATTCGCGGTTCTTCAGGAAGATAGAAACGCTGCCAGCCTGCCGCATTAATATCTTTGATAAGATTAATTATAAAATCTCTATTTTGCTCATGCGTACTATTGTCAGGCAACGCTCGCAAAGTAACACCAATATTTTCAATATACTCCCCAACCTCATCGTCTACTACTACTGTCACACCGGTTGCATGCTTAAAAGCCAGCTTACTGCCTGCGCTCTGTATAGTGACACTGGGAAGATTCTTTTCGTTTGCTGACCTTCTAATTTTATACCAACATAAACCTAGGTTTCCCATGCACTCTTTAGAAAATTTTACTGCACTATTAGCTATAGCTTCTTTGACCGGCGCATGAATAGCCAGCTCCACATCCAAATTATTAACTATCACTTTTGACTCACCGTCGTTACATCCGCTTAAAAAAATTAAGACGATTATAAACCAGAGCGACTTCATCGCGCATTCGCCCACTTAGAGATGGCGCGCATCTCGCCTTCCATGTAATCAGTTTTAGTCTGCATTAAAAAATCATACTGCGCTGCAATATCTGAAATAAAAACCATACGATCACTTTCATCATATAATTCCCCCTCGGTCATTCGAACTTTAAGCTCCGGTTGTTCGACATCGCAAGCAGCACTAAAAGCCGCAACCCTGACAGGGACAAAGGGTGCCCACTCAAATGATGCCTGCATTTCTAACGTCTCCTGAAAGCGTGGATGGTCGTAAATCAGGGGTTGCAAAATCAATCTTTGCTCGTGATCAGCTATAGAAATTAGAGATAAAAATCTCATTTTTAATTGTTGGGGTCCAGAAGGTAGCGTTTCTACTTTTTGAATTTCAATAAAAGCTTGTGTAATAAATTTCGTAACGCGCAAACCCTTCAATATCGGAAGCGCGTCATCCGCCCAAGGCAAACTTTCAACACTTGCCTTGATCTGCCCCTCAAAACTCCCCACATCACGTTCCGGTGCGCACTCTTCAAATTGATCCGGGTACTTACGATAAAACCAGTGCCATACAAAAATATCTTGAAATAGCCAGAAGTTACCTTCCCCTAAAAAATTCTTCCCAATACGCAACGCCGGCTGGGCCATCAGCGGCGTCATAAACAAATAAGGATCATTCGGAATAAAATCCAACCCGCACCTCACCTGCTTACTCGCAAACGCCGCCAGCCCCATCCAGTAAAATCGTCCCTTCAGCTCCGGCTTCCCGTCCTCGCCCTGCTCCAGATAAAAACTCGCATAGGCCGCCGCAATCCGCGCGGCACGCGCGCTGAAGTCGGCGACCAACTCGTAATTGTTGGACGTGGGAGAGCGCCGGTCACTCAAACGGCGGATGGCTTCTTCCTGGCCCATGGCCCAGAGTTTGTCGCAGCCCAGGACGACTTCGTGCACCGAGCCTTCCTGGGTGTTGGTGTTGAACGTAGTAATCGGTTGAGCGCTCATTTTTTTCTACTTGCCTCGTAGTCATCTGCACCGGCTGGCACGATCAATCCATCCCATAGCAGGTGGGCCTTGACCGGTTCTTCGGCGTCGGTTTTGACTCGCTTGGTCAGGCCGCTGGCGTCGCTTTTGACGAGTTGCGGTGCGGTTTCGGAGGGCAGGATAAGTGCCGTCTTGACGGACTTGATGGGTTTGCCACTGCGGGTGACGAATTTCAGTTGTTCGTTGTAATGCTCGCTGACTCGGGATTTGAGCAACCCGCCTGCGCGCGCCTGGTCGACGATCACGGGGATCAACGGGCCGAGAATATTCAGGCCTGAGCCAGTACCCGCGCCACCGCCTGAATTAACCAGCACTTGGGCACCACTGACGGTCACCCCACCCGCGTCGACTTTGATAAAACTCCCACCCGCCTTGGCCGTCAGCTCCATGCCTGCATCGAGGATGACTTTTTCGCCGGCGTGGTAGTGAATTTCCGTTCCTGCGTCCACAAACAGCGCGGTGCCTGCTTTTATATGCCGGGTTGCGCCGACGGTGAGGTGGTCATCTGCGCGCACTTCGGTCTTGCGATCCAGGGACGTGATGCGGTGTTCCTCGACCTTGAATTCGCTGAACACGTTGGCCTCGACCGTGTCGTGGCGCTCATTGCCCACGCGGATTTTTTGGTCGTGTTCGATGTTTTCATCCCAATCGCGCTGGGCGTGCAGGTAGATTTGCTCGGCGCCTTTTTTATCTTCGATACGCAGTTCGTTGTAGCCCTTGCCACCCGGCGAGCTGAGGGTTTTGAAGGTGCTGCGGGTTTTATGGGCCGGCAGGTCGTAGGGCACGCGGTTTTCTTTGTGGTAGAGGCAGCCGGTAATCAGCGGTTGGTCGGGGTCGCCTTCAAGGAAGGTGACCAGCACCTCCATGCCGATGCGTGGAATGGCGATGCCGCCGTAGGCGTTGCCGGCCCAGCCGGTGGCAACGCGTAGCCAGCAACTGGTGTGGGCATCGGCCTGGCCTTCGCGGTCCCAGTGAAATTGAACTTTGACGCGGCCGTAGGGGTCGCAGTGGATTCCTTCGCCGGCTGGCCCGGTGACAACAGCGGTCTGGCTGGGCATGCCCAGCGGTTTTTTATGCGCCAGCGCCGGGCGATAGTGCGCGTCCCACGGTGTGGCGAGGAAGCTGTTGCGGTAGCCCTGGTGAAAGTCATCCTTGTTATCAGTAACGTCGCTGGTGATGTTTTCGCCCAGCACTTGTGGTTGCTTGCCCTCGTGCAAAACCTCCAACAGCAGCCAGAGGTCGTTCCATTCAGTGCGCGGGTGCTCAGCAAGGCTGAGGAAGTGACCACTCATCAAGGTCGGTTCATCAGCTTTGCCTTCAACCAGGATGTAGTCGCTGCGATGGCGCTGCAGTGCGCGCGTCGCTAACTGCTTGCCGCGTGCGCCGTCGGTGAAACGGCCGGGGTAATCGTAGTCTTCAAGTTCGGGCGAGGCGTCGGTGCGGGCCGAGCCTTGAGGCAATTGGCGCGGTTTTTCAAAGTTGTAGTCCAGGCGGCTGACCTGGCTGGTACGGGTTTCCAGGCGCAGGCTGAAGCGTTTGACCACGGGCGTTTCAGCGGCCATGCCGGAGTCTTGCTGGTAATTCACCGGCGCCAGTTTGCGGAACACCGTTTGGTCATCACCGAACACCAGTTGGTGGCCGCTGGCGCTGTGCTGGAAATGAAAGTGAATACCTTCCTCTTCACACAGGCGCTGGATGAAATGCAGGTCGGATTCTTCGTACTGCACGCAGTAGTCGCGGTCCGGGTAGGTGGCGCCCAGTTGGAAACGGTAAGCGTCGGCCAAAATGCCGTGCGCTTCCAACACCTGGGCGATGATCTTCGGCACCGACAGTTGCTGGAAAATTCGCTGGTCTTGGCTGTGCTGCAAGTAGGCGAGTTGCGGTACCAGGCTGATGCTGTAGCGGGTCAGGGTTTTACCCGAATCGCCCTGCTCGATACGGTAGACCAGGCCGTGGATGATGCCTGCCCCGGTTGCGCCGAAGGTCAGGTGGCCGGGCGTGTGCAGCAGCTCTTCAAGTTTCAGGTCGGGGCGCGAGCTGACCAGTTCGATGTCGAAACAGAACGGCTGGTTGAGGGCTTCGCGCCCTACAAACCCGAGGACTTGCAGGTCGTCCGAAACACCCTCAAGGCTAAGAACAATGTGGGTGGCGTTTGCGTCCAGCATGCGTCGGATCCCTTCCTTTGAGTAAGCAGGGTCCGATAATGAAGCATTAAACTGCTCATCTCAACGAAAGTAGACGGCAACCAGACCTGGCCTACTTTCAGTTGGGAGGCTTCCCACACAGCGCACATCTGGCGGTTCGTCTCCGTCATTATTTTAGATAGAGACGCCCTGAGTAACATTCCTTCACACCGCTGCAACAAAACTGCTACAAAATACTTAGGCGACTACCTATCAACCGCCCGCCAGCCCGTATAAAGTCACCCCATCCATCAGGTGAACGGAACATCGACTGTGTCTAGTCTTTACTGCTGACACAAATAGACGCAATTACGCATTTTGTCTCAATTGCGCAGCCCAAGGCTCAGGCGCAGCATGTCCAGCCCTGCGTCCACCCAGCGTTCAGCCTCCTGATGCAGTTGAAAACTCTCGGGTACCAGCAGCCATTGGCCAATCAGCCCGTTGATATAGGCGTGCATGCACACCGCAGCACGGGCTGGGTCGAGATTTTCTGGAAGTTGCCCGCGATGGACCGCGTTACGCAATGTCAGACCGATACGCAGGTTGCATTCCAGGCTGTGAGTTTGGCGCTGGCGACGCATGTCACACATTTCATCGGTGAACTCGCACTTATGAAACAAAATCTCGTTGATGCGCCGGGTTTTCGGGTCCAGAGCAACTTGATGAAACAAATGAATCAGCAGCTTACGCATGCAGCCAAGCGGGTCGACTTCATCCTCGCTCTCACTCGCCCGGGCCAATTCATCCAGGGGTTCGTGCAGCGTGTCGAGCAGTGCCTGCAACAAATCGGACTTATTGCTGAAATGCCAATAAATAGCGCCGCGCGTCACACCGGCCAACGCGGCGATGTCCGCCAGCGTGGTCCGCGCGACCCCGCGGTCATAAAAAGCCTGCTCGGCGGCGTCGAGAATCTGGCTGCGCGTTTCCTGAGCTTCCTCTTTGGTACGACGAACCATGGCAGTAAAACCTCAATCAGGACACTGTGGATGGTGCTGGACCATCATCTGAATAATTGTGGGACGACACCGTCATGGGCGCCGAACTTACTAAAATCGAGGCTTTGGGCATTGCTTTGTCTACATTGCGCAAAACCTGTCAAGAGTTTACAAACAACCATGAACGTAAGTATATTGCGTAGCAAGCTACTTATCCACTCACGGCTTGTTTTTTACCCTTCCACACTTCTTGTGCGCACTCTGCGCGCCTGACCCGAGGATCTTCATGCAACTTAAGCCAGCTGTTACCGCTCTGGTCACTGCCGTCGCCCTGGCATCGCTGCTCAGCGGATGTAAAAAGGAAGAAGCGGCTCCGCCCGCCCAAACCCCTCAGGTCGGCGTGGTCACCATTCAACCGCAAGCCTTCACCCTGACCTCCGAGCTGCCGGGGCGCACCACCGCCTACCGCATCGCGGAAGTCCGGCCGCAGGTCAACGGCATCATTCTCAAGCGCCTGTTCAAAGAAGGCGCCGATGTGAAGGAAGGCCAGCAGCTTTATCAGATCGACCCGTCGGTGTATGAAGCGACCCTGAAAAGCTCACAAGCGACGCTGACCCAGACCAAATCGATTACCGACCGCTACAAGCAGTTGGTCGATGAGCAAGCCGTGAGCCGTCAGGAATACGACACCGCCGTCGCTAACCGCATGACCGCCGAAGCCAACGTTCAAACTGCTCAAATCAACGTGCGTTACACCAAGGTGTACGCGCCGATTTCCGGGCGTATTGGCCGTTCGTCGGTCACCGAAGGCGCGCTGGTCAGCAACGGCCAGACCGATTCCATGGCGGTGATCCAGCAACTGGACCCGATCTACGTCGACGTCACGCAGTCCTCGGCTGAAATGCTCAAACTGCGCCGTGACCTGGCAAGCGGCCAACTGGAGAAAGCCGGCGCCAACGCAGCCAAGGTCAAACTGACCCTGGAAGACGGCACGGACTACGGCCAGGACGGCAAGCTGGAGTTCTCTGAAGTGTCGGTCGACCAGACCACTGGCTCCGTGACCCTGCGCGCCGTGTTCCCCAACCCTGACCACACCCTGCTGCCGGGCATGTTCGTGCACGCCCAGTTGCAAGCCGGTGTGAACAGCAAGGCGATCCTGGCGCCGCAACAAGGCGTGACCCGCGACCTCAAGGGCACACCCACGGCGCTGATCGTCAACGCCGACAACAAGGTAGAACAGCGTGAACTGGTGGCCAACCGTACTTACGGCGCCTACTGGCTGGTGGAAAAAGGCTTGAACGCCGGTGACCGTGTGATCACCGAAGGCTTGCAGTACGTCAAGCCTGGCGCCCAGGTCACAGTCAAGGATGCTGCGAACGCCAAGCCTGCCGATACCGCTGCTCCTGCTGCCGCTGCCGCTCCTGGCAAAGGGGAGTAACCCATGTCGAAATTTTTTATCGACCGTCCCATTTTCGCCTGGGTAATTGCCCTGGTGATCATGCTGGTCGGGGCACTCTCGATCCTGAAGCTGCCGATCAACCAATACCCGGCCATTGCGCCAACCGCCATCGACATCCAGGTGACCTACCCAGGCGCGTCCGCACAAACCGTGCAGGACACTGTGGTGCAGGTGATCGAGCAACAGCTCAACGGTATCGATAACCTGCGTTATGTTTCCTCGGACAGTAACTCCGACGGCAGCATGACCATCACCGTGACGTTCAACCAGGGTACCAACCCGGACATCGCCCAGGTTCAGGTGCAGAACAAGCTGAACCTGGCGACCCCGCTGCTGCCGCAAGAAGTGCAGCAGCAGGGCATCCGCGTGACCAAGTCGGTGAAGAACTTCCTGATGGTGATTGGTCTGGTGTCGGAAGACGGCAGCATGACCAAGGACGACCTGTCCAACTACATCGTGTCGAACATTCAGGACCCGATCTCGCGGACAGCGGGTGTAGGTGACTTCCAGGTCTTCGGTTCGCAGTACGCCATGCGTATCTGGCTCGACCCGGCCAAGCTGAACAATTACCAACTGACGCCCGTTGATGTGAGCTCGGCGATCTCCGCGCAGAACGTGCAGGTAGCGACCGGCCAATTGGGCGGTTTGCCTGCCCTGCCCGGCACGCAGTTGAACGCCACCATCATCGGCAAGACCCGCCTGCAAACAGCCGAACAGTTCGGCAACATCCTGATGAAGGTCAATACCGACGGCTCGCAGGTTCGCCTCAAAGACGTCGCGCGTATTGAACTGGGCGGCCAGACCTACAGCATCAGCGCGCAGTTCAACGGCAACCCGGCTTCCGGTATGGCGATCAAGCTGGCCTCCGGTGCCAACGCCCTGGACACCGCCAAAGCCATTCGCGAAACCGTGAAATCGCTGGAACCGTTCTTTCCGCCAGGCATGAAGGCAGTAGTGCCGTATGACACCACGCCGGTGGTCACCGAATCGATCTCTGGTGTAGTGCACACCCTGATCGAAGCGATCGTGCTGGTGTTCCTGGTGATGTTCCTGTTCCTGCAGAACTTCCGTGCCACCATCATCACCACCATGACCGTTCCGGTGGTATTGCTGGGTACATTCGGGATTCTGGCCGCGTTCGGTTTCACCATTAACACCCTGACCATGTTCGGCATGATTTTGGCCATCGGCTTGCTGGTGGACGATGCCATCGTGGTGGTGGAAAACGTCGAACGGGTAATGGCTGAGGAACACCTGTCGCCGAAAGAGGCGACGGTCAAATCCATGGGCCAGATTCAGGGCGCCCTGGTGGGTATTGCCCTGGTACTGTCGGCGGTACTGCTGCCGATGGCATTCTTCGGTGGTTCCACCGGTGTGATCTACAAACAGTTCTCCATCACCATCGTTTCGGCCATGGCGCTGTCGGTACTGGTTGCGCTGATCTTCACCCCGGCCTTGTGCGCCACCATGCTCAAGCCGATCGACCCTGAAAAACACGGCCAACCCAAGCGTGGTTTCTTCGGCTGGTTCAACCGCACCTTCGACCGTGGCGTACTCAGCTACGAGCGCGGCGTGGGCAACATGATCAAGCACAAGATCCCGGCGTTTTTGGTGTACCTGCTGATCTTCGCCGGCATGATCTGGCTGTTCATGCGGATCCCGGCGGCGTTCCTGCCCGATGAAGACCAGGGCGTGATTTTTGCCCAGGTGCAGACGCCGGTGGGTTCGACGGCTGAGCGTACGCAAAAAGTCATCGACGACATGCGTATCTACCTGCTCAATGACAAGGAAGGCGAGCCAGGTGAAGGCAAGGGCGTGAAATCGGTGTTTACCGTGAACGGCTTTAACTTCGCCGGCCGTGGCCAGAGTTCCGGCCTGGCATTCGTGATGCTCAAGTCGTGGGATGAACGTGACGCCTCGACGTCGGTATTTGAGATTGCCAAGCGTGCGCAAGGCTACTTCATGCAGACGTTCAAGGACGCCATGGTGTTTGCCATCGTGCCGCCGTCGGTACTGGAGTTGGGTAACGCCACCGGTTTCGACGTGTTCCTGCAAGACCAGGGCGGTGTCGGCCATGACAAGCTGATGGAAGCACGTAACCAGTTCCTCGGCATGGCCTCGCAGAGCAAAATCCTCGCCGGCGTGCGCCCTAACGGGGTGAACGATGAGCCGCAGTACGAGCTCACCGTCGATGACGAAAAGGCCAGTGCGCAGGGCATTACGCTGTCGAACATCAACCAGACCCTGGCGATTGCCCTGGGTGGCAGCTACGTCAACGACTTCATCGACCGTGGTCGGGTGAAGAAGGTTTACGTACAGGGTGAAGCCGCCAGCCGCATGTCGCCCGAAGACCTGAACAAATGGTACGTGCGCAGCGACTCCGGGAAGATGGTGCCGTTGTCGGCCATCGCCTCCGGCAAGTGGATCTTCGGCTCGCCCAAGCTCTCGCGGTATAACGGTGTAGCGGCGATGGAAATCCTCGGTACGCCGGCGCCGGGCTACAGTACCGGTGACGCCATGGCCGAAGTCGAACGTCTCGCCAAACAATTGCCGGCGGGTGTCGGTTACGCCTGGACGGGCCTGTCGTACGAAGAACGTTTGTCCGGTTCTCAGGCGCCTGCGCTGTACGCCTTGTCGCTGTTGGTGGTGTTCCTCTGCCTGGCAGCGCTGTACGAAAGCTGGTCGATCCCGATCGCTGTCGTGTTGGTGGTGCCACTTGGGGTTGTCGGTGCGTTGATCGCTACCAGCATGCGTGGCCTGTCCAACGACGTGTTCTTCCAGGTGGGCTTGTTGGTGACGGTGGGCCTGGCGGCGAAAAACGCCATTCTGATTGTCGAGTTCGCCAAGGAGCTGCATGAGCAAGGCAAAGGCGTCGTCGAGGCGGCCATCGAGGCGTCCCGCATGCGTTTGCGGCCGATCATCATGACCTCCATGGCGTTCATCCTCGGCGTATTGCCACTGGCGATCTCGTCGGGTGCCGGCTCAGGCAGCCAACACGCAATCGGTACTGGCGTGATTGGCGGTATGATCACCGCCACCGTCCTGGCGATCTTCTGGGTGCCACTGTTCTTCGCAACCGTGTCGTCGATTGGCGCGCGTAAAAAGACGGTGACTACTGAAACTCCTAAAGAGGCTGGCCAATGAGCAAGTCGCTACTTTCCCTAGCCGTCACCGCCTTCGTGCTCAGTGGCTGCTCGCTGATACCTGACTATCAGCGCCCCGAGGCGCCGGTGGCTGCCCAGTTCCCGCAGGGGCCGGCGTATTCGTCGGCCCAGGCGCCGGGCCAGGCCGCTGCCGAACAGGGCTGGAAGCAGTTTTTCCATGACCCTGCCCTGCAACAGCTGATCCAGACCGCACTGGTGAACAACCGTGACCTGCGTGTTGCGGCCTTGAACATCGACGCTTACGCGGCGCAGTACCAGATCCAGCGCGCCGACCTGTTCCCGGCAGTCTCGGCCACCGGCAGCGGCACCCGTTCGCGCACCCCGGCCAGGCTGTCGCAGACCGGCGAAGCAACTATCGGTAGCCAATATTCGGCCGGTTTGGGGATCAGCTCGTACGAGCTGGACCTGTTCGGCCGCGTGCGCAGCCTGAGTGAAGAAGCGCTGCAAAAGTACTTCGCCACTGAAGAAGCGCGTCGCAGCACCCAGATCAGCCTGGTGGCCAGTGTGGCCAACGCCTACCTGACCTGGCAGGCCGACAAGGAACTGCTCAAGCTGACCCAAGACACCTTGGGCGCCTACGAGCAGAGCTTCAAACTGACCTCGCGCAGCAACGAAGTCGGCGTGGCCTCGGCCCTCGACCTCAGCCAGGCGCGTACCTCGGTAGAAAACGCCCGCGTGGCACTGGCGCGTTATACGCGCCAGGTGGCGCAGGACGAAAACAGCCTGACGCTGCTGCTGGGTACCGGCCTGCCGGCGAATATCGCCAGCAAGCCGCTGGCCGATGACCTGCTCAGCGAAGTCCCTGCCGGGTTGCCTTCGGACCTGCTGCAACGTCGTCCCGACATTGTGCAGGCCGAGTACAACCTCAAAGCCGCCAACGCCAATATCGGCGCTGCGCGTGCAGCGTTCTTCCCGAGCATCAGCCTGACTGCCAGCGCCGGTACTGCCAGCCCAAACTTGGGCGGCCTGTTCAAAGGCGGTTCGGGTACCTGGTCGTTTGCTCCGCAGATCAACATCCCGATCTTCAATGCCGGTAGCCTGCGCGCAAGCCTGGACTACTCGAAGATCCAGAAAGAGATCAACGTGGCGAACTACGAGAAGGCGATCCAGACCGGCTTCCAGGAAGTTTCCGACGGCCTCGCCGCGCGTGAAACCTACAAGCAGCAGTTGGACGCCCAGCGCGGCTTCGTCGCAGCCAACCAGGATTACTACCGCCTGGCCGAGCGCCGCTACCGCATTGGTGTCGACAGCAACCTGACGTTCCTCGACGCCCAGCGCCAACTGTTCAGTGCCCAGCAATCGCTGATCACCGACCGTCTGGCGCAGTTGACCGCAGAGGTCAACCTGTACAAGGCCCTCGGCGGTGGCTGGAACGAGCAGACCACGCAGCACGAGCCGTTGAAAGAACAGGCTCCGCCGCTGAAGTTGTTCTGATCGTAGCGCTGTAAAACAAACCGCTTCCCTCACCGGAAGCGGTTTTTTTATGCGCGCTGATTACCGGAACACCTGAAGCTGTTGGGCCGAGCGCAGCACAAATTCGTTCGATCATCGCCCACAACCCGCCCTGCCCCACTTTCATCGCGCCTGCAGCGCCGCGCACCATGGCCCGCACCTGCATAACCCCAATAACAATAGGTTCAACGCCATGAACACCTTGCACCCGCGCCAACTGTTGCTGGCCACCGCCGTCGCCAGTTTTGCCTTGCCCGTCATTGCCGAAGAACACGGCTTTCTTGAAGACGCCAGCGCCACTCTCAACCTGCGCAATTTCTTCTTCAACCGCAATTACACCAACCCGACCAAGGCCCAGGGCGGCGCGCAGGAGTGGACGCAAAGTTTCATCCTGGATGCCAAGTCCGGTTTCACTCAGGGCACGCTAGGGTTCGGTGTGGATGTGCTGGGCCTGTATTCGTTGAAGCTCGATGGCGGGCGCGGCACGGGCGGTACACAGTTACTGCCGCTGGACCACGACGGTCGCCCTGCCGATGAATTCGGGCGCTTGGGCGTGGCGTTCAAGGCGCGTATGTCCAAGACCGACGTCAAGGTCGGCGAATGGATGCCGGTGCTGCCCATTCTGCGTTCGGACGATGGCCGCTCCTTGCCGCAAACCCTGCGCGGCGGGCAAATCACCTCCAGGGAAATTGCCGGCCTGACCCTTTATGGCGGTCAGTTTCGCGCCAACAGCCCACGCGACGACAGCAGCATGAACGAGCTGTCGATGTTCGGTAAACCCGCGTTTACCTCCGACCGCTTTAACTTCCAGGGTGGCGAATACGCGTTCAACGACAAGCGCACCCAAATCGGCTTGTGGAATGCCCAGCTCAAGGACATCTACCGCCAGCAGTTCGTCAACCTGATCCACAGCCAGCCCGTGGGCGACTGGACCTTGGGCGCCAACCTCGGGTTCTTTTACGGCACGGACGACGGCAGCGCCCGCGCCGGCAGCCTGGACAACAAGACCTGGTCCGGCCTGTTTTCCGCCAAGTACGGCGGCAACACCTTCTATGTCGGCCTGCAAAAGCTCACCGGCAACAGCGCGTGGATGCGCGTTAACGGCACCAGCGGCGGCACCTTGGCCAACGACAGTTACAATTCCAGCTACGACAACGCCGAGGAAAAATCCTGGCAAGTGCGCCACGACTACAACTTCGCCGCCCTCGGCGTCCCCGGCCTGACGCTGATGAACCGCTATATCAGCGGCAGCAACGTGCACACGGGCACCGTCACCGACGGCAAGGAATGGGGCCGCGAGAGTGAATTGGGCTACACGGTGCAGAGCGGCGCGCTGAAGAATTTAACCGTGCGCTTGCGCAATTCGAGCATGCGCCGCGACTACAGCAACAATGAATTCGATGAAAACCGCTTGATCGTCAGCTACCCCGTCAGCCTGCTGTAAACGGCCAGATCAACAGCGCTTTTGTGGCAGCGGGCTTGCTCGCGATGGCATCAACCCGGTGTGCCTGATGGGCCAAGGTGCCCGCATCGCGAGCACGCCCGCTGCCACAGTTGAACGCGTTCGGTCTCAGATAAAGCCCAGAAACAAACCTAAACCTGCGCCTTTAAGACTATCGGCACGCTTTAGCCGTGAAGGCGGGCACGATCATGCTGTATTGTTCTCGCGCCTTTCGGTCGGCGCAGGGAGCTCATCGACGCGGATCAACCTTTCTTAGCCCAGGCCGCCATGAACTACCTCATTGTCATTCTGTCGATCCTGCTCAGCGGCTGCATCGGCGCGCCCATCGCCCTGACAGCGCAGACCGAACAACGCCTGCAGGCCCAAGCACCGATCCGGTTTCTATTGACCTTCGATGACGGTCCCAGCGCGTCAGGCTACAACAACCCAACACGTTCGGTGGTCGCCGACCTGGCGCACAACCCGGTATTGCCGGGCATCAAGGCGGTGTTCTTCGTGCAGACTGAAGGCTCGCGTTCCGGCGGCAGCCCTCGCGGCCAAAAGACCCTGCAGCGTGAATACGCCGCTGGCCATATCCTCGCCTTCCACACCGCCACGGCGTTTCACACCAACCACCGCTGGCTGAATGACGCCGAGCTGGAACGCACGCTCACCGTGGGTGCAGCGCATATTGCCGCGATCACCGGCACCTCGCCTGTGCTGGTGCGCCCACCCTTCTGGAACTACGACAAGCGCACCTTCGCCGCTTACCAGCGCCACGGCATGCAGGTGCTGCTCACCGACCTGAGTGCGAATGACGGCAAAATCTGGGGTTTCAACGGCAGCCCGCGGCGCCGCGCCAATTTGTATCGGCAACTGTCGGTGGTCCGCGAGCACATCGCGCTGGGCGAGTTGCCGACGGTGGATGGCGTGATACCGGTGGTGGTGACCTTCCACGACATCAACCGCTACACCGCGCGGCATTTACAGGAATACCTGCAAATCCTGATGGACAGCGCCCGCATCAACGGCATCAAAACCGCCACCGAACCGTTCTACACCGACCACGCCGCACTGGAGCGCGCGGCGCTGGCGCGCACGGTGAAGGATGTGAATGAACCGGTGCATCTGCCGGGTGTGTGGAACTGGGTGTGGGATGCCGACTCGCGCTAAGCCCTATTCGCGGGACTCAACACCCAGCTCGTCCCACACTGACTCGGCGAGGTGAAACGTCGCGTTCGCCGCCGGAATCCCGCAGTAAATCGCGCTTTGCATCAGCACTTCCTTGATCTCGGCGCGGGTTACGCCATTGCTGGCGGCCGCACGCAGGTGCAGCTTGAGTTCTTCGCTGCGGTTCATCCCGATCAGCATGGCGATGGTGATCAGGCTGCGGGTATGCCGAGGCAGGCCGGGGCGGGTCCAGATGTCACCCCAGGCGTGGCGGGTGATCATTTCCTGAAACTCGCTATTGAACTCGGTCAGGGCATTCAGGCTGCGGTCGACATGCGCGTCGCCCAGCACTTCGCGGCGCACTTGCAGGCCGTCGGCATAACGTTGTTTCTCGTCCACAAAAACTCCTTAACAAACCGGGCAACAAAAAAACCGGAACAACCTTGTGGCGAGCAAGCCCCTCGCCACAGGTTCAGGCGGGTCAACGCGCCAGCAAAAACTCCAGCACGCGCTGGCTGAACGCAGCGCCGGCCTGGACGCTCGACAAGTGCGCCGCATAAAACTCAGCGTACTCGGCGCCCTGCACTTGAGCCTGAATAAGGTGGCTACCGGAGGGCGGCGTGACCGCGTCTTCACTGCCGGCGATCACCAGGGTCGGCGCTTTGATCGATGACAATTGCTCGCGGAAATCCGCGTCGCGTACCGCTGCGCAGTTGGCCGCATAGCCTTGGGGATTTGTGGCCGCGAGCATGTCGGTAATCTGCTTGGCCTGATGCGGATTCGCCGCAGCGAAATCGGCGGTGAACCAGCGCGCAATCGACGCATCGCGCAGTGCGACCATGGCGGCCGCGCCGTCGCGCAGAACCGTTTCAATGCGCGGGTTCCAGACCTCGGGCGTGCCGATTTTGGCAGCGCTGTTGCAGATCACCAGCCGGTGCAGGCGCTCACCCGCGTTGATGCCCAGCCATTGGCCGATCAAGCCGCCCATGGACAGCCCGCAAAAATGCGCACGCTGAATGCCCAAGGCATCCAGCAGCGCGATCACGTCATACCCGAGTTGCTCAATGCTGTACGGCCCGTCGGTCACCAAGGATTTGCCGTGGCCACGGGTGTCGAACCGCAGCACGCGAAAATGCTCGGTGAAGGCCGGGATCTGGATGTCCCACATATGCAAGTCAGTGCCCAACGAGTTGGACAGCACCAACACTGGCGCATCCACAGGCCCATTCAGTTGGTAGTGCAGTTCGCCCTCGGCGAGTTGTATAAATGCCACAGCGGTCTCCTTTTGGCGTCAGGCAGTCAGGCGGTCAATGCAAAGTGTTCGGCCACCGCGCGAGTGACCCACGTACGCGCCTGGCCCAAATAGTGGGCCGGGTCCAGCAGGCGGTCCAGTTCAGCCGGCGACAGCTCGGCACACACCTGCGGTTCGTCCGCCAGTACCGCGCGCAGATGCCGCCCTTCTGCGACCGCACGCTTGCAGCACTGTTCCAACAGATGGTGCGCGGTTTCGCGGCCCAGGCGTTGGGCAAGCACGATGCTGACGGCTTCGGCCAGCACCAGGCCTTGGGTCAAATCAAGGTTGTGTGCCATGCGCTCGGGGTCGACTTCCAGGCCTTCACTCACCAGCAACGCCTGGTGCAAGGCGCCGGACACCAGCCGGCAAATCTGCGGCAGGGTTTCCCATTCGGCATGCCACAGGCCCAGGCTGCGCTCGTGCTCCTGGGGCATGGCGCTGAACATCGTGGCGACCAGGCCCGGCACGCGCGTGGCGGCGCTGATCAACACGGCGGCGCCCACCGGGTTGCGTTTGTGCGGCATGGTCGAGGAACCGCCTTTGCCCGGTGCTGACGGCTCAAAGACTTCCGCCGCTTCGGTCTGCATCAGCAGGCTTATATCGCGGCCGACTTTGCCCAGGCTGCCGGCGATCAAGCCAAGCACGCTGGCGAACTCCACCAACCGATCACGCTGGGTGTGCCAGGGTTGCTCGGGCATGCCCAGTTGCAGCTCCGCCGCCAGCGCCTCAGCCACCGGCATCGCCTGTTCGCCGAGCGCTGCGAGGGTTCCGGACGCACCGCCAAATTGCACGACCAGCACGCGTGGCTTCAACTCGGCCAGGCGCTGGCGGCTGCGCGTCACGGCCCCCAGCCAACCGGCGATTTTCATCCCCAAGGTCACCGGCGTGGCGTGCTGCAACCACGTGCGACCAGCCAGTGGCACGCTCGCATAACGCTGGGCCTGCGCCGCAAGTACGTCGCCCAATTGCGCCAGGTCAGTGTCGATCAGCTCAATCGCGCGCCGCAGTTGCAGAACAAGGCCAGTGTCCATCACATCCTGGCTGGTGGCGCCCACATGCACGTAGCGCTCGGCGTCGACGTCTTCACTGGCAATCAGCTTGCCGAGCGCCTTCACCAGTGGAATCGCCGAGTTGCCGGCCGTGGCAATCGCCTCGCCAAGCGCATCCACGTCGTACAAAGACGCAAGGCAGGCTTGGGCGATCGGTGCGACGGCGGCCTGCGGGATCAATCCGACTTTGGCCTCGGCGCGTGCCAGCGCGGCCTCGAAATCCAGCATGCCCTGCAGGCGCCCTTGGTCGCAGAACACTTCGGCCATGCTGTCAGCCGTGAAGTAAGCGTCGAACAGCTGATTGCTCGTGCGCAGCGTCATAACTCATCCCTTACAGATCGTGGTGCAAATAAGCCGCCTGCTTGGGCAGGCGCAAACTGAACAGGAACGCCACCGCCATCATCGCCGTGACGTACCAGTAAAAGGTGTTTTCCATGCCCAGGGATTTAAGGCCCAACGCCACGTATTCCGCCGAGCCGCCAAAAATCGCATTGGCCACCGCGTACGCCAGGCCCACACCGAGTGCGCGCACTTGCGGCGGGAACATTTCCGCCTTCACCAAGCCGCTGATCGAGGTGTAGAAACTGACGATGGCCAAGGCCAGGGTGATCAGCACAAAGGCCAGGAACGGGCTGCTGACGGTTTTCAGGCTGAGCAAAATCGGCACCGTGCACAGGGTGCCCAGCGCGCCGAACCACAGCATCGAGTTACGTCGGCCGATCTTGTCCGCCAGCATGCCGAACAGCGGTTGCATGCACATGTAGAGGAATAGCGCGCCGGTCATGATGTAGCTGGCGGTCTTGGCGTGCATCCCGGCGGTGTTCACCAGGTATTTCTGCATGTAGGTGGTAAACGTGTAAAAAATCAGCGAGCCACCGGCGGTGTAGCCGAGCACAGTGATGAACGCTGTCTTGTGGTCACGGAACAGCGCGGCAATGCTGCCGGCGTCCTTGTCCTGGCGCGTTTCCTTGCTGGTGGTTTCCTTCAGGGTACGGCGCAGCAACAGCGAGATCACCGCCGCAATCGCACCGATCACGAACGGAATCCGCCAGCCCCAGGCGCGCAGTTCGTCTTCGCTGAGAAACTGTTGCAGGATCACGACCACCAGCACCGCCAGCAACTGGCCGCCGATCAGGGTGACGTATTGGAACGAGGCGAAGAAGCCGCGCTGGCCCTTGAGCGCGACTTCGCTCATGTAGGTGGCGGTGGTGCCGTATTCGCCGCCCACCGACAGGCCCTGGAACAAGCGCGCGGCCAGCAGCAAGGCCGGTGCCCAGGCGCCAATGTCTTTGTAGGTCGGCAAAAA
Source organism: Pseudomonas kitaguniensis (assembly GCF_049199985.1). Lineage (NCBI taxonomy): Bacteria > Pseudomonadati > Pseudomonadota > Gammaproteobacteria > Pseudomonadales > Pseudomonadaceae > Pseudomonas > Pseudomonas kitaguniensis. Next base: position 34,340 of record NZ_JBLZPT010000012.1, read on the forward strand.
GGCGATGACCAGGGACCCGGCGCACATCATCAGCACCGAGATCATCATCGAGTTTTTGCGCCCGTGCTTGTCGGCCACCCGGCCAAACAGCCAGCCGCCGATAGGCCGCATCAAGAAACCGGCGGCGAACACACCGGCGGTGTTGAGCAGTTGCACCGTAGGGTTGTCCGACGGAAAAAATGCCGGGGCGAAGTAAATCGCGCAGAACGCGTAGACGTAGAAGTCGAACCATTCGACGAGGTTGCCGGAGGACGCACCGACAATCGCAAAAATTCGTTTTCGGCGCTCTTCTCCGGTGTAGTGACTGGTTGTTGTTGTCATTTTTTTTACTCTGAGGGAACGGTTATAGCCTAGACATACTTTGCAACAACCACGTTCCGCAAGCAGACTTTTGGCTATGGGTTGCCTGAGAGGGCCTCATCGGGAGCAAGCCCCCTCCCACATTTTGACCTGCTCACATTCACCAGGCCTTCCTGCATGTGGAGCTGGGAATGCATTCAAATGTGGGAGGGGGCTTGCTCCCGATGCGATCTCAAACCAACTCAATAGTCGAAAAACACGGTCTCCTTGTCTGTGCCCTGCAACACCACATCCCACTGGTGCACACCTGCCGCATCCTGCCGGGCAATCAAGGTGCTGCGCCGCGCTGCCGGTACACACGCCAGCAATGGGTCATCACCATTCAACGCCTCACCGTCGAAATAAATCCGCGTCAGCAAGTGTTTCACCAGCCCACGGGCAAACACCAACACCACCAGGTGCGGCGCCTGGGTCGTGCCTTTCAACCCCGGCACGCTGCCCGGCTTGATCGTGGTAAAGCGAAAACGCCCTTCGGCGTCCACCGGCACCCGGCCGAAGCCTTCGAAGTTCGGGTCGCAGGCTTTGTCTTGCTCGTCTTCAGGGTGGTCGTACTTGCCGGCGGCATTCGCCTGCCAGACTTCGAGCATCGCGTCGTTGACGACATCACCGTTGCCGTCGCGCACTTGCCCGCTGATCGCCACGCGCTCACCAAGAGTCGCCGGTACGGTCAGGTCTTCGCGGTTCAGCCAAGTCAGGCCGATGTGGTAATACGGCCCAACGGTGTGGGACGTGGTCGCATTAAGGGTCATCTCATTTCTCCATCGGCGTGGCGTCGCGGCCGCGCAGGACGATGTCCCAGCGGTAGCCGAGGGCATAGGAAGGAATGGTTTTTTCCAGGTCGAAACGCGCGATCAGGCGCTGCTTGGCCGAGGTGTCCGGTACGCAGTTGTAGATCGGGTCGTACTCCAGCAGCGGATCGCCGGGAAAATACATCTGCGTGACCAAGCGCGTCAGCACACTCGGGCCGAACAGCGAAAAATGGATATGCGCCGGGCGCCACGCGTTGTGGTGGTTGCCCCACGGGTAGGCGCCGGGCTTGATGGTCTGGAATTGATACCAACCGTCGGCGTCGGTGACGGTGCGGCCGGTGCCGGTAAAGTTCGGGTCCAGCGGCGCATCGTGCAGGTCGCGCTGGTGGTTGTAGCGACCGGCGGCGTTGGCTTGCCAGATCTCCACCAGAATACCCGGCAGCGGCAGGCCGTTTTCATCCAGCACACGACCATGAATGATGATGCGCTCGCCCTGCGGCTCGCCTTCGTGCTGGGCCGTCAGGTCGTTGTCTTTATCGGCAATCCGCTCGGCGCCGATGCTCGGGCCGGTGATTTCCGACAACGAATGCGGCAGAAACACCAACGGCTGGGAGGGCGAACGCAGGTTCGTCGACTGGTAGGCCGGGTGCAGGTAATCAGGTTGAGTGCCCGCTTGCGGGCGCCGGTATCCGGGCTTGTCACTCATGCAGCAATCCTCTCTTGTTAGATCCGTTCAATCGCCAAGGCCAAGCCTTGGCCGACGCCCACACACATCGTCGCCAGGCCTTTGCGGCCGCCGGTTTTTTCCAACTGATGCAGAGCTGTCAACACCAGCCGCGCGCCGCTCATGCCCAACGGATGGCCAAGGGCGATAGCACCGCCGTTCGGGTTGACCTGCGGCGCATCATCGGCGATGCCCAGCTCGCGCAGCACCGCCAGGCCTTGGCTGGCGAATGCTTCGTTGAGTTCGATCACATCAAAGTCACTGATCGCCAAGCCCAGACGCTCCACCAATTTGCGTACCGCCGGCACCGGGCCAATCCCCATTACCCGCGGTGCGACAGCGGCGCTGGCCATGCCCAACACGCGGGCGCGGGCGGTCAGGCCATGTTTTTTTACCGCGTCGGCAGACGCCAGAATCAGCGCCGCCGCGCCGTCGTTCACACCGGAGGCATTGCCGGCGGTCACCGTTTTGTCCGAGCCGTTCACCGGTTTGAGTTTGCTCAGGGCCTCCAGTGTGGTGTCTCTTGGGTGCTCATCCTGATCGACCAGGGTTTCGCCTTTTTTATGCGCCACCCGTACCGGCACGATCTCTTCGGCGAAGAACCCGGCGGCTTGCGCAGCGGCGGTGCGTTGCTGGCTGCGCAGGGCAAAAGCGTCCTGGTCGGCGCGCGATACCTTGAAGTCATCGGCGACGTTATCGGCGGTTTGCGGCATGGCGTCCACACCGTATTGGGCCTTCATCAACGGGTTGATAAAACGCCAGCCGATGGTGGTGTCTTCCAGCTTCATGTTGCGTGAAAACGCCGCGTCGGCTTTGCCCATAACGAACGGCGCGCGGGACATCGACTCGACGCCACCGGCAATCGCCAGCTCCATTTCGCCGCTGGCGATGGCGCGAAACGCAGTGCCGATGGCGTCCATGCCCGAAGCGCACAAACGGTTGAGGGTCACACCCGGCACGCTTTCCGGCAGGCCGGCGAGCAACAGCGCCATGCGTGCGACGTTGCGGTTGTCTTCACCGGCCTGGTTGGCGCAGCCGAGGAACACTTCGTCGACTGCGCGCCAATCCACCGAGGGGTTGCGCTCGATCAATGCCTTGATCGGCAGGGCCGCCAAGTCATCGGCGCGCACGCTGCAGAGGCCACCGCCAAAGCGGCCGATGGGCGTGCGAATCGCATCACAGATAAATACCTCGCGCATCAGGCTTCTCCGGGGGCTTGGCCATGGGCGGCGGCAGTGCGTGCTTCAAGATCACGCAGGGCCGTCAGTTCGATGTCGGTGGGCTCGGCCGTGGTGGTCAGTTGCTCGGCAAAACGAATCGCCCAACCGGTGGCCGCCACCACTTGCTCGCGTGTGACGCCTGGGTGCAGCGCGGTGACGACGAACTCATGAGTGCCCTCTTCCGGCTCCATGATGCACAGGTCGGTAATAATCCCTACGGGACCTGCACCCGGCAGGCCCAGGCGTTTGCGTGAATCGCCGCCTTCGCCGTGGCCGACGGAGGTGATGAAATCCAGCTTGTCGACAAACGAGCGCGACGATTGCTTGAGAATAATCAGCACGCTCTTGGCGGAACCGGCGATCTCCGGTGCGCCGCCAGCACCCGGCAAGCGCACTTTAGGCTGGTGATAATCGCCGACCACGGTGGTGTTGATATTGCCGAAACGGTCGACTTGAGCGGCGCCGAGAAACCCCACATCGATGCGCCCGCCTTGCAGCCAGTAGCGAAAAATCTCGCCGGTGGGCACGACGGTGTCGGCGGTTTCCGCCAATTCGCCGTCGCCGATGGACAGCGGCAGCACCGAGGGCTTGGCGCCAATCGGGCCAGACTCGTAGATCAGCACCACGTCCGGCGACGAGGTCAGGCGCGCGAGGTTGGCGGCTTTGGACGGCAGGCCGATGCCGACGAAGCACACCGCGCCGTTTTTGAGGCGGCGCGCGGCGGCCACGGTCATCATTTCATTGGTCGAGTAAGCCATTACTGGGCCTCCTGCGCGGTGGCCAGCTTGGCCTGGAATTCACTGAAGTCGGCGGTGCCGTGGATGTACTCGTCGATCCAGGCGGTAAAGGTCTCACGGTCACGAGCGATCGGGTCCCACGCCTGGTAGAAGCGGTTATCGCGCTCGTTGTAACCGTGTGCGTAGGACGGGTGCGCGCCGCCGGGCACATGGCACACCGCAGTCAAGGCCCACGTCGGCAGCACGCAACTGTTCATCGGCGCGTTGAGGTCGTCGACGATTTCTTCGACGGTGACGATGCAACGCTTGGCGGCCAATGCCGCTTCCTTCTGCACCCCCAGAATGCCCCAGAGCAACACGTTGCCCTTGCGGTCGGCCTTTTGCGCGTGGATCACGCTGATGTCCGGGCGCACCGAGGGCACCGCCGCGAGCACTTCGCCGGTGAACGGGCAGGTCACGGTTTTGATCAGCGGGTTGACCTTCGGCAGGTCGGAGCCTGCGTAGGCCCGCAGCACCGCGAATGGCAGGCCCGAAGCGCCAGCGACGTAGGCATTGGCAAGGTCGGCGTGGCTGTGTTCTTCGATTTCCAGCGGCTGCGGCCATTGCTTCTCGACCGCGTCGCGCAGGCGATGCAAGGAGCCGACGCCGGGGTTGCCGCCCCACGAGAAAATCAGCTTGCGGGCGCACCCGGCACCGATCAACTGGTCGTAGATCAGGTCAGGCGTCATACGCACCAGCGTCAGGTCTTTCTTGCCCTGACGAATGATTTCATGACCCGCTGCCGTAGGGATCAAATGGGTGAAGCCTTCGAGTGCGACGGTATCGCCGTCGTTCACCAATTGCTTCACCGCGTCACGCAGCGCAAGAATTTCAGCCATGGGGTTCGGGCTCCCGGTGTGGATCGAAAAAGGCGCTGAGGTGGCGCCGAAGTGAACCAAGGTTAAGCCGGGCAAATGGGCCAAACAATCCGATAATCGACTCAGCGTTCGATTATCGAACGGATAATCCTCGGTGCGAATCTGGTTTAAATGCGCGAGGGAGCAAGCCCTCTCCCGCACCAGCCCTCAGGTGGCGTCGGCGTGGCTGACCATGCCTTTGATCACAACCGCTGCGGTGGCCAGCGCTGCCGGCACCACCAGCGCGGTCAGCACCTGTTCAAAGTTCCAGCCGAGGCCAAGCAAGGTCGCGCCCATCCAGGCACCGAGGATGGCGCCGAAGCGGCCGATGCCGAGCATCCACGACACGCCAGTGGCGCGGCCCTGGGTCGGGTAAAAACGCGCAGCAAGGGACGGCATCGCCGACTGCGCACCGTTGACGCACATGCCGGCGATCAGCACCAGCGTCGCGAGCACGGTGATGTTGCCCAGGCTCTGCCCGACCGCGTAGGCAAATACCCCGGCCAACAGGTAAAAAGTGCCGATGACCTTGTGCGGATTGAAGCGGTCCATGGCCCAGCCCACGCCGACGGCACTTAACACGCCGCCCAACTGGAACAATGCGCCGATAAACGCGGCCTGCTGCATGCTCGCACCGCTGTCACGCATCAGGGTCGGCAGCCAACTGGTCAGCAGGTAAACAATCACCAGGCCCATGAAATAGGTGAGCCACAACAACAAGGTGCCGGCGCTGTAGGTGCCGGAGAAAATCACTGCGAACACGTTGCGCGCCTTGACGGTTGTTTGCTCGGGCACGCTGAAACTGCTGGCTTGGGCAACGCTGACGGGCTCGATGGGCGACAGCGCCTTGCGCACTTTGTCGGTGCCACGATTGCGCACCACCAAGTAACGCGCCGACTCCGGCAACCACACCAGCAATACCACCGCCAGCATCAACGGCAGAATGCCGCCGATCAGCAGCAAGCTATGCCAGCCGAACGCCGGGATCAGCTTGGCCGAGATAAACCCGCCACCGGCCATGCCCAGGTTGAAGCCGCAGAACATGCTGGTCACCAGCAACGACTTGTGGCGCTCGGGGGTGTATTCGGACAGCAGCGTGGTGGCGTTGGGCATACCGGCGCCCAGGCCCAGCCCGGTGAGGAAGCGCAACACCAGCAACTGGTCAACATTAGCGCTGTAGGCCGACGCCAGGCTGAAGGCACCAAACACCAGCACCGCGCCCACCAACACCACTTTGCGACCGAACCGGTCGGCCAGCGGGCCAGAGCCGAGTGCGCCGAAAACCATGCCGATCAACGCGGCGCTCATCACCGGGCCGAGGCTGGCGCGATCGATGCCCCAATCCTGCGACAGCGCGGGCGCGATAAAGCCCATGGCAGCGGTGTCGAGGCCATCGAGAAAAACGATCAGGAAACACAGGATCACCACGCGCCACTGGTAGCGTGACAGCGGCTGGGCATTGATAAAGGACTGTACGTCCAGGTTAGTACCGACAGAGGGCTGACTCATTATTGTTATTTCCACACCGATGGGCGGGCCAACGACTTGAAGTCGTCATTATTATTGGGGCAACGCTGATAGCGCTGCCGCACCTTAATAAGCCAGGCGGAACATCGTCAATTGATCACGCGTGGATCTGTGCGGTCACCGAACAGCTTAGGCAAACAGTTGCGCACTCAGCTCGCGGCTGGCACTGAGCATGCTCGGCAGGAAACGTTGCTCCAATTCGCTGCGGCTGACCCTGGCGGCGTGAGTGCTGACGTTGAGCGCGGCGAGCACTTGGCCGGAGGCGTCGTACACCGGCACCGCGATGGAACGCAGGCCTTGTTCGAGTTCCTGATCGACCACGCACCAGCCCTGCTGACGCACTTGTTGCAGGCACTCGAACAGCGCTTGGGGCGTGGTCAACGTGCGGCTGGTTTTGGTCGGCAGGTCGGCGTGGTCAAGGTAGTCCTGCAGCGAGGCGTCATCCAGCGCCGCCAGCAGGATACGGCCCATGGACGTGCAATACGCCGGTAACCGCCCGCCTACCGACAAGTCCACCGAAATCAGGCGCTGGGTGGTGGCTGAACGGGCGATATACAAGATGTCATCGCCCTCCAGGGTCGCCATGTTGCAGGCTTCGTGCAGCTGCTCACTCATGCGGTCCAGATACGGCTGGGCCGATACGGCCAATGGCGTGGACGATAAATAGGCGTGCCCCAGCGTCAGCACCTTGGGCAACAACGAATAGGTGCGCCCGTCGGTGGTTGCGTAGCCGAGTTTGATCAAGGTATGCAGGCAACGTCGCACGGCGGCGCGGGGGATTTCGGTGCGGTGGCTGATCTGCGCGATGGTCAGGTGCCGCTTGCGTTCCTGGAACGCCTGCACCACGGCCAGGCCACGCGCCAGAGAAGTCATGAAGTCCGGGTCACCGGTAAACGCCTGGATGCGCTTGGCCGGTGACGCCACGATCGGCGGCGCTACTGACGCGAAGGAGTTGCGCAATTGATCGTTCATTCAGGGGTTCCTTTCTCTTGTTTTCAACCGCCGGGAGGGTTGGCCGCTATTACAAGCCGCGCAGGTCGGGATGTACAAGGCGCGGGCCTGCGACATTGGGCGATTATCGGACGATCAGTCGATTATCGCAATTTACCGCCCACAGCCAAGTTTTAGAATTGCCTGATGGCGCTATAAACTTTATGCACTCACGCGCACATTTAGAATGTCGACGGAACTTGTGCCGGCGTTCTGCGTAACTACTTGCTTCTGTATGTAACAAAACCCTCACGCGAGATTGACGTTTTTTAAGTTAATCATGATAGTGTTATTCAAATGCGCCGCTATAATGCAGCGTGTGTAGAGGTCAGCCCGGTATGATTATCGGGAGTGGAGCTCGCCAGACGTGCAAACGGCCGGCATGTCAGTCACAAGCATTCGATTAAACGACATGACCTTTTGGCCCTGCTTCCAAACTTGAACGGCTACAGCGTTCAACTTGAAATGCCCCGAGGGCGACTTTCAGGCATGACGCTGCACATCAAATACACTCAACTGAATTAGGTAATACTGTGACGAAAGACGAACTGCGCGCGGAACTTGAGCGCCAGGAGCAACGTTACAAGGACGTTTACGGCGGGGAAGTCACCACCTACGCCGCTCAGCCAGAGCCCGAGCGCAAGCCTTGGCGCAAGCGAGCCAGCTTGCTCGACCAGGCCTTTGCCCAGGAAATCCAAAAAATCGAGCAGGAACTCAAGACCGACTAATCCTCAACACGCGGGTTCGGCATGCGGTTTTGCAACCACTGCTGGCGCGTTGCCAGCAGGGTTCTTTAAACACCCTACCGCCCCAAGCGAAATTTCGTACAAATGTTTCAAACGTCACAATTGCGTCATAAAACCTCGCCTTCCTGGCGCTGTGCTTTATAAATCAAAGACTTGCCAAACCCCCGAAAACCTTGGGATGCGGTCCTCTTGTCACGTTTTTTTCAGTGAAGATTGTTACCGATGAGCAGCTAGTGCATCGATTACCGAGGTTTTCTGGCATAATCGCGCCCCCTTACGACCGGGTCAGAAAACCTTCATGATCGATTTATTCAGCGGACTGGATGCGTGGGTTCTAGTGAGCCTGTTGCTCGCCCTGGCCTTTGTCCTCGCCTTCGAGTTCATCAATGGCTTTCATGACACCGCTAACGCGGTGGCCACAGTCATCTATACCAAAGCCATGCCGCCGCACCTGGCCGTGTTCTTCTCCGGGGTGTTCAACTTCCTCGGCGTGTTGCTCGGTGGTGTCGGTGTCGCCTACGCCATCGTGCATTTGCTGCCGGTTGAGTTGCTGATCAATGTGAACACCGGCCATGGTTTGGCTATGGTCTTCTCATTGTTGGCAGCGGCGATCACCTGGAACCTGGGCACCTGGTACTTCGGTATCCCGGCCTCCAGTTCTCACACGCTGATCGGCTCGATCCTCGGTGTTGGCCTGGCGAATGCCCTGATCAACGACATTCCGCTGGCTGACGGTGTTAACTGGCAGAAAGCCGTCGATATCGGTGCGTCCCTGGTGTTCTCGCCGGTGGCCGGTTTCCTGGTCGCGGCCCTGGTGCTGCTCGCCCTGAAATGGTGGCGCCCGCTGTCGAAGATGCACAAGACGCCGGACCAGCGCCGCAAGCTTGACGACAAGAAGCACCCGCCGTTCTGGAACCGCTTGGTACTGGTGATTTCGGCGATGGCGGTCAGCTTCGTGCACGGCTCCAACGATGGTCAAAAAGGCATCGGCCTGATCATGCTGGTGCTGATCGGTATTGTGCCCGCGCAGTTCGTACTCGACCTGGGCACCACCACCTACCAGATCGAACGTACCCGCGACGCTACCGTGCACTTGAGTCAGTTCTATGAGCGTAACAACGCAAGCCTCGGCGAGTTTCTGGCGCTGGGCAAAAGCGTGAAAGACGACTTGCCGGGCAAGTTCCGCTGCAATCCGCAGCAGACCGAGCCGACCATCAATGCACTGGTCGACACCTTGAAAGGCGTCTCCGACTACCATTCCCTGACGTCGGATCAGCGCATCGAAGTGCGTCGTTACCTGCTCTGCCTGGACGACACCGCGAAAAAAGTCAGCAAGCTGCCGGGCCTGGATGCGCGTGACAAGGCCGACCTCGACAAGCTGCGTAAAGACCTGACCGCCACCACTGAATACGCACCGTTCTGGGTGATCCTTGCCGTTGCACTGGCCTTGGGCCTGGGCACCATGGTCGGCTGGAAGCGTGTGGTACTGACGATTGGCGAGAAGATCGGCAAGCAGGGCATGACCTATGCGCAGGGCATGTCGGCGCAGATCACGACCGCGAGCATGATTGGCCTGGCCAACATCTTCAGCCTGCCGGTGTCCACGACGCACGTGCTGTCGTCGGGTGTTGCCGGGACCATGGTGGCCAACAAGAGCGGGCTGCAAGGTGGCACCGTGAAGACCATTCTGATGGCGTGGGTGTTGACCCTGCCGGCAACCGTTGGCCTGTCGGCCGGGTTGTTCTGGCTGGCGTCCAAGGCATTGGGCAGTTGACAGACTACGGCTGAAAAACAAGGTGCGACCTCAATGAGGATCGCGCCTTTTTTTTGCCTGTCAGTTAAGCGCCTGGCCATACCCGACTAAAAAACAGGCAAAAAAAAGGGCAACCGAAGTTGCCCAAAATGCCTTGCGTGCTCACATAACCAGAAAGACTTACGGTTGTTTGCGCTTGTTAGCGTCCTTCCAGATAAAAACTCCAAACCCTACAAAAAACATCAGCATGAGGCTGACAGTCAGTACCCCGGCAAATACCACGTTATCGAAGAACATGACCGGCCTCCTGCTCGTGCCCTGTTGCGATAGGGCTAAGTTAATGGAGAACGCAGATTGAAAAATTGACGGGGATCAATGTCGCCCGCAACGGGGCGTAAAGAAGGGCGATAACTGACCTGCATCAACAGATGCAGGTTGTTTCAACGCTTTTTCGGCTTTTTCTTCGACTTTTTCTTAAGGCTGCCAAGCGGCATCGCTTGCTCAAACGCCTGGCGCACCTCGTTCAAGCGCTTGTCATTCAGGTCATGCACACGTTTGGCACGTTCGGCATTCAGGTCGATCAGCTTGTCGTCATCACTCATGGCTTGGCTTAGTTTGTGGCGGGAATAACTCAATAATGCGGCCTGCCCCGCCCAACGGCAAATGCGCGGGTGAAAATCCTCGACCGTAGAGGCGCCTCAGAGCGGTTAAACCTCGACGTCCACCCACAAGCCCTGGCGCGGCGCATCTTCGATCAGCGGCACCACCGGCACGGTGTTATCGGCGTTTAGCACATCGCCGGGAATCGCCAAGTGCTGCTCGGGGTCTTCTTCGGCTTCGCGACGGCGTTTCTGCTGTTCTTGCTGGCGGCGTTGTTCTTCGCGAAGAAGATACGTCGACTGCTCGGCGTCGCCATTTTTCAAGTCAATGGTACTTTCGTTGGAGCCTGGTTGTACTGGCACCACGGGCGGGATATCCGGCTTCTGGCGCACCGGGTCAAGTTGCGACGTGACCGGTACAACACTGACGGGCAGCATGGGTGGCAGCATAATAATTACTCTCCTGATCAACAGGCTGTCGGCGGTTAACTGGGCGACTTGAGCACAGAGTCGCCAAGCTGTGACCGAGTCGACACTCGTCAGTGCCCGCCACCCGTCGATCCAGCTTACGAACTGCCGTACAAACAGGGTAGTTTTTGTCAGAGTCCTTTGGCTACGGGTCTTGTTCCGTTAAGATAGTCGGCTTTTTCACGGCGGGAGTCAGGCAGCATGGCGCAGCAGTATCAACCGGGGCAACGCTGGATTAGTGACAGCGAAGCAGAGCTGGGGTTAGGCACCGTTCTGGCACAGGACGGCCGCTTGTTGACCGTGCTCTATCCGGCCACTGGCGACACTCGCCAGTATGCGCTACGGAATGCGCCCCTCACTCGCGTGAGGTTTTCGCCGGGTGACAGCATCACCCATTTCGAAGGCTGGAAAATGACCGTACAGGAAGTCGACGACGTCGACGGCTTGCTGGTTTACCACGGCCTCAATGGGCAGAACGAGCAGGTCACGCTGCCGGAAACCCAACTCTCCAACTTCATCCAGTTCCGCTTGGCCAGCGACCGCCTGTTCGCCGGGCAAATCGACCCGCTGGCCTGGTTCTCGCTGCGTTACCACACGCTGGAACATACCAGCCGCCAGTTGCAGTCCGCGCTGTGGGGCTTGGGTGGCGTGCGTGCACAACCGATTGCGCACCAATTGCACATCGCCCGCGAAGTCGCTGACCGCATCGCGCCGCGGGTGTTGCTGGCTGACGAAGTGGGCCTGGGCAAGACCATTGAAGCCGGCCTGGTGATCCATCGCCAGTTGCTCTCGGGCCGCGCCAACCGCGTGCTGATCCTGGTGCCGGAAAACCTGCAGCACCAGTGGCTGGTTGAGATGCGCCGCCGCTTCAACCTGCAAGTGGCGCTGTTCGACGAAGAACGTTTTATCGAAAGCGATGCCACCAACCCGTTCGAAGACACCCAGCTCGCCCTGGTGGCGCTGGAGTGGTTGGTCGACGACGAAAAAGCCCAGGACGCGCTGTTTGCCGCCGGTTGGGACTTGCTGGTGGTCGATGAAGCCCACCATTTGGTGTGGCACGAAGAAAAAGCCAGCGCGGAATATTCGCTGGTCGAACAACTCGCCGAAGTCATCCCGGGCGTGCTGCTGCTGACCGCCACCCCGGAACAACTCGGCCAGGACAGCCACTTCGCGCGCCTGCGCCTGCTCGACCCGAACCGCTTCCATGACGTAAAAGCCTTCCGCGCCGAAAGCGAAAATTATCGCCCGGTGGCCGAAGCCGTGCAGGAGCTGCTGGACAAGGGCCGCCTGTCACCGACCGCACACAAAACCATCCAGGGTTTCCTTGGCGATGAGGGTGAAGCATTGCTCACCGCCGTCAACGATGGCGACACCGAAGCCAGCGCGCGCCTGGTGCGTGAGCTGCTCGACCGCCACGGCACCGGCCGCGTACTGTTTCGCAACACCCGCGCCGCCGTGCAAGGCTTCCCGGAGCGCAAGCTGCACGCCTACCCGCTGCCGAACCCGGACGAATACCTCGAATTGCCGCTGGGCGAACACGCCGAGCTGTACCCGGAAGTCAGCTTTCAGGCGCAGCCGGACGTCGACGAAGAAAACCGCTGGTGGCGCTTCGACCCACGGGTTGAGTGGCTGATCGACCAGCTTAAAATGCTCAAGCGCACCAAAGTACTGGTGATCTGCGCCCACGCCGAAACCGCCATGGACCTGGAAGACGCGCTGCGCGTGCGCTCGGGCATCCCGGCCACGGTGTTCCACGAGGGTATGAATATCCTCGAGCGTGACCGCGCCGCCGCGTACTTTGCCGATGAAGAATTTGGCGCCCAAGTGCTGATCTGCTCGGAAATCGGCAGTGAAGGCCGCAACTTCCAGTTCTCCCACCATTTGGTGCTGTTCGACCTGCCAGCGCACCCCGACCTGCTGGAACAGCGCATCGGTCGTCTGGACCGGATCGGCCAGAAACATGTGATCGAATTGCACGTGCCTTACCTGGAAACCAGCCCGCAAGAGCGTCTGTTCCAGTGGTATCACGAAGCGCTGAACGCGTTCCTCAACACCTGCCCGACCGGCAACGCCTTGCAGCACACGTTCGGCCCGCGCCTGCTGCCGCTGCTCGAAAATGCCGACGACGGCGAGTGGCAAGCCCTGATCGACGAGGCCCGTGCCGAGCGCGAGCGCCTGGAACAGGAGCTGCACACCGGCCGCGACCGCCTGCTGGAACTCAATTCCGGCGGCGCGGGCGAAGGTGATGCGCTGGTTGAAGACATCCTTGAGCAAGACGATCAATTCGCCCTGCCGATCTACATGGAAACCCTGTTCGACGCGTTCGGCATCGACAGCGAAGACCATTCGGAAAACGCGCTGATCCTCAAGCCGAGCGAAAAAATGCTCGACGCCAGCTTCCCGCTGGGCGACGACGAAGGGGTGACCATCACCTACGACCGTAACCAGGCGCTGTCGCGCGAAGACATGCAGTTCATCACCTGGGAACACCCGATGGTGCAGGGCGGCATGGACCTGGTGCTGTCCGGTTCGATGGGCAACACCGCCGTGGCGCTGATCAAAAACAAGGCGCTCAAGCCAGGCACTGTGTTGCTGGAACTGCTTTACGTCAGCGAAGTGGTCGCACCGCGTTCGCTGCAACTGGGCCGTTACCTGCCGCCAGCCGCCTTGCGCTGCCTGCTGGATACGAATGGCAATGACCTGTCGGGCCGTGTGTCGTTTGAAACCCTCAACGATCAGCTCGAAAGCGTGCCGCGCGCCAGCGCCAACAAGTTTATCCAGGCCCAGCGCGATCAACTGACGCCGCGCATCAATGCCGGCGAAGAGAAGATCACCCCGCGCCATGCCGAGCGTGTGGCCGAGGCCAAGCGCCGTCTGGCGGCAGACACCGACGAAGAGCTGGCGCGCTTGACCGCGCTGCAAGCGGTCAACCCGACCGTGCGCGACAGCGAACTGGTTGCCCTGCGCCAGCAACGCGAGCAAGGCCTGGCCATGCTCGACAAGGCGGCGCTGCGTCTGGAAGCCATTCGGGTGCTGGTGGCGGGTTGATCACCGCCCTGCCCGGCTAAAAACAAGGCCCGCGTACTGCGGGCCTTTTTTATGCACGTGGGAAGTGTGGTGTCTTTGATGGCCCCATCGGGAGCAAGCCCCCTCCCACATCTGAACCTGGCTGGGTCATTTGTGGGAGGGGGGCTTGCTCCCGATGGGGTCAACCCGAATTCAAGCAATCGCCGCAGAACCCGGCACCTGCACCACTCCCAACCCATCCTTCATCCTCTTGGCATCGCGCACGAAACACCGCGATGCCTGGAACAGGAACAGCAGGGTCAAAAACAGCGCCACGGGAATCAGGTACATGGCGTCGTGCAGCCCCACCGCCTTATACGCTTCGGTCATCTGCGCAGCCCCATCGGCATACATCGCCGCGTGGGCAAAGTGATCCGACAGGCCGCCCACCACAATTGGCCCCATGCCACCGCCCAGCAAGTACAGCCCGGCAAAAAACAGCGCCATCGCCGTGGCCCTTAAGCGCGGCTCGACCACGTCCTGAATCGCCGTGTACACGCAGGTGTAGAAGTTATAAGCAAACAGCCAGCCGACACTGAACAGCGCAACAAATACCCCAATCTCGATGCGCCCGGCATGCAAGGCCCACGCGGTAGTCACGGTGGAGATGATCAGGCTGCACGCCGCAAACAACAGCCGACCATTGGCCACCCGCTGATGGATTTTGTCGGCAACCCAGCCGCCCAGCGTCAGGCCCACCAGGCCGGTCAAGCCGACGATTACCCCGGTGGCAACCGCCGCGTCCTGCAATGGCATCAAAAAGTAGCGCTGCAGCATCGGCACCAGGAACGAGTTGCAGGCGTAGGTGGCGAAGTTGAAACACAAACCGGCGAGTACCAGCCAAAGGAAGGTCGGCACCGCCAGCACGCGGCGGATCGGGCGGTCGACGCGTGCCTGCGAGACGTGCACGGTTTCCGCCGCGCCGCGCTTGGGCTCCTTGATATAAAACATGAACACCGCAAGGATCATCCCCGGCACGGCGGCGATGAAGAAGGGGGCGCGCCAACTGTCGAACGCCTTGACCATCCAGCCAATGGTGAAGAACGCCAGCAACAGGCCCAACGGCAAACCCAGCATGAAAATGCCCATCGCCCGGGCGCGCCGGTGTGCGGGAAACAGGTCGCCGATCAGCGAGTTGGCTGCCGGTGCGTAACTCGCCTCGCCAATCCCGATACCCATGCGCACCAGCAAAAAGGTCCAGAAACTGCCGACCAGTCCGTTGACGGCGGTTAACCCGCTCCAGGCAAACAGTCCCCAGCCCATCAACTTGCTGCGCGAGCCGGTATCGGCCAAGCGCCCGAGGGGCAAGCCGGCAATGGCGTAGACGAGCGTGAAGGCGGTGCCGATGATGCCGAGCTGGAAGTCGCTCAGGTGCCACTCCATGCGGATTGGCTCGATGATGATCGCAGGAATGGTGCGGTCGAAAAAATTGAACAGGTTGGCGAGGAACAGCAGGAACAGAATGCGCCAGGCATTCGCCGCTTGGGTCGAGTTCTGCATGGGTCCGTCTCTTTTATTGTTATGAGAGCTGTGATGCCCGCTGCATCCTGCTCAGGTACCTGCAACATAGTCAGGCGGGGTCCGCTTGTCTGTAATGATTCGTAAAGCTGATAGGGCGTAATTTCACCCGTCACAATCGGACTTAGCCTACGCAAAATATAAGTGCTTGCCCCTCTTCCCAAGCGCCATGGCACGGATAGAATGGCGAGCCTTCCCGCAGTCCCCCCATCCTGCTTTTCTTATCGATGACGCCCATGTCCGAAGTCAGTCCGTGTCTGAGTTGCGGTGCCTGCTGTTCATACTTTCGTGTGTCTTTCTTCTGGGGAGAGTGCGCCTCATCGGGCGGCACCGTGCCGGATGACCTGGTGGTGCAGATCAACCCCACGCGTGTGGCGATGATCGGTACCGACCAGAAACCCGCGCGTTGCTGCAGCCTTGAAGGTGAAGTCGGCAAGGGCACCCGTTGCACGATCTATGAGCAACGCTCCAGCCCGTGCCGCGAGTTTGATGCGTCGTGGAGCCAGGGTGAGCAGAACACCGACTGCGATGCCGCACGCGCCGCCTTTGGCTTGCCGCCATTGGACGCGCCTTTCGAATTGGTCTTGCCCATCAGCGCTTAGTACAAAATGCTATGCCATACATGCCAAAATCATTCTGAGCGAAGTGCCATTACCGCTGACAAATCCGGCGAGGTCTCTATACTCGAACTCGTAGGTCATTGCTGCAGGCGGTGACGCAACCTCGGGACATGCTATGGAATGGCTGGGTCTGCATTTTTTTACCGACCTGCCGGAAAGCGGGCAATTGTTACTCAATTGCACTCATAACCCCTTTCTGGTGTTGCTTGCCTACCTGGTTGCCTGCGCAGCCGGGTTTGGCACACTGGACATGGCTGAGCGCGTCGGCCATGTCGAAGACCCTACCGCACGGCGCCACTGGCGATGGCTGGGTGCCGGTTGCCTGGCGGGCGGTATCTGGTCAACTCACTTCATCAGCATGCTGGCCTTTCAGGCGCCTATCGCGATTCACTACGAACTGATCATGACGTTCGTCTCGCTGATGATCGCCCTGATTGCCTCGCTGTTCGCCATGAAAACCCTCAGTCACGCCCACTTGCGGTTAGACAAGTACGTATTGGCGTCGGTATGGATGGGGCTCGGCATTGCGTTGATGCACTACGTCGGCATGTCGGCCATGCGCTCGCAAGCCCAGGTGTATTTCGAGTCGGGGCTGTTCCTGGTCTCGATTGGCATTGCCATCGGCGCCAGCCTGGCGGCGTTGTTGCTGTCGTGCTACCTGCGCAACGGGGCGGGCGTGTTTCATCAATTGCTCAAATACGCCGCCAGCCTGGTGCTCGGCGCCGGCATCCTGAGCATGCACTTCACCGGCATGGCCAGCATGCAAATGCTGGTGCCTGCGGGCGCCGACTTTGGCTTGCCGGTGGACAATAACCCGATTCAACTTGGCCTGTCGGTGGCGGTCATTACCTTGCTGGTGATCGGCAGCAGCATCAGCGCGGCACTCGCAGACAAAAAACTGCAGCATAAAGAGCGCGACTTGCGCCGGGTCAACGCGCTGCTTAACGAGCTGGACCAAGCGCGCGCCTCGTTGCAACAGGTGGCGCATTACGACGCGCTGACCAGCTTGCTCAACCGTCGCGGCTTCAACCAGGTGTTTGCCGAAAAAGTCGCAGAAAAAGCCAAAAGCAACGGCATGATGGCGGTGATTTTCCTCGACATCGACCATTTCAAGCGCATCAATGACAGCCTCGGGCATGATGCCGGCGACCAGTTGCTCACAGTGCTGGCCGGGCATATCAAGGGCTCGGTACGCAGCCATGAGGATGTGGTCGCGCGGTTTGGCGGGGATGAATTCTGCATCCTGATCAGCATTCATCACCGCGACGAAGCGCGCCACTTGGCGCAACGCATCATGCAAAAAATGAAAGAGCCGATCGAGTTGGCTGGCCGACGCATGGTGATGACCACCAGCATCGGCATCAGCCTGTTTCCCGACGACGGCCTGACCTGCGAAGAACTGCTGAAAACCGCCGACCTGGCGTTGTATCAGTCCAAGGACTGCGGGCGTAACAGCCTGAACTTCTTCAGCTCCAACCTGAAAACCCGTGCCTTCCTCGAACTGCAACTCGAAGAGGACCTGCGCGCCGCCCTGCGCGCCAACGATGAGCTGGTGTTGTTTTACCAGCCGATCTTCGACATGAAGCTCGGCAAGGTCACCCGGCTTGAAGCCCTGGTGCGCTGGCAGCACCCGCGGCACGGGCTGCTGACCCCGGACCGGTTTATCGGCATCGCCGAGAGCAACGGGTTAATTGCCGAACTGGACAGTTGGGTACTGCGCCAGGCCTGCCACGATTTGAGCCTGCTGTCGGACCGGGGCTACACGGAGCTGACCATGGCGGTGAACTGCTCGGCCCTGAACATGGCCCGTGACGAACTGGCGGATGAGATCGAAGATGCGTTGCGCTTCGCCTCGATTGCGCCCCACCGCCTCGAACTGGAAGTCACCGAAAATGCGCTGATGGGCAATATCAGCAGCACCCTCGCGCTGTTGCGGCAAATTCGCGCCTTGGGTGTATCACTGGCGATTGATGACTTCGGCACCGGCTATTCGTCGCTGGCCTACCTGAAGCGACTGCCGCTTAACACCTTGAAAGTCGACCGCTCGTTTATTCAGGACATCCCCAAGTCCACTGCTGACATCGAGATTGTCCAGGCGATTATCGGCATGGCGCACACGCTGCACTTGCAAGTTGTCACCGAAGGCGTCGAAACCCAGGTGCAATTTGAAATGCTGCTCAAGCTCGGCTGTGATTTTATTCAAGGCTACTTGCTAAGCCCGGCAGTACAAGTCAGCGAAATCATTGGCGTGATTCAGGGCATCCAGATGCGCAACCCGCTTCACGCGCTCAGCGCCGACAGCAACAACAAGGAAATGCCCGCGCCGAAAGAAGTGGCGCCACCCCGCAGCGCCTCGCCCTCTATCGTCAGGCCGATTCGTTAGCCCATGCTTGGCCGCCTCGTTAGAGCCCGGCCAAATACACAGCTAGAAACAATTGCGCGCGCCGTCGCGCCGAACCTGAAACTGTGCCGCTGACGCGCACGTCACCCTTAGCTGTGACCTTTCTCTACGGCGAGATGCCATCATCGCATCAGCGGTTACTCCGCTACCCACTTTAACCCGGCAAAACACGCACCTTTTTCGTGCGGTAATTTCCTAGGCCGCCCTTTCCTGGATCAGAATCCAGGGCGAAACCACCACTGCCCATAAGCTCGGATCGCGCGCCACCCAGTCCAATGCCCGCGTCGCAGACACTTCCCCAAGGCTGCCCGCAGCCAGCCACCCCGCTACTTTGTCGCGGTTATCCTCGGCCATTGCTTCAGCCGCTTCGATCAAATCCAGCCCGGCGTCGACCCACAATAGGGCACCCTTGGCAAAGAACGGCTCAAGCTCCTTCCAGGAAATTTCGGCGGTTTCACCGAGCAGCTTGGCATAGAGGGTGCTAGGTTCTTGCGTCATGGGAATTCGCCTGAGTAAAAGTGGCGCAATCATAACGTCGAGTCTTTCGTATAAAAAGGCAGGCTGAAAAACCCAGTTGCAAATGAGTCATCGATTGAAAGTGTCAGCAACGCCAAGGATTGCCCGAAACTCTGGCATCACCCCGCCGCAATTCTGTCTCTTTCTTTCATTTAAGCGACACCCCCGGGTTTTGCCCCTGGCAGCCAGCTTTTCAAGCGATCAACCGGCGCTCTACACTGTACCGGTACAGTTGCCAAAGCACTGCCGGGGGGATGTCCGATCTATCTGATCCGGTTCTGCAGCTCACAAGGCCGCTGGAACTATAAAAAATACAACAGCATGAGTGGAGCATTATGAATAAGGCTACTAAGCAGATTTCCAAATTGTTTGCCGCTATGGTCCTGGCTGGGGTTGCCGGCCATTCGTTCGCAGCCGACACCATCAAGATCGGCATTGCCGGCCCTAAAACCGGTCCTGTAACGCAATACGGCGACATGCAGTTCATGGGTGCCAAGCAAGCAATCGCCGACATCAACGCCAAGGGCGGCGTGGATGGCAAAATGCTCGAAGCCAAGGAATACGACGACGCTTGCGACCCTAAACAAGCCGTGGCCGTGGCCAACAAAGTGGTCAACGACGGCGTCAAGTTCGTGGTCGGTCACCTCTGCTCCAGCTCCACTCAGCCAGCGTCGGACATCTACGAAGACGAAGGCATCATCATGATTACCCCGGCAGCCACCAGCCCGGAAATCACCGCCCGTGGCTACAAGCTGATCTTCCGCACCATCGGCCTCGACAGCGCCCAAGGCCCAGCCGCCGGCAACTACATCGCCGACCACGTGAAGCCGAAGATCGTCGCGGTACTGCACGACAAACAGCAATACGGTGAAGGCATCGCCACCGCCGTTAAACAGACCCTTGAGAAGAAAGGCGTGAAAGTTGCCGTCTTCGAAGGTCTGAACGCCGGCGACAAGGACTTCTCCTCGGTCATTCAGAAGCTCAAGCAAGCCAACGTCGACTTCGTTTACTACGGCGGCTACCACCCAGAGCTGGGCCTGATCCTGCGTCAATCCAAAGAAAAAGGCCTGAATGCCAAGTTCATGGGCCCGGAAGGCGTCGGCAACGACTCCATCTCGCAAATCGCCCAAGGCGCTTCCGAAGGCTTGCTGGTCACCCTGCCGAAGTCGTTCGACACCGAACCCGCCAACAAAGCCATCGTTGAAGAGTTCGCCAAGAACAAGCAGGACCCAACCGGTCCGTTCGTGTTCCCGGCCTACTCGGCTGTTGAAGTCATCGCCGCCGGTATCACGGCTGCGAAGTCTGAAGACACCGCCAAAGTTGCCGCCGCCATCCACGCAGGCACTTTCAGCACCCCAACTGGCGAACTCAGCTTCGACGCCAAGGGCGACCTGAAAGACTTTAAGTTCGTGGTCTACGAATGGCACTTCGGCAAGCCAAAAACCGAAGTTTCCCCTCAGTAAGCCAGGCGTTACTGGTCAACAAGCCCACTGCGAGAGCAGTGGGCTTTGTTTTACGAGGTTTATGGGCCTGACACCCGCGATCCGGGCGCTGGCTCACCTGAAAATCTTAAAACCGTCACCAGCGGTTCGCTGGCCAACGCTTTGTGCAACCTGCTCACAGAACAGGGCACCAAGCCGGAAATGACTCCACCAGTGAAATGCGTATCGGGTTTTTAGGAGCGCTGTAATGCCTGAGATCTATCATTTTTTCCAACAGCTGGTTAATGGCCTGACCATTGGCAGCACCTATGCCTTAATAGCCATCGGCTACACCATGGTGTACGGCATCATTGGAATGATTAACTTCGCCCATGGCGAGGTGTACATGATTGGTTCCTACGTGGCCTTCATCGCCCTTGCCGGGCTGGCCATGCTGGGTATCCATTCCCTGCCGCTGTTAATGACCGCCGCGTTTATCGCGTCGATCGTTGTAACCAGTGCCTACGGCTACAGTATCGAGCGGGTTGCCTACCGCCCCTTGCGTGGCAGCAACCGTTTGATCCCGCTGATTTCCGCTATCGGCATGTCGATTTTCCTGCAGAACACCGTACTGCTGTCCCAGGACTCCAAGGACAAGTCCATTCCCAACCTGATTCCGGGGAGCATCTCCTTCGGCCCAGGCGGCGCACAAGAAGTGCTGATTTCGTACATGCAGATTCTGGTCTTCGTGGTCACCCTGGTGGCCATGCTTGGCTTGACCCTGTTTATCTCGCGCTCCCGTCTGGGGCGTGCCTGCCGGGCCTGCGCCGAAGACATCAAGATGGCCAACCTGCTGGGCATCAACACCAACAACATCATCGCCCTGACCTTCGTGATCGGTGCCGCGCTGGCAGCCGTTGCGGCGGTATTGCTGAGCATGCAATACGGCGTGATCAACCCCAACGCCGGTTTCCTGGTAGGCCTCAAGGCCTTTACCGCAGCGGTTTTGGGCGGTATCGGAAGTATTCCGGGCGCCATGCTCGGAGGGCTGGTGCTGGGTGTGGCCGAAGCCTTTGGTGCCGATATTTTCGGCGACCAGTACAAGGACGTCGTGGCGTTCGGCCTGTTGGTTCTGGTGCTGTTATTCCGTCCGACCGGCATTCTGGGCCGTCCGGAGGTTGAGAAAGTATGAGCAAGTATCTTAAATCGGCGTTATTCAGCGCCTTGCTGGTGTGGGCCGTGGCCTTCCCGGTACTCGGCCTCAAGCTGAGCATTGTCGGCATTAACCTGGAAGTGCATGGCACCGGTCCCGTGACCCTGACCATCATTGCCCTGTGCTCGGTGCTGATGTTCCTGCGCGTGCTGTTCACCCAGCAAGTTGGTGCCCTGTTCAAAGGCAACCGTGCGCCGTTGGTGTCGCCCAAGGTCAGCCAATTTTTGACCCTGCCGCGCACCCAGCGCTACATCATCATCGGCCTGATCGTGGCCGCGCTGATCTGGCCGTTCTTCGGTTCGCGCGGCGCCGTCGACATCGCCACCTTGATATTGATCTACGTGTTGCTGGGCCTTGGCCTGAACATCGTGGTAGGCCTGGCCGGCTTGCTCGACCTCGGTTACGTGGGCTTCTACGCCGTGGGTGCCTACACCTACGCGCTGCTCTCGCACTACCTCGGTTGGAGCTTCTGGATTTGCCTGCCGCTGGCGGGCATGGCGGCGGCCACGTTCGGCTTCCTGTTGGGCTTTCCGGTGCTGCGCTTGCGCGGTGACTATTTGGCGATCGTGACGCTGGGCTTCGGTGAAATCATCCGTCTGTTCCTGCGTAACCTCACCGACATCACCGGCGGCCCCAACGGCATCAGCAGCATCCCCAAGCCTACGTTCTTCGGGCTGTCGTTCGACCGCACTGCGGCCGAAGGCATGCAGACCTTCCACGAGTACTTCGGGATCGACTACAACCCGGTGAGCAAAGTGGTGTTCCTTTACCTGGTGGCGCTGTTGCTGGCGCTGGCGGCGCTGTTCGTGATCAACCGTTTGCTGCGCATGCCGATCGGCCGTGCGTGGGAAGCGTTGCGCGAAGATGAAATCGCCTGCCGGGCGCTGGGCCTCAACCCGACCATCATCAAGCTGTCTGCATTCACCCTGGGCGCTGCGTTTGCCGGTTTTGCCGGTAGCTTCTTTGCCGCTCGCCAAGGCCTGGTGACCCCGGAGTCGTTCACCTTTATCGAGTCGGCGATCATTCTCGCCATCGTCGTACTGGGCGGCATGGGCTCGCAGTTGGGCGTGATTTTGGCGGCGATCGTGATGATCCTGTTGCCGGAAATGATGCGTGAGTTCAGCGAATACCGCATGTTGATGTTCGGCGCCATGATGGTGCTGATGATGATCTGGCGTCCTCAAGGCCTGCTGCCCATGCAACGTCCCCACATGGAGCTGCGCAAATGAGCCGCGAGATCCTGAAAGTCGACAATTTGAGCATGCGCTTCGGTGGCTTGCTCGCGGTCAACGGCGTGGCCCTGACCGTCAAAGAGAAACAGGTTGTGGCATTGATCGGCCCTAACGGCGCCGGCAAGACCACGGTGTTCAACTGCCTCACCGGTTTCTACAAGCCGAGCGGCGGCAGCATCCTGCTGGATGGCCAGCCAATTCAGGGCCTGGCCGGCCATGAGATCGCCCGCAAGGGCGTGGTGCGCACCTTCCAGAACGTGCGCTTGTTCAAGGACATGACGGCGGTCGAGAACCTGCTGATCGCGCAGCACCGTCACCTCAACACCAACTTCTTTGCAGGTCTGTTCAAGACCCCGGCGTTTCGCAAAAGCGAGCGCGAAGCCATGGAATATGCGGAGTACTGGCTGGACAAGGTCAACCTGACCGAGTTCGCCAACCGCCCCGCCGGCACCCTGGCCTATGGTCAGCAACGCCGCCTGGAAATCGCCCGCTGCATGATGACCCGCCCGCGGATTCTGATGCTCGACGAACCGGCTGCCGGTTTGAACCCCAGGGAAACTGAAGACCTCAAGGCGCTGATCAGCGTGTTGCGTGAAGAAAACAACGCCACGGTGCTGTTGATCGAACACGACATGAAACTGGTCATGAGCATTTCCGACCACATCGTGGTGATCAATCAGGGCACGCCGCTGGCGAACGGAACGCCGGAGCAGATCCGCGACAATCCAGAAGTGATCAAAGCCTATTTGGGGGAAGCGTAAATGCTGCAATTCGAAAACGTTTCCACTTTCTACGGCAAGATCCAGGCGCTGCACAGCGTCAACGTGGAAGTGCGCCAAGGTGAAATCGTCACGCTGATCGGCGCCAATGGCGCGGGCAAGTCGACCTTGCTGATGACCCTGTGCGGTTCGCCGCAGGCGCACACCGGCAGCATCCGCTACATGGGTGAAGAACTGGTGGGCCAGCAGTCTTCCGAGATCATGCGCAAGAGCATCGCCGTGGTGCCGGAAGGTCGTCGGGTGTTTGCGCGCCTGACCGTGGAAGAGAACCTCGCGATGGGCGGGTTCTTCACCGACAAGGGCGACTACCAAGAGCAGATGGACAAGGTGCTGCACCTGTTTCCACGGCTCAAGGAACGCTTCAGCCAGCGCGGCGGCACCATGTCCGGCGGCGAGCAGCAAATGCTCGCCATCGGCCGGGCGCTGATGAGCAAACCCAAGTTGCTGTTGCTGGACGAACCGTCACTGGGCCTGGCACCGATCATCATCCAGCAGATATTCGACATCATCGAACAACTGCGCAAGGACGGTGTAACGGTGTTCCTGGTGGAGCAAAACGCCAACCAGGCGCTGAAAATCGCCGACCGCGCCTACGTGCTGGAAAACGGCCGGGTGGTGATGCAAGGCACTGGCGAGCAGTTGTTGACCGACCCCAAAGTGCGTGAGGCGTACTTGGGCGGTTAAACATCAGTTCCGGGCTGCGGGCTTTAGGGGTATGGCTGGGGTTTCGGGAGCATATCCGCCCGAAAGCCGACCCATCCCTCAAGCCAAATTCGGTCAATTGTGGGAGCGGGCTTGCTCGCGATTGCAGTGTGTCAGATAAGTATTTTTTAACTGACACACCGCTATCGCGAGCAAGCCCGCTCCCACAGAAAGCAAAAAAATTTGATGGTGTTTAAAGTTTTTTCGACCGCCCTTGTAACGAAAATCTCGCTGCTGCCTCTAGTGGTGTAAGCGGGCACTCAAGCCCGCTACCCAAACCACTGCAGGAGCTACATCATGACCACTAAAACCCGTTCGCTGTCCGCCGCTACCCTCGTTCTGGCCCTGGGCACCGCCTTGAGCCTGTCTGCCCTGACCACCACGGCTCACGCGGCCGACGACATGCAAAAATGCTTCGGTATCGCTGAAGCCGGCAAAAACGATTGCGCCGCAGGTGCCGGTACTTCCTGCGCCGGCAGCTCGAAAACCAAAGATCAAGCCAACGCCTGGAAGCTGGTTCCGGCCGGTACTTGCCTGCAAACCCCAAGCACCACCTCGCCGACTGGTTTCGGCCAAGAAGCGGCCTTCAGCGCCAAGTCCTGATACCGCCTTCGCCTGAGTAACGATGATGACGCTATCACGCTCACCTACGGTCTCACGGGCTCAGGTGCCCTGCCTCCCCCACAGAGCCGGGTTGGGGCTCAAAAACGAGCACTTTGTTGAAGTGCTCGATGCCTCGCCCAACATTGGTTTTTTTGAAGTGCACGCCGAAAACTACATGGTCGCCGGCGGCCCTTTTCATCACTACCTGGGTTTGATTCGCGAGCAGTACCCGCTATCGCTGCACGGCGTGGGCCTGTCCATCGGCGGCGAAGGCCCGCTGAGCCGTGAGCACCTGGCACGGTTGGCCAGGCTGATCGAACGCTATCAACCCCAGTCCTTTTCCGAACACCTGGCCTGGTCCAGCCATGGCCCGGTGTTTCTCAATGACTTACTGCCTGTGGCCTACGATGCCGCCACCCTGAACCGGGTGTGCGAACACATTGACCACGTACAAAGCACCCTCAAGCGGCCAATGCTGCTTGAAAACCCCTCGACCTACTTGCAGTTCCACCGCTCCACGCTGGACGAGGCGGATTTTATCAGCGAGATCATTCGCCGCACCGGCTGCGGCCTGCTGTTGGACGTCAACAATGTCTACGTGTCGTGCATCAACCACCAGCGCGAGCCACTGGCCTACATCGATGCGCT
Organism: Pseudomonas kitaguniensis; assembly: GCF_049199985.1. NCBI lineage: Bacteria > Pseudomonadati > Pseudomonadota > Gammaproteobacteria > Pseudomonadales > Pseudomonadaceae > Pseudomonas > Pseudomonas kitaguniensis. Next base: position 59,828 of record NZ_JBLZPT010000012.1, read on the forward strand.
GCCGTTGCATGCCGTGGGTGAGATTCACCTGGCAGGTTTTGCCGAAGACACCGACAGCCTGGGCGATCGCCTGCTGATTGATGACCACGGCGCGCCCATCGATAAGGCCGTGTGGCAGTTGTACCAAGCGGTTTTGGCGCGCACCGGCCCGTTGGCAACCCTGATCGAACGGGATAACCACGTGCCTGCGTTCAAGGTGCTGCAAGCCGAAGCCGAACAGGCCGATCGGTATCTGTCGCAGGTCAACTCATGAGCCATCACGCTGCGTTTGCCACTGCCTTGCTCGCACCTGACCAAGCGTGCCCCGATGGCCTGTTCAGCCAAAACGGGGCTGACCCGGCCAGCCGTTTTGCGGTGTACCGCAACAATGTGCACAGCGCGTTGATCAATGCGCTGGTGGCAGCGTTCCCGGTGACGTTGCAATTAGTCGGCGACGCGTTTTTTCGCGCCATGGCTGGCGTCTACGTGCAGACAAACCCGCCCACCAGCCCGCTGATGAGTGAGTACGCCGGCACCTTTGCCAACTTCATCCAGGGCTTCGAACCGGCTGCCAGCGTACCTTACCTGGCCGATGTCGCGCGGCTTGAGCGCCTGCGAGTGCGCGCCTATCACGCAGCAGACACCCAGCCGCTGGACCAGCAGGCCGTGCTATTGGCACTGCAGGGTCAAACGGACATAGGGCAATTACGCCTGCAACTGCACCCCTCCCTTGCCACCTTGGATTCCGCGTTTGCGGTGGTGGCTGTTTGGGCTGCGCACCAGGGCGCGGGCGCTATGGCCAGCTTGAACCCGTGGCACGCACAAAGTGCGCTGGTGCTGCGCCAAGGCCTGGCGGTCAAGGTGTTTTCCATCGACAGCGGCTCAGGCGCGTTTATCGACAGCCTGAACCACGGCACACCACTGACGACGGCCCTGGCGCATGCCCTTGAAGCCTCGGCCGAATTCGACCTGCATCAATGCCTGACACTGCTGATAAGCCACGACGCCATCACCCATATGCACTTAGAACAAAAGGAATCGCCATGAACGCCTCCCCTTCATGCCTGGTAAAACAGGCCATCGCACTGTTTGAGAACATCCCCTACAGCCTGATCGCCTTTCTCGCACGTTTCTCGATAGCCGCGGTGTTCTGGAAATCAGGGCAGACCAAGGTCGAAGGCTTTGCCATAGACGTGATCAGCGGCACGTTCCAATGGGGCGAGCCGCGCCTTGCCGCCTCGACGCTGCCGCTGTTTCGCAGTGAATATCAGGTGCCGTTGCTGTCACCCGAAGTGGCCGCACATCTAGCAACGTTCGCCGAACATTTTTTCCCGGTGCTGATCCTGGTGGGCTTTGCCGCACGCTTCTCGGCACTGGCCCTGATCGGCATGACCCTGGTCATTCAGTTGTTCGTTTACCCGGACGCTTACCCGACCCACGTCACCTGGGTCGCCTTGCTGCTGCTGTTGGTCGCCAAAGGCCCCGGCCGCCTGTCCATCGACCACCTGATTGCGCGTCGCCACGGTTAAAGACGGTCCAGGGTTTCGCCGCTGCGCTTGAACCAGCCCACCAGGTAATCAGCAAGCACCTGTGTACGGCGCGGCAAGCCCCCTTGGTACGGGTGAACCAGGTACATCGGCATACTTCTGGTCTGGTAATCGCGCAGGAGCCAACGCAATCGGCCGTCAGCCAGTTCTGCGTGTAACAGGTAGGACGGCAGACGAGCGATACCAGCCCCTGACAGCGCGGCCTTTTTCAACAGACTGTAGTGGTTGGAGGCGAACGTGCCGCTGACCCGCACGCGCAGCAGCTCATGTTGCTGGTGATACAGCCATTCTTCGCGCCCGCTGTAGTGGCTGTTGAGCAGGCAGGTATGCTTCGCCAGATCCGCCGGCGTCAGCGGCTGGCCATGTTGCTCAAGGTAGGCCGGGGTTGCGCAGGTCATCTCGTGCCAGGCCAGCAATGGCTTGGCCACCAGGCGCTGAGTGTCGAGAGCCCCCATGCGCACGCCCAAATCAAAACCATCGCGCGCCAGATCGCGGTAGTTGTTGTTCAATTCCAACTCAATCTGTACCTGCGGGTACTGCTTGGAAAACTCCATCAGCAAGCCATCGAAGAAGGTTTCGCCCAGTGACACCGGAACGGTCATACGCACCGGCCCGGTCAAGTCGTCCTTGAGCCGCGCCAATGCCTGACGGGCACGTTCCACGTCTACTACCAGCGCCTGAGCCTGGGGCAACAACGCCGTACCGGCGGCGGTGAGGCTGAGTTTGCGCGTGGTGCGGTGCAGCAACACCACGCCAAACTGCGCTTCCAACTGGCTGGTGCGCTTGGACAACTGGCCCTTGCTGCACCCCAGTTGCTCGGCGGCCAGGGTAAAACTGCCGGCTTCGACCAATACGGCAAAGGCCGCAAAATCATCCATCTCGCTCATGGATTGTTTCCATTTGAAAACCAAAGGTTGCCTATTAGCACGTTTATCGCTCTAAAAAGCCAACCTACACTGAACCTTCACTTATTCCCCCGAAGGAACAGCGCGATGAAAATTCTATTGATTGGTGCCAGCGGCACGGTGGGCTCGGCGGTCAAGGCCGAACTGGCGCAGCGTCACGAGGTGATCAGCGTCGGTCGCAACAGCGGCGACTTCCGGGTAAATATCAGTGACAGTGCCTCGATCCGCACACTGTTCGAGCAGACCGGCAAATTCGATGCCCTGGTCTGCGCGGCAGGCAGTGTGAATTTTGTAGCGCTGGGTGACATGAGCGAAAGCGATTTTGAACTGGGCCTGCGTGACAAGCTGATGGGCCAGGTCAACCTGCTGCTGATCGGCCGTGAATACGCCAACGACGGCGCCTCTTTCACCTTCACCAGCGGCATTCTCAACCGCGACCCGATTCGTACAGGCGCCTCGGCGGCGCTGGTGAATGGCGCGATTGACGCATTCGTCAAGGCGGCGGCAATCGAATTGCCACGCGGTTTGCGCATCAACGCTGTAAGCCCGACCGTGCTGATGGAAGCCATGGGCAGCTACGCGCCGTATTTTCGCGGCTTCAAACCGGCGACGGGTGCCGACGTGGCACTGGCCTACGCGAAAAGTGTAGAGGGCTTACAGAGCGGCCAAACCTTTATCGTAGGTTGACTATAGCGTCTGTAAGAATTGCCTGAACCCAGGCACCGGGCTTGTGATGCAGCGTCAGCCTGCGTAACGTGGCGGCACTTGTTTGGAGACCCGATAAATGCGTGCCGCCCGTACCCTCGCTCTGTTTGCCCTGCTCCCCCTGTTCGCCGCTTGCCAACTGTTCGAGAGCGAGCCGGCCAAGCCGTCGACCGTCGGCATGACCCGTATGCAGGGTGAACTGACCACGGTGGGCGGCCAACTGTTGTTCCAGCCGTGTAACGACACACGCAACTACGTGGTCAACGACAGCGGCGGCACCAGCATCCTGCAGGAAGCCGCTTCGCTGGCCGGCCAGCAAGGCGCGCTGTTTGCCGACGTGCGCGGCAAGTTCTCCGGGGTCGCCAGCGGCACTCAGGGTTCGCTTGACCTGCAACAGGTGTATCGCATGCAACGCTCGACTTCAGCCTGCAACGACCCGGACTTCAAGCGCATGGTCCTGCGGGCCAACGGCCATAAGCCGGCGTGGGCGATGAACGTCACCGCCAAAGGCATGGTGTTGGAGCGCGAAGGCCAGCCGCCGCTGGCAGTGCCTTTTGTCGAAGAACAATTGGGTGACGGCCGGTTCAACCTGATGACCGAAGCCAACAACCAGCACATCGAATTGTGGGTAGCCCCGCAGCGCTGCATTGATAGCGTCAGCGGCAGCTTGCAACACATGACCGCCGAGTTGCGCGTTAACGGCGAGGTACAACGCGGTTGTGCGGCGTTTGGTGGTTCGCGCGACGACTGATTCAGCCCTGCGCTGTTTTAACATGACGAAAACCGGCGATTGGGGCTTATAATCGCCGGTTTGCAAAACAGCCGGCCTCTTTGTCCGCCGCCTACCGGATCCCGTCATGTTACGAATCACCGAACTCAAGCTGCCCATCGACCATCCCGAAGAAGACCTGCGGCCTGCCATCGTGCAGCGCCTGGGCGTCGCCAGTGATGACCTGCTCGATTTCACCCTGTTCAAACGCAGCTACGACGCCCGCAAAAAATCGTCGGAGCTGTGCTTCATCTACACCGTCGACCTGAACGTAAAGGGCGAAGCTGACCTGCTGCGCAAGTTCGCCGATGACCGCAACATCAACCCGTCACCGGATGTCAGCTACAAAGTAGTCGGCCATGCGCCCGAAGGCCTGACCGAGCGCCCTGTTGTGGTCGGTTTTGGGCCGTGCGGCATTTTCGCCGGCCTGTTGCTTGCGCAGATGGGTTTCAAGCCGATCATCCTGGAGCGTGGTCGCGAAGTGCGCCAGCGCACCAAGGACACGTGGGGCCTGTGGCGCAAAAATGTGCTCAACCCCGAGTCCAACGTACAGTTCGGTGAAGGCGGCGCCGGAACGTTCTCCGACGGCAAGCTTTACAGCCAGATCAAGGACTCGAAATTCCACGGTCGCAAAGTGCTGCACGAATTCGTCAAGGCCGGCGCTCCGGAAGAAATTCTTTACGTCAGCAAGCCGCACATCGGAACGTTCCGCCTGACCGGCGTGGTCGAAAACATGCGCCAGCAAATCATCGCCCTCGGCGGTGAAGTGCGTTTTGAACAGCGCGTCACCGACGTGCTGATCGAAGACGGTCAGCTGAACGGCGTGGTGGTGGATGGCGGCGAACAGATTCTGTCCCGGCACGTGATCCTCGCGCTGGGCCACAGCGCCCGCGACACGTTCCGCATGTTGCACGGCCGTGGCGTGTACATGGAGGCCAAGCCGTTCTCGGTGGGTTTCCGCATTGAACACCCACAGTCGCTGATCGACGCCGCGCGCCTGGGCAAATACGCCGGGCACCCGAAACTCGGGGCTGCCGACTACAAACTGGTGCACCACGCGAAGAACGGCCGGTCGGTCTACAGCTTCTGCATGTGCCCAGGCGGCACGGTGGTGGCCGCGACGTCGGAGCCGAACCGCGTCGTCACCAACGGCATGAGCCAGTACTCGCGTAACGAGCGCAATGCCAACTCCGGCATCGTGGTCGGCATCACACCCGAGGTCGATTACCCCGGCGGCCCGTTGGCGGGTATCGAGTTGCAGGAACGCCTGGAGTCCCACGCTTACATCCTCGGCGGCAGCAACTACGAGGCACCGGCGCAACTGGTGGGTGATTTCATCGCGGGCAAGCCGTCCACCGCGATTGGCAGTGTGCAGCCGTCCTATAAGCCCGGTGTGGCGTTAGGCGACTTGGCGCTGGCGTTGCCGGACTTTGCCATTGAAGCGATTCGTGAAGCGCTGCCGGCGTTCGAGAAGCAGATCAAAGGCTACTCGCTGTACGATGCGGTGCTCACGGGTATCGAAACCCGCACCTCTTCGCCCTTGCGCATTACCCGTGACCAGTCGATGCAGAGCTTGAACGTCAAAGGCCTGTTCCCGGCCGGTGAAGGCGCAGGTTATGCCGGTGGGATTCTGTCGGCGGGGGTTGACGGGATTCGGATTGCGGAAGCGTTGGTGCGCAGCATGTTGGGTATTGAGGCTTAATCGCCACCTTGCTCACTGTGGGAGGGGGCTTGCTCCCGATTGCGGTGTGTCAGTTGAAAAATATTTATCTGACACACCGTAATCGCGAGCAAGCCCCCTCCCACAGCGTTGGCAGGTGTGGGAGCTGTTAGATATTCGCCCGCTGCACCGTCTCCGGCAGCGGCTCGCCGCGCTCCACACTCGCAGCGACAGCCGCAATCAACCCGCCCAGCTCATACCCCTGCCCCAGCAACCAGGCCTGATCATAATAGGTAGTGGCATACCGCTCCCCACCGTCACACAAAATCGCCACGATCGAACCCGACTCACCCGCCGCTTTCATCTGCTGCGCCGCCACCAGCGCGCCAATCAAGTTCGTCCCACTGGACCCGCCAACCCGCCGCCCCAGACGCTCAGCCAAATAGTGCATCGCCGCTAACGACAGTGCATCCGGCACCTTGACCATCGCATCTATCACCTTGGGCAAAAACGACGCCTCAACCCGTGGCCGACCGATACCTTCGATACGCGAGCCGCAATCCAGACGCAGGCTGGCGTCACCACTCTGGTAAAAGTCGAAGAACACCGAGCGCTCGGCATCGGCACACAGCACGCGGGTGCAATGTTGGCGATAACGCACGTAACGCCCGAGTGTCGCGGTGGTGCCGCCGGTGCCGGGGCTGGAAATCAACCAGCTCGGCTCCGGGTAATGTTCAAAGCGCATCTGCTGGAAGATCGACTCGGCGATATTGTTGTTCGCCCGCCAATCTGTCGCCCGCTCGGCGTAGGTAAATTGGTCCATGAAATGCCCGCCACTTTCCTGCGCCAACCGTTCGGACTCGGCGTAAATCTGCGTCGGATCTTTCACCAGATGGCTTTTGCCACCATAAAAGGCGATCTGCGCGATCTTTGCCTGGGAAGTGCTGGCGGGCATTACCGCGATAAACGGCAGGCCGAGCAAGCGCGCAAAATACGCTTCGGAAATCGCCGTCGAACCGCTGGACGCCTCTATCACCGGGGCACCTGGCTTGAGCCAACCATTGCACAGCGCGTACAAGAACAGCGAACGCGCCAGCCGATGTTTCAGGCTGCCGGTGGGGTGGCTGGACTCGTCCTTGAAGTACAACTCGATACCCGGCAACCCCGGCAATGGCAAAGGGATCAGGTGCGTGTCGGCGCTGCGCTGAAAATCCGCTTCGATAATGCGAATGGCTTCGCGGGCCCAGGTACGGTGGTCGTTCATACGGTGCGTCTCTGAAGATTTCAGCCCCAATTTTAGGGCGTTTCCTACACTGCACACAGATACAGTAACCACTCAATTGGACACACAATTGCCGGGCGTTAACGCAACACAGCGCCTGCCCTGCGCTTATAACAAATAAGAATATAACTTTTGTTTTAACAACTAACCGTACGGGTTAGGGTACGCCCCTATTGAACTCGGATTGGAGAGCATCCCTTGCCTCTGCGTAGCACTTTCACCCGTTTCTTCCAGCTGGAGGCCGCCAGTGGTCTGCTGTTGATTGCCGCTGCCGCGTTGGCGCTGATCATCAACAACTCACCGCTGTCGCACCTCTATAACGCCTTTCTTGAGGTGCCCGTGGTCGCGCAAGTGGGCGCGCTGCAAATCGCCAAGCCTGCACTGCTGTGGATCAACGACGGCCTGATGGCCCTGTTTTTCCTGCTGATAGGTCTTGAGGTCAAGCGCGAGCTGCTTGACGGCCACCTGTCCAAGCCGTCACAAGTGGTGTTACCCGGTGCCGCGGCGATTGGCGGCATGGTCGTGCCTGCACTGATTTACTGGGCAATCAACAAGGATTACCCCGCCGCGCTCGCAGGCTGGGCAATTCCAATGGCCACCGACATTGCCTTTGCGCTGGGCGTCTTGGCCTTGCTGGGCAAGCGCGTGCCGGTGTCGCTGAAACTGTTCCTGATGACCCTGGCGATTATTGATGACTTGGGCGCGATCATCGTCATCGCCGTGTTCTATTCCGCCGACCTCTCCGGTGCCGCGCTGGCAGGCGCCGGCGCTTGCTTGATTGCCTTGATCGCGATGAACCGCCTGGGCGTGATCAAACTGGGGCCGTACCTGATCATCGGCCTGATCCTGTGGGTGTGCGTGCTCAAAAGTGGTGTACACGCGACGCTGGCCGGCGTGACCCTGGCGTTTTGCATCCCGATGCGCACTAAAAACGCCGAGCCTTCGCCGCTGCTCACGCTGGAACACGCGCTGCACCCGTGGGTGGCGTACGCCATTCTGCCGCTGTTCGCCTTTGCCAACGCCGGCGTGTCGCTCACGGGCGTGAGCCTGGAGAGCTTCACTCACCATGTGCCGATGGGTATCGCCGCCGGGTTGCTGATCGGCAAAACCATCGGCGTGTTCGGCCTCACCTGGCTTGCCGTGAAAACCGGCCTCTCCGCGCTGCCCAGCGGCGCCAACTGGGGCCAGGTGTTCGGTGTGGCTATCCTGTGCGGTATCGGCTTCACCATGAGCTTGTTCGTCGGCTCGCTGGCGTTTGTGCCGGGTGCCAGTGAATTCGCAGGCGAAGACCGAATGGGGATTTTGACCGGGTCGATCCTGGCCGCTTGTATCGGCTACGCGGTGACCGCGATGGCGAGTCGCAAAAAAGCCTAGCCCTCTGAAACACCCAAAAAACCCCAGCCGGTCACCCGTCTGGGGTTTTTCTTTTGCGCCACCGAGATTAAGTCGACATTCCGCCCGCGCGTGCCTAAAGACTTTCAGCTTGCCGCCGACTAGCTGGTGTGGCGGGTGATGTGGCGACGTGAATGCCGCCTGAAACACCCGCCGACACGGCTCATCAACGCGTACCCAGCCCGAGCGACAACCCCATGTTCCTGAGAAATATAAGAATCGCTGCCAGAGCCTTCATCGCCTTCGCCGCCATTGCGTCACTGAGTGTGTTTCTCGGCCTGTTTGCGCTCAAGCAGATTGGCGAAGTCCAGTCGCAGGCAGCCGACATTCAAAACAACTGGATGCAGCGCGTCAGGATCCTGGCCTTGGCGAATGCGTCGCTTGACCGTTTTCGCTTGGGCGAAATGGCGCACATCCTGTCGTCAAGCGACGCCGACATGCAAACCTACGAAGACAAATCCGCAGGCCGCCTGAAAAGCGTCAAGGAGCAGCTCACGCAGTACGCAGCTCTGCTGCGCAACGCGGATGAAAAAGCCAAGCTGGATGTTTTCAATCAGAGCCTGGATGCGTACGCGAAGAACCATACCGAGATGCTCAAACGCTCGCGCTCGGGCGATAAGGCCAGCGCTCGCGACTTTCTCAACAGCATTCGAGAAAGTTATGAGCAGATGACCAAGAACTTCGATCAACTGATAGACCTCGCCAACAAAGGTGCTGAACAGGCCGGCCAGACCTCCGTAAGCGCTTATCAACATGCGGTAACCGGCATTAGCATCGTCATCCTGTTGGTGAGTGGCGGCACAATTCTGGTTGCCTGGCTGCTGACCCGCAGCATTACCGGCCCGATCATTGAAGCAGTACATGTTGCCGAAACCATCGCCAAGGGCGATCTGACCCAGCCGATCAATCCAAACGGCAACGACGAGGCCACGCGCCTGCTCAAAGCCCAGGAGATCATGCGTGACAACCTGGTACAGACCCTGCGGCAAATAACCGGCTCATCCAGCCAACTGGCAGCGGCGGCTGAAGAACTGAATGCCGTGACGGCCGAAGGCAGCCGCGACCTGCAACAGCAACATGGGGAAATCGAGCAGGCGGCCACAGCCGTCACCGAGATGACCACCGCGATTGAAGAAGTCGCAAGGAATGCGGCGTCTACCTCCGACCTCTCCCAAGAGTCGCGAAGCATCGCCTTGAAGGGCCAGCAACGCATGGTCGAGGCGCTGAACGCCATCCAGGCGTTGACCCGTGGCGTTGAAGTCAGCTCTGGGCAAGTGGGCGGCCTCGCCGAACAGGCCAAGGGCATCGGCAAAGTGCTTGATGTGATCCGCACCATTGCCGAGCAAACCAACCTGCTCGCGCTGAACGCGGCCATCGAAGCCGCCCGCGCCGGTGAAGCTGGCCGTGGTTTTGCGGTGGTTGCCGATGAAGTTCGCGCGCTGGCCCACCGTACTGCGCAATCCACCCAGGAAATCGAACACATGATCGGCAGCATTCAGACCAATACTGCCAGCACCGTGCATACCATGCTCGACAGCACCGCCATGACCCAGCAAACCCTGGCGCTGGCCGAGCTGGCACAGCAGGCACTGGCGGATATTCTGGCGGCCAACAATGAGATCAACGAGCGCAACCTGATGATTACCACTGCGGCGGCCGAGCAGGCCGACGTAGCTCGGGCGGTCGATCGCAATTTGCTGAATATTCAGCAGTTGTCGATTCAGTCTGCCGAAGGCTCGACTCAAACCACTGCCGCCTCGCAATCACTGGCCAGCCTGGCCCATGAACTGAATACGATGGTCAAACACTTTCAGATTTGAGCCACCCACCTGTGGCGAGGGGGCTTGCTCACGTTGGGATGAGTAGCCCCGGCGCCTGAAACCAAAAAACCCCAACCGGTCACCCGGTTGGGGTTTTGTGCTTCTACACCTGACGCTTAGCGCGTAACGCGGCTGGTACCGTTGACGGTCATGATGCGGACACGGTCGCCGATGCGGAAGATTTCGTTCTCTTCAACCGCCTGAACGTAAGCGCGCATGCTGCCGTCGTCTTCGCGAACGGTAATTTCCACGCCTTGGGTACGGGTCAGGCCTTCTTCGGTCGCCGAACCCAGCAAGCCACCGGCTACTGCGCCGATCACTGCGGTCACAATACTGCCACGACCGCCGCCGATGGCACTGCCGCCAACGCCGCCAATGACTGCACCTGCGGCGCCGCCGATTGGGGTCTTGGTGCCTTCGATTTTCACCGGGCGCAAGGACTCAATGGTCCCCATGCGAACAGTCTGTACACGACGCGCCTCGTCTCGGGAGTACGAGTCGCCGGTCAGACTCGAGGCGCAGCCACCCAGCAGCAACGACAGGGTGGTAAAGCAGGCAACTAGTAAAACGGACTTACGCATAGCATCAACTCCAAAGGACAGGTATTCATTAGACGCCGCAGCTTGGCGCCTGTCACGGCAAGCACGTCAAAAAATTGCTTTCATTCAGCCTTAGTACAGACTGTCAGCACCAGAAAAATCGACAAACGGTGACATTCACCTTGTTTCAATGAATGTCACGGGTCTGTTGGCTATTGTAGTCGCGCAGCCGCACACGCCCAAAGCCTCTTGCACAGAGACTTCGGTGTGGCGGGCAACATTCAGGCGGGGTGATGAAAGGTCGCGCTCAGGGCGCCAGGCGCTCGCGAATCCATTCGTGCGCTTGCAGACGGTAATTCAGGCGGTCATGCAGGCGGCTGGCGCGGCCTTGCCAAAACTCGATGCGCTCGGGCAACAGGCGATAGCCACCCCAATGCTCCGGGCAATCGGGCTGGGTATCGCTGAAACGCTGCTCGGTGGCCTTGAGCAAGTCCTGCAGTTCTTCGCGGTCACGAATGACCTGGCTCTGCGGTGATGCCCAGGCCCCCAGACGGCTGCCCAAAGGTCGAACCTGATAATAAGCATCCGACTCTTGCGGTGTGACCTTGACCACCCGCCCTTCGATGCGCACCTGGCGCTCCAAGGTTGGCCAGAAGAAGGTCATGGCCGCGTAAGGCTGCGCCGCGAGCTGTTCGCCCTTGGCGCTCTGATAGTTGGTGAAGAAGGTAAAGCCCTGCGCATCCAGGCCTTTAAGCAGCAAGATGCGGCAGTGCGGGCGACCGTCCTGGTCGACCGTGGCCAGGGTCATGGCATTGGCCTCCACCGGTGGCTGCTCGGTTTTCACCGCATCGCCGAACCATTGGTGGAACAACGCAAACGGCTCGCTCGGGGCCTGGGCCTCGCTCAAACCGTCCCGTGTGTAGTCACGGCGCATATCGGCCAGTGCCTGGGTCATGCGGCTTTATCCTTGTGTTTCAACGGATCAGTTTTTCGCCTGGTCGTTGGAGGCTGGCGCATCGGCCTTCGGCGCAGGTTTCTTCGCCGCAGGCTTGGCAGCGGCTTTTTTGGCGACTGGCTTGGCGGCGACTTTCTTGGCCGGGGCCTTTTTAGCCGGCACCGCTTTTTTCGCCGCAGGCGCTGCTACCGGTGCTGGTGCAGCTTGCACAGCGACCATGTCGGCAACCGGTGGTTTGCCCGAGTTGTACTTGCTCAGCAACGCCAGCATGGTGGTGCGCTGAGTGAACATGATTTCCATGCGACGGTTCAGCGCACGGCCTTGGGTGCTGTCGTTGGCAGCCCGTGGCATCAGGTCACCCATGCCGCGCATCATCAGGCGATCCTGCTTCAAGCCGCTGAGGCTGAAAATCGAAGCGATGGACTGCGCACGCTCGCGGGTCAGCGCCTGGCTAACAGGCTCGGCACCGTTGGTGTCGACGTGGCCGAGTACCAGCACGGCGGTCTTAGGGTCACCTTCAACCGCTTTGGCAACACGGGTGAACGGGCCGAGGGTCACTGGCAACAGCATCGCCGGGCGTTTCGGGTTGTACGAGCCGTCAACCGGAGCGATCACGACCAGTACGTTTTCGCGACGCTCCAATTGCAGGTTGCTGTCCTTGATGGCGTCACGCAGGCGCGGCTCGTAGTCGTCCAGCCAGGCCTGAGTGATTTTCGGGTCAGGCATCTGCACGTTGGTCACGTCGACCTTGGCCAATGGCTTGGGCTTGCTTTCGAACGGCCACCACCATTTGGCCTCGGTGTCGGTCTTGGCAACAGCCGGGGCAGCGTCTGCAGAGGACGCCGGGGTGGCGGCCTTGAGGTCGGCTTTCAGGTCGGCCTTGGCGTCAGCGGCTTTTTCATCGGCAGTCTTGGTGGAGAAAGGCCACCAGTTGAAGCCGGTGTCAGCCTTGGCGACCGGAGCAGGCGCGGCGGCAGCGGCAGGCGCTGGAGCAGCGGCGGCAACTGGCGCGGCAGGCTTGGCGCCAGCGGCTGGTTTGGCATCCGGCTTAACGTCGGTTTGGGTCACTGCGTCCTTGGTAGCGGCCTTGTCAGATCCAAATGACCACCAATGCCCTCCTTCGGCATCATTTTGTGGTGTTTGTGCGCAGCCAGTAATCGTTAGGCACAGCGCCAGTGCCAAGGACTTGTTCGATAACATGAGGTATCCACACAATGAGAAAAAACCAGGGGGTCTCGATGACCCGTTAAACAGACGCTTACAGAACATTAAAGTAACCACATTTCGTTCAGCGCCTTTCTTATACTTGCCTTTGTAACAAAAAAACGTGAAACAGCAAGCTCTTTACAGACAACCGGCCAATATTCTGACCAACTTCTGTGCACGCGGGTCCATAAGTACGTAAGGCCCGAGTGTATTAGTCACGAAACCGAACGCTACATCATGTTCCGGGTCGGCAAACCCCACCGAACCGCCCGCACCAGGATGCCCAAACGCACGCGGGCCAAGGCCGAAAGTAGCATTCGGCAGTTGCGCCTGATCCAACATGCAGCCCAAGCCAAAACGGGTTTGGGTCAATAAGGTTTTATCCGGGCCGATACTGTGTTCGCGTGTCAATTGTTCGAGCATGTCGCTTTCCAGCAAACTACCGTCCAACAACCCGCTATAAAAACCCGCCAGGCTGCGCGCATTACCGTGACCATTTGCCGCTGGCTGCTGCATGCGCCGCCATTCGGGCTTATTAGTGCTGGTCAGAATTGACGGAGGGTTGGCAAATGCACGCGTGGTCATGGCCGCCGGTTCACGCATCATAACTTGCAACAAGCGTTGAGCGGCTTCATCGCCTTTATTGCCTTTGCTGCGCGCTATATGCGCAACACGGTAAAACTCTGCATCCGCCAGGCCTACATGGAAGTCCAGCCCCAACGGGCGCGCAACCCGCGCCACGATCGACTCACCCGGCCCCCGCCCGTCGGCGCGGCGCAGTAGCTCGCCAACCAGCCAGCCGTAGGTGATGGCCTCGTAGCCATGGCCCTGGCCCGGCGTCCACCACGGGGCTTCGGCCGCCAGGGTGTCGACCATCAATTGCCAGTCGTACAGGGCTTCAACCGGCAGCAACTCGCGGATCGCCGGCAAGCCCGCCTGGTGGCAGAGCAACTGCCGAAGGGTGATGGCTTCTTTACCGGCCGCGGCGAACTCGGGCCAGTAGTTGGCGACCGGGGCGTCGAGTTGCAACTTGCCCTCGGCCACCAATTGCAGGGCGGTGACGGCGGTAAAGGTCTTGGTGCAGGAGAACAGGTTGACGATTGTGTCGCTGTGCCAGGCCTCGGCACCGTCCTTGTCGGCGGTGCCGGCCCACAGGTCCACCACGGTTTGCCCGCCGACCTGGATACACAGCCCGGCACCACGCTCCTGCGGGTCGTCGAACAAGGCGGCGAATGCTTCCCGCACCGCTTCGAACTGGAGTTCGTAATGACCCTGAATCTGCACCTGACCCGCCTTGGAAAACACGCTATTAAAGTGGCCGACATTGTTCCAGTCATTGTCGGTTTTGTGAACCCGTCAACGATCAATCAATGGCCGTTTCCAGAGTGCCCGCCGGCATGCCCGGCACCCGGCCCCGCGCCTTGGCTTTGTTGCCCCGCCTTACTGCCTTCACTGTCACGCGCAGCGCCGGCAGCCTTGGCTTTTTGCGCCGCTTTGCCCAATTGGTCGACCGCTGCCAGGTTGCTTTTACGCACGCTGTCGACGAAGCCCTGAAACGGCAGGTCGGTGATGCCGACGAGGCCGAAGTGACCGTTTTCGCCGTCGAGCAGACGACCGGTTACCGGCTGGTCCAGGTACTGGAACCAGTGCACGCCGACAATCGATGGCTCGGCCATGGCCTGCTTGAGGAAGTTGCTGTACGCCGCGCCCCGGTCTTCTTCCTTGGCCAACTGGGTCACGCCGCCCCAGAACGGGCCACGGTCCGCCGAGCCGAAGTTGAATTCGGTGATCAGTACCGGTTTGTCCAATGCGTGCAAGGCAGCAAAGTCATAACCGTCCTGGGGCTTGAGGGTGTACATGTTGAAGCTCAGCACATCGCAATACTGCGCGCAGGACGCCACCGCTTCCGGGGTGCTGACGGCGTAACGACCGCCCAGCAGCAACTGATTGGGCGCGTGCCATTTCAGCGAATCGGAGATGGTTTTGAAATAGGCATCGGCGAAGGTCTTCTGGAAGTATTTGAAGTCAGCTTCGATTTCCGGGTGTTCAGGGCTTGGCATCGGCGGCTCGAACCCTGGGTCTTCCATCAATTCCCAGCCGGACAAATGGATGCCCCAGGCTTTTGACAGGCCTTCTTCGTTACGGTACTTGTCGCGAAGTTGCTTGAGGAACGCGCGTTTGGCCGGTACGTCGGTGGTCATGCGCAGGGTGCCGTAGGCCAGCGCATAACGGGATTTCGCAGCATCGCCGGGGCCAGCCCACGCCAGCTCGTTGTCGGCGAAAAAGCCGATCAGCCACGGGTCATCACGGTGATCGCGGGCAGCAATGGCCACGGCGCGTTCGGTGGCCATGGCAAAGCGCGGGTCGAACGGGTCGGGCATGCCGCCCCACCAATCGGTGCCGGTGCTGATGCTGGCGTAGTCACCGACAATCGACAGCGGCAAGGTGTAGGGCACACGGTCGGCACTGGCCAGCGCTTCGTCGCTCCAGTTGCCCACGGTATTAAAACCCCAGGCTTGCAAGCGGTCGAGGGTGTGCGTGATCCAGCGCTTTTGGTCGAAGCCTTCGGTGCCGTACGTACGCTGCAGGTTGGCGCCGTAAAAATCGTACCAACGGCCCACATTAAAGCCCCGGCCTTGATCGGCGCCGTTGCCGCCACGGTTATCTCCACGGCCGTAGTACTTGTCGAACGGCTCGCCCGCCTTCGGCAGCGCGCCGAACATCCACTCGCGGCCAGCCACGTAGGTCTGGTTATTGTCCGGGGCCACGGTGTTGACGCCCAAGGAATAGAACGGATGACCTTCGGGCGTTACCAGGTACCAGCGACCGTCACGCTTTTCGGTGCGGAAAAACCCGCTGGCGTCGAACGCCGGGCCTTTGTTCCAACCGCCGTATTGGTCCAGGGAGGCTTTGTTGCGCTCAGCCAGCCAGCCCTTGAGCTGTTGTTGTTCCTTGGTCGCTGCGGCCTTGAGTTGCTCGTCGTTGCTGACTTTTTCCGGCCAGCGTGCGCGGGTGGATTGGCCATACGCATCGACCAGTTCGCTATAGGCCGCCTTCAGCACCGGCTCGCTGTCCTGCACACCAAAGCGTTCCAGCAGGATGCTTTGTGCGGCGTTGGGCTTGATCATCGACAGGCTGACCGACGCGACTTGGCTGCGGTCGATTGCCCCGTCGCTGCTGGCCAGCAATACACGCTGGCCATCCACCGTGATCGGCATCGGCGGGCCGGCCTTCATGCCTTGGCTCAGTGGCGAGTTGGCTTGCAGCGGTATCAGCAGGGTCTGCGCCGGGCCTGCCGGCAGGTCGACACGGCTGACCAGGGTCTTGCCGTCCGTGCTCTGCACTTTGACGTACAGGGTCAGCGCCCAGTCCATCGCGCTCTGGATACGCAGGCTCATGGCGCCGGACTGCGACCAGTCCCACACGCCGGTCTGCGGGCTGAGCACCAGGCTCGGTTCGGCTGCCGGGTTAAACGTGATGCGGCGCAACACCTCGCCTTCGGGCGTTTGTTCGGCATTGTATTGCGGCAGGCTGGCGTCCTGGGTCGCCACCTTGACCACATCAGCCGGCCGGACGAAGTTGAACAGCGTTTGTTGCCCGGCGGGCGCGGCCATCAAAGGCGCGGCGAACAGCAGAGCAAAAAGAGCGGGCAGCGTGCGAATCATACGAACAAGGTTCTCCCTGACGGCCGATGACTGGCCTGATGACACAAAATGTTGGCGGTGAGATAGACCACGCAGTGGGCGAATTCGCCCACGCTGGCTCAAGATATTTCGCGCCTGAACGGCGGCAAAGCATTAAGGATAGCTTTGCCATAGCGCTGCGTGACCAAACGACGGTCGAGCAAGGTGATGGTGCCGCGGTCTTCTTCGGTGCGCAGCAAGCGGCCGCAGGCCTGGACCAGCTTCAACGAGGCATCCGGCACCGAGATTTCCATGAACGGGTTGCCACCACGCGCTTCGATCCATTCGGCCAGCGCGGCCTCGACCGGATCATCCGGCACCGAGAACGGGATTTTGGCGATCACCACGTGTTCGCAGTAAGCACCGGGCAAGTCCACGCCTTCGGCGAAGCTGGCCAGCCCGAACAGCACGCTGGAATCGCCACCATCAACCCGCGCCTTATGCTTGTTCAGGGTTTCCTGCTTGGACAGGTTGCCCTGGATAAACACCTGCTTGCGCCAGTCGCGGTCAAGCCCGTCAAACACGTCCTGCATCTGTTTACGCGAAGAGAACAGCACCAGCGTGCCGCGTGAACCTTCGACCAGGGCAGGCAAGTCGCGAATGATCGCGGCCGTATGCGCCGGTGCATCCCTTGGGTCGGCCTTGAGGTCCGGCACCCGCAGCACACCAGCGTCGGCGTGGTGAAACGGGCTCGGCACCACCGCCGTGACGGCTTTTTTCGGCAGGCCGGCACGCATGCGAAAGCGATCAAAGGTGCCCAGCGCAGTCAGCGTGGCCGAGGTAACCAGGCAGCCGTAGGCGACGTTCCAGAGGTTACGACGGAGCATTTCCGCCGCAAGAATCGGGCTGGCGTTGACCTCGATATCGAACAGCGCGCCACTTTCCGACAGGGTCAACCAGCGCGCCATGGGCGGATTGTCTTCCGGGTCTTCGACGGTAAATGCGGTCCATAGCTCCCAGTTGCCCTGGGAGCGCGACAACAGGCTACCGAACAGCGGGTACCATTCTTCGGCCTGGTTGCTGGCGATGCCGATATTGACTTCGCCATCCATGCCTTCCTTGAGCAAGTCAGTCAGGCGGGTGAACACGTCGGTCAACCGCGAAAAACCCTTTTTCAGCTCAATGCCCATTTCGCGCATGTGCTCGGGGATCAACCCGCCGACAAAGCGGTGACGTGGCCGCTCACGGCCTTCAACGTCTTCACCGGGCCTGAAGTCGGCAACCTGCTCGCAGGCGCTGAACATGAATTGCTGTTGGGTCTTGATCTCGCGCGCCAGCTCCGGCACTTGCTCGATCAGCTTGCCCAGGTCGCCAGGCAGCGGATGCTGGGCAAGCAACTTGGTGAGGTTCTTGGCGGTGGTTTCGAGCCAGTCGGCGGTCGAGCGCAGGCGCGTGTAATGCGCGAAGTGGCCGATGGCCTTGTCGGGCAGGTGGTGCCCTTCGTCGAACACGTAAAGGGTGTCGCGCGGGTCCGGCAGCACGGCGCCGCCGCCCAACGCCAGGTCGGCCAGGACCATGTCGTGGTTGGTGACGATCACGTCGACCTTGCCCATGCCTTCGCGGGCCTTGTAGAAGGCGCACTGGCCGAAGTTCGGGCAATGCCGGTTGGTGCACTGGCTGTGATCGGTGGTCAGGCGCGCCCAGTCGGCATCTTCCAGCGCGGTGGGCCAACTGTCACGGTCGCCGTCCCATTTGTTGCCGGCGAGTTTCTCGATCATGCTGGTGAAGAGCTTCTGGCTGACTTCATCAACCTCAATCTTGAAGCCTTCTTCTTCAAACAGCGACGCCGTGGCGGTTTGCGCGTGACCTTCCTGCAGCAATACGTCGAGCTTGGACAAACACATGTAGCGGCCACGGCCCTTGGCCAAGGCGAAGGTGAAGTTAAGGCCGCTGTTGCGCATCAGGTCGGGCAGGTCTTTGTAAACGATCTGTTCTTGCAGGGCGACGGTCGCGGTGGCGATCACCAGGCGCTTGCCGGCGGCCTTGGCGGTGGGAATCGCGGCGATGCTGTAGGCCACGGTTTTACCGGTACCGGTACCGGCTTCAACGGCCACAATCGCGGGGTCACCACTGCGCCGACCTTCGTCGTCGGTGTCGATATCGCCGAGTACCTTGGCCACTTCGGCGATCATCAGGCGTTGGCCGTAGCGCGGTTTCAAGCTTTTGGCTTCGAGAAAACGCGAATAAGCGCCCTGGATCGTGGTTTTGAGTTCAGTGCTGATCATGGATAGTCGGGCGCAAAAAACGCTGGATAAATTTTCAGTGGTTCGGATCGGCCGCTATCATACCCCGCTAATTAATCCCGCGCAGAACGGAGTACTACAATGATCGCGTTTAGCCTCGCTTACACCCTGCATGTATTGGCCGCCCTGATCTGGGTGGGCGGTATGTTTTTCGCCTGGATGATCCTGCGACCCGCCGCAATGACGGCACTTGAGGGCCCTGCCCGGCTAAAGTTGTGGGTAAATGTATTTCAACGTTTTTTTGTGTGGGTGTGGGTGGCCGTTGTGGTTTTGCCGATCAGCGGTGTGGGCTTGCTGCAACTGCGTTTCAGCGGGTTTGAAACCGCGCCGCGTTATGTGCAAGTGATGATGGGCTTGTACGTGGTGATGACGGCGCTGTTTATCCGCATTCAAGCGTTGAAGTTCCCGCAGTTGCGCGCAGCGGTGGCGGCCGAAGACTGGCCGGCGGGCGCGGCTGCGCTGGGGGAGATTCGCAAGCTGGTGGGGATTAATCTGATTATCGGCTTGGTGGTGGTGGCGATCGCTTCGGCTCGCCCGATGTTCTGAGGGCGCGCTTTTTGTGTGGCGGCGGGCTTGCTCGCGATGGCATCAACTCGGTATGCCTGATGGTCCGAGGTGCCTGCATCGCGAGCAAGCCTGCTGCCACAGATGCGCTTAAAGCCTCTGCACAGTCACAGACCCAGCTGGCCCCGCTACGCCTGGCTGGCCTTCCAAACCTGGCCGGCCCTTATCACCGCCATCAGCCCGGTAAACCAGGCAACCCTTGGACTGCCCGCCTCTACCCGGCTTGCCAGCCGTACCCGCCAAACCACCCGCGCCACCGTCAACCCAAACCTTGATGTTCTCAGCCGGGAAACTCTGCGGCAGCTCAACCCGCACCTGCGCACCGGCCGCGCCCGGCAGCCCGTCGCCGCCGTTATCGCCATTGGCCCCGCGCCCAGCCGAACCCCACGTACACCCCGGGTCCTCACCATTCGCGCCATCCAGCCCGGCATAACCTTGCGCACCCGCACCGCCGCGCGCATCCACCGACAACTCTTCGGCGGTCAGCGCATTAATCCGCAACGTCAAATCACGCCCCGCCCTGGCGGGTTTTTCATGCGTGCCGGGCGCCCCGCGCGAGGTAATCTGGCTGCCATGGTCCAACTGCGCGTTGCGCACCTGCAGTTGCAGCCCGGTATTGCCGGGGGCGATGGCGATACGCGCTTCACGCCCCAAGTGCAGCTCGTCGATGCTGACCTGGCTGATCGTTGCCGGCACCAACAACGTGCCGTAATCGGCCACATCCAGGCGTTCCAGTTGCAACACACTGGTGCTGCTGGGCAGACGCATCAACGAATTGGTTTCAACACTGACGCTCTGAGCCAGGGCAATGGGGCTGACCAACAGGGCCAACAGAAAAACCTTACGCATGATTGGCGTCCTTGTTCATTTGATTAACCGCTACAGACATCGACAGGCTGCGCACATGGAACATCCCCACCAGCAGAATCTGCAAGCGGTCACGCCAAGGGTGTGCACGGTGTTTCAAGCTACTGTTGAACAACAATAACTCTAATAAGTGGGTAAGGAGCAACAGACTGCCGGCCAGGTTGACCAACAGGTGAAACGGATTGGCCAGTGGCCGGAACAGATTGACGACCACCACGACCCAAAACAGCAACGTGAGAAATTTTCCCAGCCCCCAAAACACCTTCATCGTGCATGCCCCCGCCCATTATTCTTTGGGCGCACAGTACCGACTTCTACAGGCCATTTGCCAGTGAAGCTTGAAAAAATTTGGTGAAGGGCTTGATGAAGGGGATGAAGGGACAGTTGGCGCGGCTCGCCAGCAATACCCCTGTGGCAACCCCAGGGGCAAATACCGTCAAGGGTAGCGCTGTACGCATGATGCTCATCTGATTTCTCTTGGGAGGATCGGCGGGGGCCGACGGGTGGATTAAACACGGCTCTTTTCATCCGTGCCAGTCAGCCGCCCCCCGGTTTTATTGACGATTTTCGCCTTCGCAGGTTTTTTCAGCGTCGCGCGCTCTAGGCCCGCACGCTCAGCCGCGCTAGTCTCTAGGGTCATGATGTGAGGATCTCTGATGACCGCTGGTATTTCTTCCCGTACGCCACAGCAGCGTTGGCCGCGTTGCTGGCTTTGCACCGGCCCAAACGTCTGTTGTTATTGGGTGCCAGCCAGTTTCCGGCGCTTGAGGCATTCCAGGCCAAGCACCCGGACACCCAAGTGTCCATCGCCCCGCCCGGGCCGTTGCCTGCGCCATTGGCGGCGCAGCGTTTTGACTTGGCGCTGGTGGTCGACTGCCTGGAACACCTGTCAAAACCACAGGGCCTGACCTTGCTCGGCGGCATTCGCAACCTGAATGCCAGCCGCATTGCCGTGCTGGTGGACCTGAGCGCGTGTGGCTGGCAGGAAACCGACTTTTTCTCCCTGGCCCTGCAAGCCGGCGAGCGTTTCCAGCGCGATGATCAGGTTCTGACGCTGTTTACCTATGATCTGCTTGACTATAAACAGGTGCCCGATTGGCTCAATGCGCGCTTCTGGGCCAACCCGGAAAACTTCGGAAAGTATTGGTGGTAACCCGATGAGTACATCCATTTGCCCCTGCGGCAGTGGCAACCTGCTGGATGCCTGCTGCGGCCATTATCACGCCGGCCACCCGGCGCCCTGCGCCACGGCGCTGATGCGCTCGCGCTACAGCGCCTATGTACTGGGCCAGGTGGATTACCTGGTAGCGACCACGCTGCCTGCACAACAGGCCGGCCTGGACCGTAACGCCATCAGCGCCTGGAGCGCGCAAAGCACCTGGCTCGGGCTTGAGGTGGAAAGCTCCGAAGTGTTTGGCGGCCAACCGGAGCATGCCTTTGTGACCTTTACCGTGCGCTGGCATGACAGCACCGGTGAACACAGCCACCGTGAACAGTCGTCTTTCGTACAGCATGACGGGCGCTGGTACTTCATCGACCCAACGGTGGAGGTGAAGGTCGGGCGCAATGATGTATGTTTGTGTGGCAGCCAGCAGAAATTCAAGAAGTGCTGTTCCGCCTACCTCTAATGACCTCACAGGGATAACGCCATGCTCCGGATTTACAGCTTGATGCTGGCGTTGGCCCTGAGCTTGACCGGCTGCGCCTCGTGGTTTGAAGACGATTCGCCGCCGCCTCACGTCGCGTTGGTGAAAGTCGAAGTGGTGCGCGCCAAATTGCTCGAACAGAAGTTCAAGCTGTACTTTCGCGTGGACAACCGCAACGACGAAGACCTCACGGTGCGCGGCCTGATCTACAAAGTCAGCCTGGGCGACTTTGTGCTGACCGAGGGCGAGTCCAACGAATGGTTGACCGTTCCGCCGCGCGGTCACGCTTTTTTCAGGGTGTCGGTGCGCACCAACCTCTGGCCGCAGATACGTGACGTGGTGCAGATGCTGAAAAACCCGAGCAAGCCGGTGCCCTATCGCCTGGAGGGCGAGTTGAAAACCGGATTATTCATCGGTTATGACGTGCAGGTGGCTCACAATGGCGAGATAATCCCCGGCGATTTTATTCCGGAGCGACATCGATGACTCAGCAACCCCACGTGCATGGCCCTGACTGCAATCACGATCATGATCACCATGATCACCATGATCACGACCACGGCCATGTCCACGGTCCGAACTGCGGCCACGCTCACCAGGAGCCGGTGCGCAACGCGTTGAAGGATGTTGGCCGCAACGATCCTTGCCCCTGCGGCAGCGAGAAAAAATTCAAGAAGTGCCACGGGGCGTAAATTACTCCCCGATGCGGCCGTCACGCTGAAGATCTAATGGTGGGAGGGGCGGTTCAACTGGCTCCCTTCCACATTTAATCGCCGGTGAAAGGCGTCTAAGGTTAGACGCAAATATTTGATTGAATTTTCGTGCCGCCAGCATCACCTAATCCTATAGGCATTGGCTTATTTGGAGAGCGGCATGATTGACCTGTACTACTGGACAACGCCCAACGGGCACAAAGTATCGCTGTTCCTGGAAGAAGCCGGTCTGCCCTACACGGTGCACCCCGTCAACATCGGCCAGGGCGACCAGTTCAGACCGGACTTTTTGAAGATAGCTCCGAATAACCGCATCCCGGCCATCGTCGATCAGCAACCGAGCGACGGCGGCGCGCCGATTTCGCTGTTCGAGTCCGGCGCCATCCTGTTGTACCTCGCGGAAAAAACCGGCCAATTCATTCCAAAAGACCTGCGCGGTCGCCAGGAAGCCCTGCAATGGCTGTTCTGGCAAATGGGCGGGCTGGGGCCAATGGCCGGGCAAAACCACCACTTCAGCCAGTTCGCCCCGGAAAAAATCCCCTACGCGATCAAGCGCTATGTCGAAGAAACTGCGCGTCTTTACGGCGTATTGGACCGACGCCTGGCGGATCGAGCGTTCGTGGCCGGTGAGGACTACAGCATTGCCGACATGGCCATCTACCCATGGATTGTGTCGCACAAATGGCAGGGCCAGCGCCTTGAGGACTTCCCGCACGTGCACCGTTGGTTCAACAGTATTCAGCAACGGCCAGCGACTGTTCGCGCGTATGAACTGGTGCAGAAGGTCAACCCGCCCAAGGCCTGAGCGCAACATTCACTCGATGCAATGTGGGAGCGTGCATGCTGACTCCCGCATTGCGCGGCCCAAGACTCAAGATCTCACGCTTAACCTAAACTCCTGCTTGCGTCGCTTCGCCGCGCTCACTAACGTAGCGCCTTTAATGACGCTACCCCCCGCAGGAGCTTTGCCATGGCCTCGCCAGCCCTCTCACATTTTCTTCCCCGATTCGGCGTTGCCGCGGCAGTGGCCAGTGCATTAAGCCTGGCCGGTTGTCAGCTCCAGAGCACCCAGGACACCCTGCCGCCGGTTGCCGGCGTGCAGCCGATCAAAGGCTTGGCGCAGAATGTTTCGGTGCGCCGCAATGCCCAAGGCATGCCGCTGATCGAAAGCAACACCTTCCATGACGCGCTGTTCAGCCTCGGCTATGTGCACGCCAGCGACCGCATCACCCAGATGGTCACCTTGCGCCTGCTGGCCCAGGGCCGTCTGGCGGAAATGTCTGGCCCCCAAGTGCTGGATGTCGACCGGTTCATGCGCGCGGTCAACCTGAAAAAAAGCGCCGGCGAGCTGTATAACGCCTCGTCGCCGCGCCTCAAGCGCTTCTTCGAAGTGTATGCGCGTGGCGTCAACGCCTACCTGTTCCGCTACCGCGACAAGCTGCCGGCGGACCTCGCCCAAAGCGGCTACAAGCCCGAATACTGGAAGCCGGAAGATTCGGCGTTGTTGTTCTGCCTGCTGAATTTCAGCGAATCGAGCAACCTGCAGGAAGAACTGTCGTCGCTGGTGCTGGCGCAAAAAGTCGGCATCGACAAGCTCGCCTGGCTCACCCCAAGCGCACCGGATGAAGCGGTGCCGGTGGCCGAAACCGACAAGCTCAAAGGCGTCAACCTCAGCCAGATCACCGGCCTGGCCGGGCTGGACACGGTCAGCCAGCAATTAACCAGCCTCAACGCGTTGGCGGTGACCACTTCCAGCAACTGGGCCATCGGCCCGCAACGCAGCCGCAGCGGTAAAAGCCTGCTGGCCAGCGACCTCGCGGCCCAGCCGCAAGCGCCGTCGCCGTGGAGCTACGTGCAGATTCGCGCCCCCAAATACCAGGCAGTTGGCGCCTCGATTGCCGGTCTGCCGACGCTGTTGTCGGGTTTCAACGGCAAAGTCGCGTGGAGCATGAGTTCGGTCAAGGGCGACACTCAGGACCTGTTCCTGGAGAAGGTCAAACGCCAAGGCAGCGCGCTGTATTACGAGAACAACGGCAAGTGGCTACCGGCGCTCGTGCGTAACGAAACCTACCTGGTCAAAGGCCAGCGGCCACTGCGCGAAGTGGTCTACGAAACGCGCCACGGCGCCTTGCTCAACAGCAGCCAGGCGTTGACCACAGGTTTGGGCCTGGCCCTGCAAACCGCCGACTTCAAAGACGACAAGAGCCTGGACGCGTTTTTTGACCTGTCGCGCGCGCAAACTACCGCCAAGGCCTCGGACGCAACGCGTGAAATCCGCGCCATCGCGTTGAACATGATCTTCGCCGACGCCAGCAACATCGGCTGGCAAGTCACCGGCCGTTTCCCCAACCGCCGCGAAGGCGAAGGTTTGCTGCCCTCGCCGGGCTGGGACGCGCGCTTTGACTGGGACGGTTACGCCGACGCGATGCTGCACCCGTATGATCAGGACCCGGCCCAAGGCTGGATCGGCACCGCCAACCAGCGCACCGCGCCGCGCGGCTATGGCATGCAATTGTCGAACTCTTGGGATGCCCCGGAGCGCAGCGAACGCCTGGCGCAACTGGCCAACGCCGGCAAGCATGACACGCGCAGCATGATCGCCATGCAGTACGACCAGACCACCACGTTTGCCGCCAAGCTCAAAAGCATGTTCCAGGCGCCAGGCATGGCCCAGCCGCTGAAACAGGCGATTGACGCATTGCCGGCGGCCGACCAAGCCAAGGCACGCGAAGCACTGAGCCGCCTGATGGCTTTCGACGGTCGCCTCGTAGCCACCTCCGCCGACGCGGCAATCTATGAACTGTTCCTGCAGGAAAGCACCCGGCAGATCTTCCTCGACGAGCTCGGCCCGGAAAACAGCGCCAGTTGGAAAGCCTTTGTCAGCAACGCCAACCTGTCGTACTCGGCGAACGCCGACCACTTGCTGGGCCGTGAAGACAGCCCGTTCTGGGACGACGTGCGCACCGCACAAAAGGAAGACAAACCCGCGATCCTCGCGCGCAGCCTCGCCGCCGCGATCAGCGCCGGCGACAGCCAACTGGGCGGCGATCACAAGGCCTGGCAGTGGGGCAAACTGCACAGCACCACGTGGAAGAACATCAACGGCCAGGTCATCCGAGGCCCATTCGCCAGTGGCGGCGACCACAACACACTGAACCCGGCACCGTATAGCTGGGGGCAAAGTTTCGACACCACCCAAGTGCCGGCGCTGCGCATGATCGTCGACTTCGGCCAAGCCGAACCGATGATGGGCCAAGGTGGCACCGGCCAGTCCGGCAACCCGGCCAGTGCGAACTACGCCGACGGCATCGACCCGTCGCTCAAGGCGCAATACCTGAGCTTCCCGATGCAGCCGCAAAACTTTGACAAGGCGTATGGCAAGACGCGCTTGACGCTGACGCCCGGCAAATAGACGGGCATTTGCGCCTATCCGTTAGTGGGGAAACGGGGCGCTTCTCAGATCAAAGTCACAAGCCGAACCCGGTCAACGGTGTGCTTGTGTGGGAGCGGGCTTGTGTGGGAGCGGGCTTGCTCGCGATGGCATCAACCCCGGTACGCCTGATTTACCGAGGCGCCTGCATCGCGAGCAAGCCCGCTCCCACAAAAAGCAAAAGCAGCTCTGCTGTGCCTGCAAAAGCCGCCGTTGATCTGCTTCAACCACTCAGGCCGCTACAGCTGTAGCGCAGCGCCCACCTTCAATCTGATAGAACTTCTAGCCCCACACCCGCCTCATACCTGATAAGCCCACACCCACGGCACGCCCATGGATCTCGTCATCGCCCGGCCCGAAGGCCTCTACTGCCCCGCTGGTGATTTTTATATCGATCCCTGGCGCCCGGTTGAACGCTCAGTTATCACCCACGCCCACGGCGACCACGCCCGCACCGGCAACCAGCATTACCTCGCCGCCGCGCCCGGCGAAGGCATTTTGCGCTCGCGCCTGGGCCAGGACATCAACCTGCAAACCCTGGCTTACGGCGAAGAGCTCGTACACCACGGCGTCACCTTAAGTTTTCACCCGGCCGGGCATGTACTCGGCTCAGCCCAAGTGCGCCTGGAGTACCAAGGCGAAGTATGGGTGGCTTCCGGCGATTACAAAGTTGAACCCGACGGCACCTGCGCGCCTTTCGAGCCGGTGCGATGCCATACGTTTATCACCGAATCGACCTTCGGCCTGCCGATCTACCGCTGGCAACCGCAAGCGCAAATCTTTGCCGGGATCAACGACTGGTGGCAGGCCAACATCGCTGCCGGCAAAGCCAGCGTGTTGTTCTGTTATTCCTTCGGCAAAGCCCAACGCATCCTGCATGGCATCGACGCCAGCATCGGCCCGATCCTCAGCCACGGTGCCGTGGAGCCGCTGAACCGTGTGTACCGCGAGGCCGGTATCTACATTCCCGAAACGCTCTACGCCGGTGAGTTCAACAAGGCCGACCCACTGCTGCGCCAAGCCTTGATCATCGCCCCGCCGTCCGCCGGCGGCAGCAGTTGGATAAAGCGCTTCGGCGACTACAGCGACGCTTTCGCCAGCGGCTGGATGCGCCTGCGCGGCACGCGGCGGCGGCGCGGTGTGGACCGGGGTTTTGTGCTCTCGGACCATGCCGATTGGCCGGGACTGTTGTGGGCCATCGAACAAACCGGCGCCGAACGGGTGATGGTCACCCACGGCTCCGTCGGCGTTTTGGTGCGCCACCTGCGCGAGAAAGGCCTGGACGCCCAAGGCTTCACCACCGAGTACGGCGATGACGAAGAAGAGGCCACCGCATGAAGGCCTTCGCCGAGTTGTACGCCAACCTCGACGCCACTACCTCCAGCAATGCCAAACTGGCCGCGTTGCAAGCTTACTTTTTGCAGGCTGCGCCAGAAGACGCGGCGTGGGCAGTGTATTTCTTGTCCGGCGGGCGGCCGCGTCAATTGGTGCCCACGCGCCTGCTGCGCGATATGGCCACCGAAGCGTCGGGCATCGAAGCGTGGCTGTTTGAAGAGAGCTACCAGTCGGTGGGCGACTTGGCCGAAACCATTTCGCTGCTGTTACCCGAATCGGCTTACACCTCGCAAGACGGGCTGGCCGTGTGGCTGGAAGAAAAGCTGCTGCCCCTGCGTGGCTTGCCACCGCTGGAACTGGCCGAACGCTTGCCCGCGTTATGGGCACAACTGGATCAACCGAGTTTGATGGTCTGCATCAAGTTGATCACCGGCAGTTTTCGCGTCGGCGTGTCCAAATTACTCGTCACCCGCGCGCTCGCCGCCATGGCGGATTTGGACAGCAAACGCGTGGCCCAACGGTTGGTGGGCTACACCGACCTGTCGAACCGTCCGACAGCACAGGGTTACCTCAAGCTGATCGCCGCCGAATCATCCGACGAACATGCGCAACGCGGCGGTCAGCCTTATCCGTTTTTTCTGGCACATGGGCTGGCGCAACCGGTGGAGCAGTTCGACGCCTTGCTCGGTTCGCCGACCGATTGGCAGGTGGAATGGAAGTGGGATGGCATTCGCGCGCAGTTGGTCAAACGTGAGGGCCGGCTGTGGATCTGGTCGCGCGGCGAAGAGTTGGTCACCGAGCGTTTCCCTGAGCTGCACAGCCTGGTCAGCGGCCTGCCGGATGGCACGGTGATCGACGGTGAAATCGTGGTGTGGAAGGACTCGGTACAACCGTTCGCGCTGCTGCAACAGCGCATCGGCCGCAAGACCCTGAGCAAAAAAGTCCTAGAGGATGCACCGGTCGCGGTGCTGGCCTACGACCTGCTTGAGCATCAGGGCGACGACTGGCGCAACCATACGCAAGGTGAGCGCCGCGCCCAGCTTGAAAAAGTCATCGCGGCCTGCAATCAACCGGTGCTGCAAGCCTCGCCGCTACTGACGGGCACGACGTGGCAGGCGCTGGCCGAACAGCGTGAAGACTCGCGCCGCCTCGGCGTGGAAGGCATGATGCTCAAGGCGCGCGACGGCCTGTACGGCGTGGGCCGCACCAAAGACATGGGCGTGTGGTGGAAATGGAAGGTCGACCCGTTCAGCGTTGACGCGGTGTTGATTTACGCGCAGCGCGGGCACGGCCGACGGGCCAGCCTTTACAGCGACT
The DNA here is from genome assembly GCF_049199985.1 of Pseudomonas kitaguniensis. Lineage (NCBI taxonomy): Bacteria > Pseudomonadati > Pseudomonadota > Gammaproteobacteria > Pseudomonadales > Pseudomonadaceae > Pseudomonas > Pseudomonas kitaguniensis. The sequence goes on from NZ_JBLZPT010000012.1 coordinate 88,385, forward strand.
ACACGTTTGCGGTGTGGGACGGCGCGCCCGGCAGTGAACGCACGCTGGTGCCATTTGCCAAAGCCTATTCAGGCTTGACTGACGAAGAAATGCGCAAGGTTGATGCGATTGTGCGCAAAACCACGTTGGAAAAGTTTGGCCCGGTCAGCAGTGTGACCCCAAGCATGGTGTTTGAGTTGGGCTTCGAGGGCATCGCCTTGTCCAAGCGCCACAAGAGCGGCATTGCGGTGCGGTTTCCGAGGATGTTGCGCTGGCGGCAGGATAAGCGCGTGGAAGAAGCCGACACGCTGGTCACGCTGCAGGACTTATTGAGCTGAGATAAATCTCCAAGCGGGCTTGCTCGCGAATGCGATTGTTCAGTTACAGATGAGTTGACTGACCCGACACATTCGCGAGCAAGCCCGCTCCCACAATCCGATCTGCGCATGATCCAAAACAGTGCGCTCAATTTTCGACGCCCATTTTCGGGCATCTCCTACACTCATAACGGCCTTATCCCACCTTTTAAAACGCTAATTCGCAGCGACATTCGGAACTATGGTGCAGAAATTGCTACTTGTGATCCGTCTGACAGCGTTCAGTAACAGTCCTAAACGCGCCACAAGCGCTTATCTTGGTTTCCAGGGATTACATAATGAAAAAAGCATTGCTGACCCTTTCTGCACTGGCTCTGTGCATGGCTGCTGGTGTTGCCACAGCCAAGGAATACAAGGAATTGCGTTTTGGTGTCGACCCTTCCTACGCGCCGTTCGAATCCAAGGCGGCTGACGGCAGCCTGGTGGGCTTCGATATCGACTTGGGCAATGCGATCTGCGCCGAGCTGAAGGTCAAGTGCAAATGGGTCGAAAGTGACTTCGACGGCATGATTCCAGGCCTCAATGCCAACAAGTTTGATGGCGTGATTTCCTCAATGACCGTGACCGCAGCCCGTGAAAAGGCGATCGACTTCTCCAACGAGCTGTTCTCCGGCCCGACTTCCCTGGTGTTCAAAAAAGGCGCTGGTTATTCAACGCCTGAGTCCCTCAAAGGCAAATCGGTCGGCTACGAGCAAGGCACTATTCAAGAAGCCTACGCCAAGGCCGTGCTCGACAAAGCCGGCGTGACCACCAAGGCCTACGCCAACCAGGACCAGGTTTACGCCGACCTGACTTCCGGCCGTTTGGACGCTTCGGTGCAGGACATGCTGCAAGCTGAACTGGGCTTCTTGAAGTCCCCGGCAGGCGCTGGCTACGAAGTCAGTGCGGCAATTGATGACCCATTGCTGCCGTCGAAAACTGCGGTCGGTATCAAAAAAGGTAACAAAGACCTCAAGGCCTTGCTGGATAAAGGTATCAAAGCGTTACACGATGATGGCACCTACGCCACCATCCAGAAGAAACACTTCGGCGATCTGAACCTGTACAGCGGTAAATAACACCCTGGCGCCCATCTTTTTCAGGTGGGCGCTTTTTTGTCGCCATAGGTCCTGAATTCATGTTTGAAAATCTTTTGCAAACCCTGGGGCTGAGTGCCTTCAGTTTGAAGGGGTTCGGCCCACTGTTGCTGCAAGGTACGTGGATGACCATCAAATTGTCGGTCGCCTCGCTGGCCGTCAGTGTGTTGCTGGGCCTGCTTGGCGCCAGCGCCAAATTGTCCCGCGTAAGCCTGATCCGCATCCCCGCCCAGCTCTACACCACCTTGATTCGCGGCGTGCCCGACCTGGTGCTGATGCTGCTGATTTTTTACAGCCTGCAAATCTGGCTGACTGGTTTTACCGACTTTATGGAATGGGACTACATCGAGATCGACCCATTCAGCGCAGGCGTCATCACCCTGGGCTTTATCTACGGTGCTTACTTCACCGAGACTTTTCGCGGCGCGATTCTCGCCGTGCCGCGTGGCCAACTGGAAGCGGCAACCGCCTATGGCCTCAAGCGCGGGCAGCGGTTTCGCTACGTGACCTTCCCGCAGATGATGCGCTTTGCCTTGCCAGGCATCGGCAACAACTGGATGGTGATGCTCAAGGCCACGGCGCTGGTGTCGATCATCGGCCTGGCCGACTTGGTCAAGGCGGCGCAGGACGCCGGCAAGAGCACCTATCAACTGTTCTATTTTTTGGTGATCGCGGCGTTTATCTACCTGCTGATCACCAGCGCCTCGAACTTCGTGCTGCGCCGGCTTGAACGGCGCTACTCCGCCGGGTCCAGGGAGGCCGTGCGATGATCGAACTTCTGCAGCAATACTGGCGGCCCTTCCTTTATAGCGACGGCCAACACATTACCGGGCTGGCTATGACCATGTGGCTGCTCAGCGCCTCGCTCGTCATCGGTTTTTTGGTGTCGATCCCGCTGTCCATCGCGCGCGTGTCGCGCAAACGCTACGTGCGCTGGCCGGTACAGTTCTACACCTACCTGTTTCGCGGCACGCCGTTGTATATCCAATTGCTGATCTGCTACACCGGCATTTACAGCATTGCGGCGGTGCGCGCGCAGCCGTTGCTGGATGCGTTTTTTCGCGATGCGATGAACTGCACCATCCTCGCGTTTGCGCTGAACACCTGCGCCTACACCACCGAAATTTTCGCCGGGGCGATCCGCAGCATGGCGCATGGCGAAGTCGAAGCCGCCAAGGCCTACGGCTTAAGCGGCTGGAAGCTCTATGCCTACGTGATCATGCCGTCGGCGCTGCGCCGTTCGTTGCCGTATTACAGCAATGAAGTGATCCTGATGCTGCACTCGACCACGGTGGCGTTTACCGCGACGGTGCCCGACATTCTCAAAGTGGCCCGGGACGCCAACTCGGCCACCTACATGACCTTTCAATCGTTCGGTATCGCTGCGCTGATCTACCTGACCGTGACGTTTGCGCTGGTTGGCTTGTTTCGCCTGGCGGAACGCCGTTGGCTGGCGTTTCTCGGGCCGAACCATTAAGGAGCACCTATGCGTCATCAGGTTCACCCACTGATCGCGCCGGTGCCAGGCACGGCGCGGCAAATTCACAGTTTTCACTTCGGCCCGGAACACAGCGACGGCAAGGTCTACATCCAGGCCTCACTGCATGCCGACGAACTGCCGGGCATGCTGGTGGCCTGGCACCTCAAGGCGCGCCTGGCGCAACTGGCCGCAGCCGGGCGTTTGCGCAGCGAAATCGTGCTGGTGCCGGTCGCCAATCCGGTCGGCCTGGAACAGGTGTTGATGGACATACCCCTGGGCCGCTACGAGCTGGAAAGCGGGCAGAACTTCAATCGGCTGTTTGTCGACCTCAGTGAAGACGTCGGCAACCGCGTCGAAGACCTGCTGGGGGATGATGCGCAATACAACGCGCAGATGATTCGCGCCGCACTGTTCTGCGCGCTGGCCGAGCAAACCGCCGAGACCCAATTGCAGTCGCAACGGCTGGTGCTGCAACGCCTGGCCTGCGATGCCGACATGGTGCTCGACCTGCATTGCGACTTCGAAGCCGTGGCGCACCTGTACACCACGCCCGAGGCCTGGCCGCAGGTGGAACCGCTGGCGCGGTATATCGGCTCGGAAGCGAACTTGCTGGCGACCGATTCCGGCGGGCAATCCTTCGATGAATGTTTCACCTTGGTCTGGTGGCAGTTGCAAAAACGCTTCGGCGAGCACTTCCCGATTCCGATGGGCAGCTTTTCGGTGACGCTCGAACTGCGTGGCCAAGGTGACGTCAACCACGGTTTGGCCAGCCTCGACTGCCAGGCGATCATCGACTATTTGACCCACTTCGGCGCAATTGAAGGCGACGTGGCGCCACTGCCCGACCTGCCCTACCCGGCCACGCCGCTGGCGGGTGTGGAGCCTGTGACCACGCCGGTTGGCGGTTTGCTGGTGTTCAGCGCGCTGCCGGGTGAATACCTGGAAGCCGGGCAACTGATTGCCGAAGTCATCGACCCTATTACTGACCGCGTAACGCCTGTGCTGTGTAAAAACGCCGGCCTGCTTTACGCCCGCTCGCTACGGCGCATGGCCACAGCCGGGATGGTCATCAGCCATGTCGCAGGCTCAGAGGCCTACCGCAGCGGCTACCTACTTTCGCCTTGAGGATGCACGCCCCATGTACAAATTGACCGTTGAAGGCCTGCATAAAAGCTATGGCGACAACCCAGTGCTTAAAGGTGTTTCGCTCAAGGCCAAGACCGGTGACGTGATCAGCCTGATCGGCGCCAGCGGCTCGGGCAAGAGCACCTTTTTACGCTGCATCAACTTTTTGGAAACCCCCAACGACGGCGCGATGACCCTCGACGGCCAACAGATCCGCATGGTCAGCGACCGCGAGGGCATGCGCGTGGCCGATGACGCCGAGCTGCAACGCCTGCGCACGCGGCTGGCGATGGTGTTCCAGCATTTCAACTTGTGGAGCCACATGAGCGTGCTCGAAAACATCACCATGGCCCCGCGCCGGGTGCTGGGCTGTAGCAAGAAGGACGCCGAGGACCGCGCGCGGCGCTACCTCGACAAGGTGGGCTTGCCGGCGCGCGTGGCCGATCAATACCCGGCGTTCCTCTCCGGTGGCCAGCAGCAACGGGTGGCCATCGCCCGCGCCTTGGCGATGGAACCTGAGGTGATGCTGTTCGACGAACCGACCTCGGCGCTCGACCCGGAGTTGGTCGGTGAAGTGTTGAAAGTAATTCAGGGGCTGGCCGAGGAAGGCCGCACGATGATCATGGTCACCCACGAAATGAGCTTTGCACGCAAGGTCTCCAACCAGGTGTTGTTTCTGCACCAGGGCCTGGTGGAAGAGCAAGGCACGCCCGAGGATGTGCTGGGCAATCCGAAGAGCGAACGCCTGCAACAGTTCCTGAGCGGCAATTTGAAGTAAACCTTTACCTCGCCTGGAGGGTCTTTGACTAAGAGCCTCCAGAGCGTCCGCTGCCGCATGGCAAAACCCCTCGATTTTGCAAAAACCTGGTTTGCCGACAAAGGCTGGAAGCCGTTCGCCTTTCAAAAAGACGTGTGGGCGGCGGTTAAGCAGGGCCAGTCCGGGTTGCTGCATGCCAGCACCGGCGCGGGCAAAACCTACGCGTTATGGTTTGCCGCGCTCAACCGGTTCGCCATCACTCGGCCGCCCGCCGTCGGCAAGCGTAAACCGCCTGCCGAGCCGCTGACGGTGTTATGGATCACGCCGATGCGCGCGCTTGCCGCTGATACCGCGCGCGCCCTTGAAGCGCCGCTGCACGCGCTGCAGATTCCCTGGAGCGTGGGCCTGCGCACGGGCGATACCAGCAGCAGCGAGCGCGCCCGGCAAACCCGTCGCCAGCCGACCGCGCTGGTCACTACCCCCGAAAGCCTGACGTTGATGCTGGCGCGCGCCGACAGTGAGGCAAGCCTTGGGCACCTGCGCATGGTGGTGGTGGATGAATGGCACGAACTGATCGGCAATAAACGCGGCGTGCAGTTGCAACTCGCACTGGCGCGCTTGCGGCGCTGGCACCCGGAACTGATGGTGTGGGGGATTTCGGCGACGCTGGGTAATCAGGCCCACGCGCTTGAAGTTTTAATCCCACAAGGTGACGGGATCAATGTGCAGGGGCAAACGGCCAAACTGTTGCAAGTCGACACCTTGCTGCCGCCCACCACCGAGCGTTTTCCCTGGGCGGGGCATATTGGCTTGAAAATGTTGCCGCAAGTGCTGGCCGAAGTGGACTCCAGCAGCAGTTGCCTGGTGTTTACCAATACCCGGGCTCAGTCGGAAATCTGGTACCAGGCGTTGCTCGAGGCGCGGCCAGATTGGGCCGGGTTAATTGCCTTGCACCACGGCTCGCTGTCGCGCGAGACCCGCGACTGGGTGGAGCGCGCGCTGAAAGACGGCCAGCTCAAAGCGGTGGTGTGTACCTCGAGCCTGGACCTTGGGGTGGACTTTTTGCCGGTCGAGCGGGTGTTGCAGATCGGCTCGGCCAAGGGCGTGGCGCGACTGATGCAACGCGCCGGGCGTTCCGGGCATGCACCGGGGCGGCCATCACGGGTGACGTTGGTGCCGACTCACAGCCTGGAACTGGTGGAAGCCGCTGCCGCGCAGGATGCCATCGCCCAGCGGCGCATCGAAGCCCGCGAATCGCCGCACAAGCCCTTGGATGTACTCGTACAACACGTGGTGAGCATGGCCTTGGGCGGTGGTTTTACGCCCGATGCGCTGTTGGCCGAGGTGCGCGGTGCCTGGGCTTATCGCGACCTCACTGAAGCGGATTGGGCGTGGGCATTGGGGTTTGTGCGCCATGGCGGGCTGTCGCTGACGGCTTACCCGGATTACCGCCGCGTGGAGCCGGACGAGCATGGCGTCTGGCGCGTGCCGGACGCCCGCTTGGCACGTCGCCACCGCATGAGCGTGGGCACCATCGTCAGCGACGCCAGTATTAATCTGAAATATTGGAGCAAGGGCGGCGGCGGCAAGAACTTGGGCAGCGTCGAGGAAGGTTTTATCGCGCGGCTCAAGCCGGGCGACGGGTTTCTGTTTGCCGGGCGTTTGCTGGAGTTGGTGCGGGTCGAGAACATGACCGCCTACGTGCGCCGCAGCACTGCAAAAAAAGCCGCCGTGCCGCGCTGGAATGGCGGGCGCATGCCGCTCTCCAACGAGCTGGCGCAAGCCGTGGTTGAACGCCTTGACGCAGCGGCGCACGGTCGCTTTGAAGGCCCCGAGATGCAGGCGGTGCAACCTTTGCTGCAGACCCAAATGCGTTGGTCCGGCCTGCCGACGCGCGAGCATTTGCTGGCCGAGGCGCTCAAATCACGCGAAGGCTGGCACCTGTTTCTGTACCCCTTCGCGGGGCGCCAAGTGCATTTGGGCTTGGCCAGCCTGCTGGCATGGCGGGTCAGCCAACAACAGCCGGTGACCTTTTCGATTGCGGTAAATGATTACGGGCTGGAACTGTTGAGTGCCACGCCGGTGGATTGGCCTGTGGTGTTGAACGAGGCTCTGCTGAGCCCAGCGAACTTGTTGTTGGACGTTGCCGCCAGCCTGAACGCCGGTGAACTGGCCCTGCGCCGTTTTCGCGAAATCGCACGCATCGCCGGGTTGGTGTTTGCAGGTTACCCCGGCGCGCCCAAAAGTACGCGCCAGGTGCAAGCTTCCAGCGGTTTGTTTTTTGAAGTGTTCAAGCAATATGACCCGCAGAACCTGTTACTCACACAGGCCGGGGAAGAAGTCCTGCGTGACGAGTTGGACATTCATCGACTGGAAGACACTCTGCGTCATTTATCGACGCTGAAACTCCACCTGCACGTGATCGAACGGCCCACGCCGCTGGCCTTCCCGCTGTTGGTTGAGCGGATGCGTGAGAGCATGAGTTCGGAAAAATTGTCGGAGCGCATTGCGCGGATGGTCAAGGACCTGGAAAAAGTCGCGGATAACGGGAAGCGCTGATGCATTGCTCATTGGCGCTTGAAGGTGAAGAACTCTGGTTACTCGCAGATAAGGCGGTGTACTGGCCCGCGCGCCAGTGCCTGTTGATCGCCGACGCGCATTTTGGCAAGGCGTCGGCGTATCGCAGCCTGGGGCAACCGGTGCCACAAGGCACCACGACCGACAACCTGCAGCGATTGGACCGGCTGTTGTCGGCCTTAGCGTGCGCGCAGGTGATTTTTCTCGGTGATTTCCTGCACGGCCCGGGCTCCCACGCCAGCGGCACGCTGAGCGCCTTGAGGGCGTGGCGCGAGCGCAACCCCGACCTGCCGATGACCTTGATTCGCGGCAATCACGATAAACGCGCGGGTGACCCACCGGCGGACTTGAGGATTGAAGTGGTGCCGGAGCCGCTGCTGATAGGCCCATTTGCCCTGCAACACGAACCGCACGCACATGCCAGCCACCACGTGCTGGCGGGGCATGTGCACCCGGTGTACCGCTTGCGTGGCAAGGGCCGGCAAAGCCTGCGCCTGCCGTGCTTTCAAATCGGCACGCGCGTCAGCCTGCTGCCGGCGTATGGCGCGTTTACGGGTGGCTATTCAGTCGAGCAGAGCCACGATCAGCAGATTTTTGTGATCGGCGATCAGCACGTATGGCCAGTCCGCTAATGGCCTGACCCTACGCCCTTGCGCGCAGCCATCAAGCAACAGGTGCGGGTGGCGGCTCATCGGGAAGCGTGGGCACTCCGGGCTCGGAGGGCTGCGGGTAATCTTCGTCAGGTTGGCCAGGAATACCGCCCGCATAGGCGGGGTCGGCCATCAGGGACCAGGCCAGAACACCAATTTGGTTAGGTTCAAGCCGGGCAAGTTCGGCGCTGATTCGCGGGTTGATCTTCATAGAGTACTCCTCAAGCGTGGCTCGGCGCGCTTCACACGCGCCGAGGCAGTACACCCAATAGAGTCGATTCCCGCAGACTAATTCCCTTAGCGTGTAAGACCTTTCTATCAAGCGCGTGGGAGAGTGACGCCGCGCTGGCCCTGATACTTGCCGCCGCGGTCCTTATAGGACACTTCACAGGCCTCGTCGGATTGCAGGAACAGCATCTGCGCCACGCCCTCATTCGCATAGATCTTGGCCGGCAGCGTGGTGGTGTTGGAGAACTCCAGGGTGACGTGCCCTTCCCACTCAGGCTCGAGCGGTGTCACGTTGACGATGATGCCGCAGCGCGCGTAAGTGCTTTTACCCAGGCAGATGGTCAGCACGTCGCGCGGAATACGGAAGAACTCCACGGTGCGCGCCAGGGCGAAGGAGTTGGGCGGGATGATGCACACGTCGCTCTTGACGTCGACGAAGCTTTTTTCGTCGAAGTTTTTCGGATCGACGGTTGCCGAATTGATGTTGGTGAACACCTTGAATTCATCGGCGCAACGCACATCGTAGCCATAGCTGGACACACCGTAGGAGATCACCCGATCAGCGCCTTCACCACGAATCTGGCGCTCTACGAAAGGTTCGATCATGCCGTGCTCTTGCGCCATGCGGCGAATCCACTTGTCCGATTTGATGCTCATGGCGGGTGTCCTGAATAGCGAGGTGGAAAAATTCTGTTGGGCATCTTACCGGGGCCAGCTCCGGGGTTCAAAGGGCGAGGGGCTTTTCTTGCCGAATGCACCCTTAGCTATAGGCCGAACCCAACGGGGCCGGGGCTCGTATTGCAGCTTGCGGTGACTGTAAATACCACCGCCGAGCACGAAAATAGAGAAACCTTCGGAAATACCATTGGCACGTTCGGTAAAAACGGTTAAGGTGACGTCACTGTGTTGCTTGTGTCACTGAGAATCTCTACACGATATGTTGAATTTCGATCCAACCATCTCCAAGAATTTTTCCTGCTCTTTGCACTCAGTCTCGGCCAGGGCTTTTCCTGAGTCGCAGTTAACTTTGTTCAAGGAGTTACACCATGTCTAATCGCCAAACTGGTACCGTTAAGTGGTTCAACGATGAAAAAGGCTTCGGCTTCATCACTCCACAATCCGGTGACGACCTGTTCGTTCACTTCAAAGCTATCCAATCCGACGGCTTCAAAAGCCTGAAAGAAGGCCAACAGGTTTCTTTCATCGCTACCCGCGGTCAGAAAGGCATGCAAGCTGAAGAAGTTCAAGTTATCTAACTTGTACTGACTTAGTCGAAAAACCCCGCCCTTAAAAGCGGGGTTTTTTTTTGCCTGGATTTTGGGACTTTACCCGTACTTAACGCCAGGCACAAAAAAATGTGGGAGCGGGCTTGCTCGCGAATACGGTGTTTCAGTTAGCACATCTGGCGACTGATTTACCGTTTTCGCGAGCAAGCCCGCTCCCACATTTCGCCCTGCGCAGCTTATTGGAACAACGACTCGCTCGACAGGCCATTCTTCTCGAGGATCTCACGCAAGCGCTTGAGACCTTCCACCTGGATCTGCCGCACTCGCTCACGCGTCAAGCCGATCTCCAGGCCCACATCCTCAAGGGTGCTGCTCTCGTGGCCACGCAGGCCAAAGCGGCGAATCACCACTTCACGCTGCTTGTCCGTAAGCTCAGAAAGCCACTGGTCAATGCTTTGCGAAAGATCATCGTCCTGCAGCAGCTCGCAAGGGTCCGTTGGACGATCATCCGTCAGCGTGTCCAGGAGGGTTTTATCCGAATCCGGCCCCAACGAAACATCGACCGAAGACACGCGCTCGTTCAAGCCGAGCATGCGCTTGACCTCGCCTACCGGTTTTTCCAACAGGTTGGCGATTTCTTCAGGCGAGGGTTCATGATCGAGTTTTTGTGTGAGCTCACGCGCCGCCCGCAGGTAGACGTTAAGCTCCTTGACCACATGAATCGGCAACCGGATCGTGCGGGTCTGATTCATGATCGCCCGTTCGATGGTTTGACGAATCCACCACGTGGCGTAGGTCGAAAAGCGAAAGCCGCGCTCAGGGTCGAACTTCTCAACCGCCCTGATCAGGCCAAGGTTACCCTCTTCAATCAGGTCCAACAGGGACAGGCCGCGATTGACATAGCGTCGGGCGATTTTCACCACCAGGCGCAGGTTGCTTTCAATCATGCGTTTGCGCCCAGCCGGATCACCCTTTTGCGACAAGCGCGCAAAATGGACTTCTTCTTCGGGGGTCAGCAGCGGGGAAAAACCGATTTCATTGAGGTACAGCTGCGTAGCGTCGAGCGCACGCGTGTAATCAATGTATTTATGCTGCTTTAACGCGGCGGAGTTTTTGGATTTGGTACGAACTGAGGGTGATCCAGCTCCCTCATTATTCGACATCGATTCCATATCGATGGATTCATCCCTAAGGAGAACCTCATCGTCGATGTCAAACTCCGGCGCTTCTTTACTGAGAGCCATTGTTATAGTCCTTTGGTGAGTTCGACCTCAAGCTCAAGCGGCGCCTTTATCCTTGGCAACGCTGGAGCCTGTTCCTTATACGTGACGGAACAGGCTGTGCAACCTATCAACGACGGGGTAGGAATTGCAGCGGATCTACAGGCTTCCCTTGGCGGCGAATCTCAAAGTGCAGTTTCACCCGGTCTGTACCCGTTGACCCCATTTCGGCAATTGTCTGTCCGACTTTGACCTGCTGCCCCTCCCGAACCAACAGCCTGCGGTTATGACCATAGGCACTGACGTAGGTGTCGCTGTGTTTGATGATCACCAGCTCGCCGTAGCCCCGCAAACCACTCCCGGCGTACACAACTGTCCCATCAGACGCAGCTAAAACAGGCTGTCCCAAATCCCCGGCGATATCAATGCCTTTATTCAAACTACCGTTTGAAGAGAACTTCCCAATCAGCACCCCGTTTGAAGGCCAGCCCCAACCGGTCGGCGCAGGCCCTGCAGGCGGCAACGGCGCGGCTGCCGGCCTACTCGCAGGCGTAGACGCGGCAGTGCCTGCAGGCCGAGTGATGATCGTGGTTTTGCTCGAGGACGACGGCGAAGATCCGGAATTTGTCACAACTGTCGTAGGCGTTGAACCGGTACGGCCATCGAAACGAATTGTTTGGCCCGGATGTATCGTATACGGCACAGGAATATTGTTGCGAGCTGCGAGCGCCTTGTAATCCCAGCCGTAGCGGAAGGCGATCGAGAACATGGTGTCGCCTTTGCGCACGACGTATTGCCCGGTGGTCACTGTCGGCTTTTGCGGCACGGCGTTATTTCGGTCGACAACCCGCGCACCTTTGGAGGGCGAACTGGAACAACCCGCCAATAACAAGGAACTCAAGACAAGGCCAAGCACCAGTCGCTGAAAGCTCGTTTTACTCATACGCTGCGCAAGACCTGTGAGACTCACCCGCCGCTCCCTTTATGGTGGCTGAACATGAATGCCTGTATCAGGCTTGAAATATGACGCAAGTATAACTGGGCATTGGATTTTTACCGGCACAGGACTCATACGAAAAATTCGTCATGTTTAATCCCGGCGTCCAATCACGCTGACTCAACAAGCCCGGCTGTAAGACACATGCTCACCCACAGAATTCACTGTGTGCGAATAAATGATCAGGCCAGCGGCCCGTTGAGCAACGGTACAAAGCGCACGGCGCCCAGCACATGCCGGGAAAAGCCTTCGTCTTCACGCACAATGAGCATTAATTGTTGCACTTCACCGGCGCCCACCGGGATAACCAGACGCCCGCCAGGCGCCAGTTGATCGAGCAACGCCTGCGGCACATCGGTGGCCACGGCGGTGACGATAATGCCGTTATACGGCGCCAGCGCCGGCCAGCCTTCCCAGCCATCACCCCAGCGGAACACCACGTTGCGCAGGTTGAGTTCGACCAAGCGCTCCTTGGCGCGGTCTTGCAGCACCTTGATGCGCTCCACCGAGAACACCCGCTCTACCAGTTGCGACAGCACGGCGGTCTGGTAACCCGAACCGGTGCCGATCTCCAACACCTTGTCCAACGGCCCCGCCGCCAGCAGCAATTCGCTCATGCGCGCAACCATATAGGGCTGCGAGATGGTCTGGTTGTGGCCGATCGGCAACGCGGTGTCTTCATAGGCGCGGTGCGCCAGGGCCTCGTCGACAAACAAGTGTCGCGGCGTGCGCCGGATAACTTCCAGCACTTGGGCGTTTGACAGCCCTTCTTCGTACAGACGCTGGATCAAACGCTCGCGGGTACGTTGGGAGGTCATCCCGATGCCACGGCGCAGCAGGTCGTCTTGTTCACGCGCCATCAACGCAGCCCCTCGAGCCAGCCATCGAGACTACTGAAGGCATCACTGAAGGTGCGATCAAGCTGCAACGGGGTAATCGAAACATAACCTTGCATCACCGCATGAAAGTCCGTGCCTGGGCCGCCGTCCTCGGCATCGCCCGCAGCCGCGATCCAATAACCTTCCTTGCCACGCGGATCGACCACTTTCAGTGGCGCCGCCGCACGCGAACGATGGCCCAGGCGCGTCAGTTGAATGCCGCGAATATGGTCGAGCGGCAAGTTGGGAATATTTACGTTGAGCACCGTGCGCGGCGGCAGGTCGAGTGAACCATGAGCCTCCACCAGCTTGCGGGCGAAATACGCTGCGCTCGCGAGGTTGTCCAGTTGCCGCGAGGCAAAAGAGAAGGCGAATGAAGTACGGCCCAGAAAACGCCCTTCAAGGGCAGCCGCCACGGTACCGGAATACAGCACGTCATCGCCCAGGTTGGCGCCGAGATTGATGCCCGACACCACCAAATCCGGCTCCTGACTCAACAAGCTATTGATCGCCAGGTGCACGCAGTCAGTGGGGGTACCGTTCACGCTGATAAAGCCGTTGGCCAGAACCTGCGGGTGCAAAGGACGGTCGAGCGTCAGCGAACTGCTGGCGCCACTCTTGTCCTGGTCAGGGGCCACCACCACGCACTCGGCGTAATCTTGCAGCGCAGCATAGAGCGCGGCAAGGCCGGGTGCGGTGGCACCGTCATCGTTTGATATCAGAATACGCATGGGTTGTCCGTCTGCCCCACCGGCACCAGATCAACAATCTCGCGCACCAAGACAGTGGCGAAGCATCCGGCCGGCAGGACGAATTCCAATTGCAGAATGTCCAGCGAAGGATAATGCCACGTCAACCCGCCAATGGGCAGTCGCAGAATGCGACGTTCCTGGCTCATGCCGGCATTCACCAGCCAATCGCGCAGCTCTGGCTCGCTGGCGGCAATCGCTTGTTCCAGCGCATGCGTAGCACCGGCCGCTGGCGAATCGCCTTCGCCCCACTGCGGCCCGGTAGGGTGCAGGTCCAGAATTGCCAGGCGCGGGTCGCTGCATTCAGCCTCGCCCGCCGGGAAAAAACTACGGCTGTCGGTAAACGCCAGCAGGTCGCCGACCTGGGCGCGCTGCCAGGAACCGTCAGCGACACGTGCCGCCAAAACTTTGTTGAACAAAAAACTGCGCGCGGTGGACAGCAACCGCGAACGCACATTGCGCTGCTCCGGCAAGGCCTTGCGCGCCGCCCACTCACGCGCGTCCACCACGTTGCCACCGTTGTGACCAAAGCGCTGGGCGCCGAAATAGTTGGGAATACCGTGCTCGGCGATCAGCTGCAAACGCGCGTCGATGGCGGCGGTATCGCCCGCCAATTGGGTCAGGCGCAGGGTGAAGCCGTTGGCCGAATGTGCGCCGCGCTGCAGCTTGCGCTTGTGGCGCGCAGTTTTAAGGATCTTGAGGCTGTCGTTTTCTGCACCGCTCATGTCCGGGTCGGCCTTGCCCGGCAGTTGCACACTGAACCACTGGCGGGTCAACGCTTGGCGGTCCTTGAGCCCGGCATAGCTGACGGTGCGCAACGGCACGCCGGCGGCCTTGGCGATGCGCCGCGCGGCCTCTTCGGTGTTGAGCCCACGCTTCTCTACCCACAGCCACAGGTGCTCGCCATCGCCGGTCAGCGGAATATCGAGCACTTCGTCTACCTGGAAATCTTCAGCCGTGGCCTTCAAGACCGCGCTGCCCAAGGCCTCGCCGTAAGCCCGCGGGCCCAGCAGTTGCAGGTCATTCATGCGCGCAGCAACAAGGCGACGGAGTGCACCGCGATGCCCTCTTCCCGACCGGTAAACCCGAGCTTTTCGGTGGTGGTGGCTTTCACGTTGACTTGATCCAATTCAATTTGCAGGTCTGCGGCAATCAGTGCACGCATCGATTCAATATGCGGGGCCATTTTTGGCGCTTGGGCCACGATGGTGTTGTCGACGTTAGCGACTTTCCAGCCTTTGGCGTGGATCAGGCTGACCACGTGGCGCAACAGCACGCGGCTGTCCGCGCCCTTGAAGGTGGGGTCAGTGTCCGGGAAGTGCTTGCCGATATCGCCCAACGCCGCCGCGCCGAGCAAGGCATCGCTCAAGGCATGCAACACAACGTCGCCGTCGGAATGAGCGAGCAACCCATGGTGGTGTGCAATGCGCACGCCGCCCAAGGTGATGAAATCGCCTTCAGCGAAACGGTGCACATCGTAGCCGTGGCCAATACGCATAAAAAAACGCCCCGATTTAATTCAGGGCGTGATTCTACCTACTTTTGCCTCACATTAACCGAGCAAAGCACGACCATGGTGTCGCAAATGATCTTCGATGAAGCTGGCGATAAAGAAGTAGCTGTGATCGTAGCCAGGCTGCAAACGCAATTGAAGCGGGTGATTAGCCGCCTTGGCCGCTTGCTGCAACGCCTCAGGCTTGAGTTGCACGGTGAGGAAGTCGTCGCGATCCCCCTGATCCACCAGCAATGGCAGCTTTTGCGTGGCCTCACTGATCAGCACGCAGGCATCCCATTCCCGCCACTTCGAGCGTTCTTCGCCCAAGTAACGCGAAAAGGCTTTTTGCCCCCACGGACAATCCATCGGGTTGTTGATCGGCGAAAATGCCGACACCGACAGGTAACGCCCCGGGTTGCGCAGCGCACAGACCAGTGCGCCATGGCCGCCCATTGAGTGGCCGCTGATGCCGCGCTTATCCGACGCCGGGAAATGCGCTTCAACCAATGCGGGCAATTCCTGCACAACGTAGTCATGCATCCGGTAGTGCTTGGCCCAAGGCTCCTGCGTGGCATTCAGATAAAAGCCTGCGCCGAGGCCAAAATCCCACGCGTTGTCTGGGTCGTCCGGCACACCTGGCCCACGCGGGCTGGTGTCGGGTGCGACGATAATCAACCCCAGTTCGGCAGCCATGCGCTGGGCACCGGCCTTCTGCATGAAGTTTTCATCGGTGCAGGTCAGGCCCGACAGCCAGTACAACACCGGCAACTTGCCGCCCTGCTCCGCCTGTGGCGGCAAGTAGACGGCGAAGGTCATGTCGCAACCCAGCACCTGGGAATGATGTTTGTAGCGTTTGTGCCAGCCGCCGAAGCTCTTCTGGCAGGAAATATTTTCCAGCGTCATGGGAATGCTCCCAACTGCAAGCTGCAGGCTTAAAGCGCCAAGCAGGCGTACACCCGCTTGGCGCTTATAGCTCGTAGCTTGAAGCTGCTCAAAAGTGGATGACGGTACGAATGCTTTTGCCTTCATGCATCAGGTCAAACGCTTTGTTGATGTCTTCCAGGCCCATGGTGTGGGTAATGAAGGTGTCCAGCGGGATTTCGCCGGTCTGGGCCATGTCTACGTAGCTTGGCAACTCGGTACGGCCACGCACGCCACCGAACGCCGAACCGCGCCAGACGCGACCGGTCACCAGTTGGAATGGACGCGTGGAAATTTCCTGGCCGGCACCGGCAACCCCGATGATGACCGACTCGCCCCAGCCTTTATGGCAGCACTCGAGGGCTGCGCGCATCAGTTGCACGTTGCCGATGCACTCAAAGGAAAAGTCCACGCCGCCATCGGTCAAGTCGACGATCACGTCTTGAATCGGGCGGTCGTAATCTTTCGGATTGATGCAGTCGGTGGCGCCCAATTGCTTGGCGATTTCAAACTTGGCCGGGTTGATGTCGACGGCGATGATGCGCCCAGCCTTGGCCTTGACGGCGCCAATCACGGCCGACAAGCCAATACCGCCCAAGCCAAAGATGGCCACGGTGTCGCCCGGCTTGACCTTGGCCGTATTGAGCACCGCACCGATGCCGGTGGTCACACCGCAACCCAGCAGGCAGACTTTTTCCAGCGGGGCTTCTTTAGGAATCTTCGCGACGGAAATTTCCGGCAGCACGGTGTACTCGGAGAACGTCGACGTACCCATGTAGTGGAAAATCGGCTGGCCTTTGTAGGAAAAGCGCGTGGTGCCGTCGGGCATCAGGCCTTTGCCTTGCGTAGAACGAATGGCCTGGCAGAGGTTGGTCTTGCCCGATCGGCAGAATTTGCACTGGCCGCATTCCGGTGTGTACAGCGGGATCACATGGTCGCCGACGGCCACCGAGGTTACGCCCTCGCCGATCGCTTCAACCACCGCACCGCCTTCATGGCCGAGGATCGACGGGAAGATGCCTTCCGGGTCTGCGCCCGACAAAGTGTAGGCGTCGGTGTGGCACACGCCGGATGCGACCACGCGCAACAGCACCTCGCCAGCCTTGGGCATGGCGACATCCACTTCAACGATCTCAAGGGGCTTATTGGCTTCGAAGGCTACGGCGGCGCGGGACTTGATCATCCGGGTTTCTCCAGGGAGTTAAAAACTAAGACAGTGAGTGTAAAACATGGCTTCTTGATTAATAATCCAGGCAAAAGCAAAACATTATTGCCATACAGGGATAATCGCCGTGTTGGAAAATCGCTGGGAAGGCATTGACGAGTTCGTCGCCGTGGCTGAGCACAGCCAATTCACGGCGGCGGCCGAACGGCTTGGGGTGTCGTCGTCGCACATCAGCCGACAGGTGGCGCGCCTTGAAGAACGTTTGCAAACGCGGCTGTTGTACCGCAGTACGCGCAAGGTAACCCTTACCGAGGCCGGCCAGACCTTTCTGCAACACTGCCAGCGCTTGCAGGACGGTCGCGAAGAGGCCTTGCGCGCCGTGGGCGACCTGGCCAGCGAACCCAAGGGCATGTTGCGCATGACCTGCGCCGTGGCCTACGGCGAGCGTTTTATCGTGCCGTTGGTCACGCGGTTCATGGGGCTATACCCACAGCTGCGAGTGGATATTGAACTGAGCAATCGTCAGTTGGACCTGGTGCACGAAGGCCTCGATTTGGCGATCCGTCTCGGGCGCCTGCAAGACTCGCGCATGGTCGCCAGTCGCCTCGCCCCTCGGCGCATGTACCTGTGCGCGTCGCCGTCCTACCTGGAACGCTATGGTCGGCCGCACAGCGTGTCGGAATTAAGTCGGCATAACTGCCTGATAGGCAGTTCGGATATTTGGCAACTGGCCCAGGACGGTCGCGAATTTTCACAACGGGTGCAGGGAAACTGGCGCTGCAACAGTGGGCAAGCCGTGCTGGATGCAGCCTTGCAAGGCGTCGGGTTGTGCCAGTTGCCGGACTATTACGTGCTGGAGCATTTGCACAGTGGCACGTTGGTGCCGTTGCTGGAAGCGCATCAGCCGCCGAACACGGCAGTGTGGGCGTTGTACCCGCAGCAAAGGCACTTGTCGCCGAAGGTACGCAAGCTGGTGGATTATTTGAAGGTGGGGTTGGCCGAGCGGCCGGAGTACAGCCTTTGATGAAGAGGTGGCTGGTTTGGCCTCATCGCGAGCAAGCCCGCTCCCACAGTTGAACAGGGTTGACCTGTAGGAACCCGGTCAACTGTGGGAGCGGGCTTGCTCGCGATGGCGTCGACTCGGTGCCACCAACTACCGCCGATTCGCCCACCGCAGCCGCAGCCACTCCAGATCTTCCGGCCGAGTCACCTTGATATTGTCCGCACGCCCTTCAACCAGGCGCGGCGCCTGACCGGACCATTCCATGGCTGAGGCTTCGTCGGTGATCACCGCATCAGCCACCAGGCTGTCCGCCAACGCCCGGTGCAAGGCACCCAGGCGAAACATTTGCGGCGTGTAGGCTTGCCAGACCAGGCTGCGATCCACGGTTTCGACCACACGACCGTGTTTGTCAGCGCGCTTGAGGGTGTCGCGCGCCGGTACGGCCAGCAAACCGCCGACCGGGTCATGCGCCAGCTCAGCCAACAGTGTGTCGAGGTCATCGCGACTCAAGTTAGGCCGCGCCGCGTCGTGCACCAACACCCAATCGTCATCGCTGGCGCCCAGGGCATTCAGTTGCAGCAACGCATTGAGTACCGAGCCTGAGCGTTCCGAACCACCGTCCGCGCGCTGAATGCGCGGGTCTGTGGCACACGCCAGGTTGGGCCAATAAGGATCATCAACAGCAAGACTGACCACCAGGCCCTTGAGCGATGGGTGGTCGAGAAAACAGCCAAGGCTGTGTTCGAGAATTGTGCGCCCGCCCAGTTGCAAATATTGCTTGGGACGGTCCGCAGCCATACGGGCACCGACGCCCGCGGCAGGAATCACGGCCCAGAAGGCCGGTAAACAGTCAGTCATTGCGCGAGCTGGTAGAGGGTTTCGCCCTCCTTGACCATGCCCAGCTCATGGCGAGCCCGCTCTTCAACGGTCTCGGTACCTTTTTTCAGCTCAAGCACTTCGGCGTCAAGGACGCGGTTACGCTCCAGCAGGATTTCGTTTTCGGCGTGCTGGTCGGCAATTTGCTGGGTCAGCTCTTTCACTTGCGCAAAGCTGCCATTACCGACCCATAGGCGGTATTGCAGGCCAGCCAGCAACAAGAGCAAGACGAGGAACAACCAATTGGGACTGCGCATCGAAATCCGGGTATCCAGTAAAAAAAGACAGCCATGTAAAACTTTTAAAGCAACTGATAGCACGAAGCCTGGAAAAACCAGGCTTGTACTTGATCGCCATCAGATTAGCGTCGAAATCTATTCTATCGAGAATTTTCCGACGCCACCTGCCAACTTTTTACTATTTAACACGCCGCGAAACAATCAGCCGCGGAACTCGCTGCGACCGTTGTACTTGGCTTTACCTGCCAATTGCTCTTCGATACGCAGCAATTGGTTGTACTTGGAAACGCGGTCGGAACGGCACAGCGAACCGGTTTTGATCTGGCCAGCCGAGGTGCCCACAGCCAGGTCGGCAATGGTCGAGTCTTCGGTTTCGCCGGAGCGGTGCGAGATCACGGCGGTGTAGCCCGCAGCCTTGGCCATCTGGATGGCTTCCAGAGTTTCGGTCAGGGTGCCGATCTGGTTGAACTTGATCAGGATCGAGTTGGCGATCTTTTTGTCGATGCCTTCTTGCAGGATCTTGGTGTTGGTCACGAACAAGTCGTCGCCCACCAGTTGAATCTTCTCGCCGATTTTGTCGGTGAGGATTTTCCAGCCGGCCCAGTCGGACTCGTCCAGGCCATCTTCAACCGAGATGATCGGGTAACGCTCGCACAGGCCTTTCAGGTAGTCGGCAAAACCTTCGGAGGTGAACACGTGGCCTTCGCCGGACAGGTTGTACTTGCCGTCTTCGTAGAATTCGCTGGCGGCGCAGTCCAGTGCCAGGGTCACGTCGGTGCCCAGCGTGTAGCCAGCGTTGGCCACAGCTTCGGAGATCACTTTGAGTGCATCTTCGTTGGACGCCAGGTTCGGCGCGAAACCACCTTCGTCACCCACTGCAGTGCTCAGGCCACGCGCCTTCAACACTGCTTTGAGGTGATGGAAAATCTCGGTGCCCATGCGCAGGCCTTCGGAGAAGGTCTTGGCACCCACCGGCTGCACCATGAATTCCTGGATGTCGACGTTGTTATCAGCGTGCTCGCCGCCGTTGATGATGTTCATCATCGGCACCGGCATCGAGTAAACACCCGGCGTGCCGTTCAGGTTGGCGATGTGCGCGTACAGCGGCAGGTCCTGGTCCTGTGCGGCGGCCTTGGCGGCAGCCAGGGACACGGCGAGGATCGCGTTGGCGCCCAGGCTACCTTTGTTGTCGGTGCCGTCGAGCTTGATCATCGCGTGGTCAAGGGCTTTCTGGTCAACAGGGTCCTGGCCCAGCAGCAGGTCGCGGATCGGGCCGTTGATGTTGGCGACGGCCTTGAGTACACCTTTGCCCAGGTAACGGCTCTTGTCGCCATCACGCAGTTCCAGCGCTTCGCGCGAACCGGTAGACGCACCGGACGGCGCGCAGGCGCTGCCGATGATGCCGTTATCGAGAAGCACGTCGGCTTCGACGGTGGGGTTGCCACGGGAGTCGAGAACTTCACGACCTTTGATGTCGACGATTTTTGCCATTGTTGTAAACACTCCAAAGTTGACGAAAACGACGCAGCTGAAGGAAATCTTTTGACCGACCGCAAGGGTGGAACAACGGGGCAGGCTTGCAGGCGACAAGGCTCAGGCCCGCAGGCCTGAGCGTAAAGCGAGGGAAAGTCTACCGGAGAAACGGCCGTTACGCGGTCTCTACCGTCGGAAAACTCTTGACCAGTTCGTCCAACTGCTTGAGCTGGGCCAAGAACGGCTCCAGCTTGTCCAGGCGCAAGGCGCACGGGCCGTCGCATTTGGCATTGTCCGGGTCCGGGTGGGCTTCCAGGAACAGCCCGGCCAGCGACTGGCTGATGCCAGCCTTGGCCAGGTCCAATACCTGGGCGCGCCGCCCACCGGCGGAATCGGCACGACCACCGGGCATTTGCAGCGCGTGGGTCACGTCGAAGAACACCGGGTATTCGAACTGTTTCATGATGCCGAAACCGAGCATGTCGACCACGAGGTTGTTGTAGCCGAAGCTCGAACCACGCTCGCAGAGGATCAACTGGTCGTTACCCGCTTCCACGCATTTGCTCAGGATATGTTTCATTTCCTGTGGTGCAAGAAACTGGGCTTTTTTGATATTGATCACAGCGCCGGTCCTGGCCATCGCAACCACCAGATCGGTCTGGCGCGACAGGAAGGCCGGCAACTGGATGATGTCGCACACCTCGGCGACCACGGCAGCCTGCTCGGGCTCGTGGACGTCGGTGATGATCGGCACGCCGAAAGCTTGCTTGATGTCCTGGAAGATCCGCATGCCTTCTTCAAGGCCCGGGCCGCGATAGGAGGTCACGGACGAACGGTTGGCCTTGTCGAAGCTGGCCTTGAACACGTAAGGGATACCCAGTTTCTGGGTAACCTTGACGTACTCTTCACAGACCTGCATCGCCATGTCGCGGCTTTCCAGCACGTTCATGCCGCCGAACAGCACCATGGGCTTGTCGTTGGCAATTTCGATGTCGCCTACGCGAATGATCTTCTGGGCCATCAGGTTTACGCCTTCTTCTGATGTTGCGTCAGTGCTGCTTTAACGAAACCGGTGAACAACGGGTGACCGTCGCGCGGCGTCGAGGTGAACTCCGGGTGGAACTGGCACGCCACGAACCATGGATGATCCGGCGCCTCGACCACTTCCACCAGCTTGCCATCACCGGAGCGACCGGACACTTTCAGGCCGGCTTCCTTGATCTGCGGCAGCAGGTTGTTGTTCACTTCGTAGCGGTGACGGTGACGCTCGACGATCACGTCCTTGCCGTAGCAATCGTGAACCAAAGACCCCGGCTCCAGCAGGCAGTCTTGTGCGCCAAGGCGCATGGTGCCGCCGAGGTCGGAGGTTTCAGTACGCGTTTCAACGGCGCCGGTGGCATCTTCCCACTCGGTGATCAGGCCCACGACCGGGTGGCCGCTGGCGTGATCGAACTCGGTGGAGTTGGCGTCTTTCCAGCCCAGCACGTTACGTGCGAACTCGATAACGGCCACTTGCATACCCAGGCAGATACCGAGGTACGGCACCTTGTTCTCACGGGCGTACTGCACGGCGGTGATCTTGCCTTCCACGCCACGCAGGCCGAAACCGCCTGGCACCAGAATGGCGTCAACACCTTCGAGCAGCGCAGTGCCCTGGTTCTCGATGTCTTCGGAATCGATGTAGCGCAGGTTGACCTTGGTACGGTTGCTGATACCGGCGTGGCTCATCGCTTCGATCAGCGACTTGTACGCGTCGAGCAGTTCCATGTACTTGCCGACCATGGCGATGGTGACTTCGTGCTCAGGGTTGAGCTTGGCGTCGACCACCGCTTCCCACTCGGAAAGATCTGCGCCGTTGCATTGCAGGCCAAAACGCTCGACCACAAAATCATCCAGGCCTTGCGAATGCAGGATGCCCGGGATCTTGTAGATGGTGTCGGCGTCTTCCAGGGCAATCACCGCACGCTCTTCAACGTTGGTGAATTGCGCGATCTTGCGACGCGAAGAAATGTCGATCGGGTGATCGGAGCGGCACACCAGCACATCCGGCTGCAGGCCGATGGAACGCAGTTCCTTGACCGAGTGCTGGGTAGGCTTGGTTTTGGTTTCGCCGGCGGTGGCGATGTACGGCACCAGCGTCAGGTGCATCAGCATCGCGCGCTTGGCGCCGACTTCGAAACGCAATTGGCGAATGGCTTCGAGGAACGGTTGCGATTCGATGTCACCCACGGTGCCACCGATCTCGACCATCGCCACGTCGGCATCGCCTGCACCCTTGATGATGCGGCGCTTGATTTCGTCGGTGATGTGCGGGATCACCTGGATGGTTGCACCCAGGTAGTCACCACGGCGCTCTTTGCGCAGCACGTGTTCGTAAACACGGCCTGTGGTGAAGTTGTTGTTCTGGGTCATGGTCGTGCGGATGAACCGCTCGTAGTGGCCCAGGTCCAGGTCGGTCTCGGCGCCGTCGTGTGTGACGAACACTTCACCGTGCTGGAACGGGCTCATGGTGCCCGGGTCAACGTTGATGTACGGGTCCAGCTTGAGCATGGTGACCTTAAGTCCCCGCGCCTCCAGGATGGCCGCCAATGAAGCGGAGGCAATGCCTTTCCCCAATGAAGAAACAACACCGCCCGTGACGAATATGTAGCGCGTCATGAAAAACCCTAGAAGTCTGCGTTAAAGCGGTCCGAGCCGCCGGGGAAAGCGAAGGAAGGCCGAAGCCCCCGATCACCTGCATTAATCACAGTGCACCTTTCAAAAAAACCGCCGCGTGGTGACAGACCAGCAGTGAAACACCGGTGCGTTGATCGCTACACATTTTTTGGAATCGCCCAGCAAAGACTGCTTGGTAATCGGCAACGACTGCGATTCAGGCGAATCCACAGAAGTTGTATCAAGAAGGGAGCGTAGTCTACCGGAAAGGCTCTATCAGCTCAAACCTTGATCGCAGGTCTGTGGCATCCACTGTAATTGCCAGTCGCCCGGCGGCATCGCCCATAGCCCTGCAAGGCTTGGGGCAGCCAGCAATTGCTCGCCCCGATACAGCAGCGGCAATCTGCCACGCACCGCGCCCGGCAGCCCGCATTCATTCAGCAGGCGCTTGAGGTCGCGCCGACCGCGACCTGGCACTTCGACGACTTCGCCGCCCTGGCGATAACGGATCGTCAATGGGCCTGCGGGGGCCTTGCCGATACAGTTGAGCAGGCCATTGCCGGGTAACTTTAGTGGGGTGTGCGGATCAAGCCAGCTCACCGACGCGTCGGAAAACGCCGACCAGCTTGAAGGCAGCCACCAGATGTGTGGGCCGCAACGGTGCAATTGGCCGTCGGCCAAGCGCCACAGCGGTTGTGCGTCGCCCTTGGCATCGCGCAGCGAATACCAGCCGGCCCAATGGTCGCTGTCGGGCAAACGCGTCAGCGGCGTCAGCCAATGTCGCAGGGCGTTACGTTGACGGGCGTCGGAAAGCTCGCGCAATGGCGCCAGCGCCAATGATGGCAAGGGCAGCCAGGGAAACGGCGAAGGGTGATCGGCGGTTTGCAGGTCCATGTGCGCCAATTCGTCAAGCAGGCCCTGGGCTTCACCCAGATGCTCGGCAGCGCGCGCCAGGCGGGTGACGGCTTGGGGCCAACGCTCGGTCAGCGTTGGCACTACCCGGTGGCGCAGGTAATTGCGCGAAAAACGCGGGTCGGCGTTGGAGGGGTCTTCGATCCAGCTCAACTGATGTTCGTGTGCGTAGGCCTCCAATTCAGCGCGTGAGGCATTCAGCAGCGGCCGCACCAGGTGGCCAGCCGCGAATGGGCGATGCGCCGGCATTGCCGACAGCCCTCGCACCCCTGCCCCACGCAGCAGGCGAAACAGCAGGGTTTCGGCCTGATCGTCGCGGTGCTGGCCCGTCAGCAATACCTGCCCTGCCCCAATCACCTCGGCAAACGCCGAGTAACGCGCGTCACGCGC
Source organism: Pseudomonas kitaguniensis (assembly GCF_049199985.1). Lineage (NCBI taxonomy): Bacteria > Pseudomonadati > Pseudomonadota > Gammaproteobacteria > Pseudomonadales > Pseudomonadaceae > Pseudomonas > Pseudomonas kitaguniensis. Next base: position 112,833 of record NZ_JBLZPT010000012.1, read on the forward strand.
GGCACGCTCAAGGCTGGCGCCGGGCTGCACCTGCACACGCATGACGCGCAAGGGCACACCCAAACCGTCGCAGACCGTTTGGCAATGCTCTGGCCACGCGTCGGCGGCAGCTTGCAGGCCGTGGTGAACATGCACAGCACGCAGAGGTGGAATGTTTGCCAGAGATGCGAGGAGATGCAGCAGGACGGTGGAATCGAGGCCGCCGGAGAAAGCGATATGCCAAGCCGGGGCGTTGCGCCACGGGGCGAGGGTTTGCAGGAGTTTGGCGCAGAGCACCGGTTTCATCAGATGTTACCGCCGCAAATCTGGAATACGTTGGCCAAGCATACACAAAGCAAATGTGGGAGGGGGCTTGCTCCCGATAGCGGTGCATCAGTCACCAAATACATTGACTGACACTCAGCAATCGGGGGCAAGCCCCCTCCCACATTTAATGCTGCGGCGCTCTTAGAGACCGTAGCTCATCAAGCGCTCATAACGGCGCTTGAGCAGCGCTTCGTTATCCAGCTTCTTGAGCATCGCCAGTTGCGCACCCAGTTCAGCGCGGATACTCGCGGCAGCGGCAGCCGGGTCGCGGTGGGCGCCGCCCAACGGTTCGCCGATAACCTTATCAACGATACCCAAGCCTTTGAGGCGATCGGCAGTGATGCCCATGGCTTCGGCAGCGTCCGGGGCTTTATCGGCGGTTTTCCACAGGATCGAGGCGCAACCTTCGGGCGAGATCACCGCGTAGGTCGAATATTGCAGCATGTTCAACTGGTCGCACACGCCAATCGCCAGTGCACCGCCGGAACCACCTTCACCAATGACGGTGGCGATGATCGGGGTTTTCAAGCGGGCCATCACGCGCAGGTTCCAGGCGATCGCTTCGCTTTGGTTGCGCTCTTCGGCGTCGATACCCGGGTAGGCGCCCGGGGTGTCGATGAAGGTCAGGATCGGCATTTTGAAGCGCTCGGCCATTTCCATCAGGCGGCACGCCTTGCGGTAGCCTTCAGGGCGCGGCATGCCGAAGTTACGGCGAACTTTCTCGCGCACTTCACGGCCTTTCTGGTGACCGATCACCATCACTGGCTGGTCGTCCAGGCGAGCGATACCGCCGACGATGGCCGCGTCGTCAGAGAAGTGGCGGTCGCCATGCAGCTCGTCGAACTCGGTGAAGATATGCTGAATGTAGTCCAGCGTGTACGGACGGCGCGGGTGGCGAGCCAGGCGCGCGATCTGCCAGCTGGTCAGCTTGCCGAAAATGTCTTCGGTGAGCGTGCTGCTCTTGTCTTGCAGTCGAGCAATCTCATCGCCGATATTCAGGGAATTGTCATTGCCGACCAGGCGCAATTCTTCAATTTTGGCTTGCAGGTCAGCGATCGGCTGTTCGAAATCAAGAAAATTCGGGTTCATAAGCGTCCGTCTTGGGTCGACGGCCAGGGAGTGCCTGGCCAGCCGGTTGTCTATTCGCGCTACCTTAAGGGACAGGCGCGTCTAGGTCGAGATTAAATGTTGGGTCGAGATCGGGCGAATACTCTTCATCAAAAAGAACGCGCCCGGCCATCAACGGTATTGGAGGAAGACGTTGTCACGGCCGAACTGGTCACGCAAAGCTTGAATCAAGCCATCTGCGGGATCAATTCGCCAGGTCTCACCAAACTGCAACATGGCCTTGGCGTCGTTGCCGGTGTACTCCATGGTCACCGGGCACGCGCCACGGTGACGCTTGAGCAGGTCACCCAACCAGCGTAGCTGATCGCCTTTGAGCGCTTCGGTCTTGACCTTCAAGCGCAGGCTTTCGGCCAAATTGGTGCGCGCATCTTCCATGCTCATCACCCGCTTGATCCGCAGGCGCAGGCCGCCGGAGAAGTCGTCATTACTGACCTCGCCTTCTACCACCACCATTGCGTCGGTCTGCAACAGCGACTGCGCCGAGTGGAACGCATCGGCAAACAGCGACGCTTCGATGCGGCCCGAGCGGTCATCGAGGGTGATAAAACCCATCTTGTCGCCCTTTTTATTTTTCATCACGCGCAGTGCGATGATCATACCCGCCACGGTCTGGGTGTCCCGCGCCGGTTTCAGGTCGATGATGCGCTGACGTGCGAACCGGCGAATTTCACCTTCGTATTCGTCAATCGGGTGACCGGTGAGGTACAGGCCCAAGGTGTCTTTCTCACCCTTGAGGCGTTCCTTGAGGGTCAGGTCCTTGGCTTTGCGATGGTTGGCATAAACGTCCGCGTCTTCCTCGACGAACAGCCCGCCAAACAGGTCGGCGTGGCCGCTGTCGTGGGTGCGCGCGGTCTGTTCGGCGGCCTTGATCGCTTCTTCCATGGCGGTCAGCAGCACCGCGCGGTTGCGGTCGATATTCGCCTGGTAAGCCTTCGGCTCATCATGGAAGTACGGGCCAAGACGATCGAGCGCGCCACTGCGGATCAACCCATCAAGGGTGCGTTTGTTGATGCGCTTGAGGTCCACCCGCGCGCAAAAATCGAACAGGTCCTTGAACGGCCCGTGCTGGCGCGCCTCGGTAATGGCCTCCACCGGGCCTTCACCCACACCTTTGATCGCGCCCAGGCCATAAATGATGCGGCCTTCGTCGTTCACCGTGAACTTGAACTCCGAGGCGTTCACGTCCGGCGCGTCAAGGCGCAGCTTCATGGTGCGCACTTCTTCGATCAAGGTCACGACCTTGTCGGTGTTGTGCATATCCGCCGAAAGTACCGCCGCCATGAACGGCGCCGGGTAGTGGGTTTTCAGCCAGGCGGTCTGGTACGACACCAGGCCGTAGGCGGCGGAGTGAGATTTGTTGAAGCCATAACCGGCGAATTTTTCCACCAGGTCGAAGATGTTACCGGCAAGGTCGGCGTCGATATTGTTGGTCGCGCAACCTTCAATGAAACCGCCGCGCTGCTTGGCCATTTCTTCGGGCTTTTTCTTGCCCATGGCGCGCCGCAACATGTCGGCGCCGCCGAGGGTGTAACCGGCCATGACCTGGGCGATCTGCATCACCTGTTCCTGATACAGGATGATGCCGTAAGTCGGTGCCAGTACCGGCTTGAGGCCTTCGTACTGGTAGTCGGAGTGCGGGTACGCCAGCTCGGCGCGGCCGTGCTTACGGTTGATGAAGTCATCCACCATGCCCGATTGCAGCGGGCCAGGACGGAACAACGCCACCAGTGCGATCAAGTCTTCCAGGCAGTCGGGCTTGAGCTTTTTGATCAGCTCTTTCATGCCGCGCGACTCAAGCTGGAACACCGCCGTGGTTTCGGCTTTTTGCAGCAACTGGTACGTCGGTTTGTCGTCCAGCGGGATAAACGCGATATCCAGCGGCGCTTCATCAACCTTGGCGCGCTCGCGGTTAATCGTCTTCAGCGCCCAGTCGATGATGGTCAGGGTACGCAGGCCGAGGAAGTCGAACTTCACCAGGCCAGCCGCTTCCACGTCATCCTTGTCGAACTGGGTAACCAGGCCGCCGCCTTCTTCATCGCAATAGATCGGCGAAAAGTCGGTGAGTTTGGTCGGCGCGATGACCACGCCACCGGCGTGTTTACCGACGTTACGCACAACGCCTTCGAGCTTGCGCGCCATGTCCCAGATTTCGGCGGCTTCTTCATCGACCTTGATAAAGTCGCGCAGAATTTCTTCCTGCTCGTAGGCTTTTTCCAGGGTCATGCCGACTTCGAACGGGATCATCTTCGACAGGCGATCCGCCAGGCCGTAGGACTTGCCCTGCACCCGCGCCACGTCGCGGATGACCGCTTTGGCGGCCATGGAACCGAAGGTGATGATCTGGCTGACCGCGTTGCGGCCATATTTCTCGGCCACGTACTCGATCACGCGGTCACGGCCGTCCATGCAGAAGTCGACGTCGAAGTCGGGCATGGAAACCCGTTCCGGGTTGAGGAACCGTTCGAACAGCAGGTCATATTCCAGCGGGTCGAGGTCGGTAATCTTCTGTACATACGCCACCAGCGAGCCAGCACCTGAACCCCGGCCCGGACCTACCGGCACGCCGTTGCTTTTGGCCCACTGGATAAAGTCCATTACGATCAGGAAGTAACCGGGGAAGCCCATCTGGATGATGATATCCAGCTCGAAATTCAGCCGGTCAACATACACCTGGCGCTTGGCGTCGTAGTCCTCGGTGGTGTCCTTGGGCAACAGCACACTCAGACGGTCTTCCAGACCATCAAACGACACCTTGCGAAAGTACTCATCGATGGTCATGCCATCGGGGATCGGGAAGTTGGGCAAGAAGTGCTTGCCCAGCTTCACTTCAATATTGCAGCGCTTGGCGATCTCGACGGAGTTTTCCAGCGCTTCGGGCAGGTCGCTGAACAACTCGGCCATCTCTTCAGCGCTTTTGAGGTACTGCTCTTCGCTGTAGTTCTTCGACCGGCGCGGGTCATCCAGGGCACGGCCTTCGCCGATGCACACGCGCGTCTCGTGGGCCTCGAAATCTTCTTTCTTGATAAAACGCACATCGTTGGTCGCCACCAGCGGCGCGCCCAGCTTGTCGGCCAGGGCCACGGCGGCGTGCAGATGCTCTTCATCATTCGGCCGATTGGTACGCTGAACCTCCAGGTAGAAGCGGTCGGGGAACACCTGCATCCACTCGCGGGCCAGCACTTCGGCTTCCTGAGGGTTGCCGCCCAACAGCGCGATACCCACCTCGCCCTCTTTGGCGGCCGAGAGCATGATCACACCCTCGCTCGCCTCGGCCACCCACTCGCGCTCGATGATGATCGAGCCGTTGCGCTGGCCGTCGATAAAACCGCGAGAAATCAGTTCGGTGAGGTTGCGATAACCGACGCCGTTCATCGCCAACAGGCTGATGCGGCTCAAAGGGTTATCCGGGTCTTTGTTGGACAGCCACAGGTCGGCGCCGCAAATCGGCTTGATGCCGGCGCCCATGGCGTTTTTGTAGAACTTGACCAGGGAACACATGTTGTTCTGATCGGTAACCGCTACCGCGGGCATGTTCATGCCCACCAGGGTTTTGACCAGCGGTTTGATCCGTACCAGGCCGTCGACCAGGGAATATTCAGTGTGCAGGCGCAGGTGAACGAATGAAGCCGGCATAGTGATCCTGTGCAAAAACTTAGAAACAACAAGGCCCGGGATTGTACCGGGCCTTGGCAAAAACATCAGCCTCGCGACTAAACCTCGGTGAGGCTCTCGCGCAGCGCGTAAGCCTGGCGAACCGGGGCGAACGAGCGCCGGTGGATAGGCGTTGGGCCCAAGCGAGCCAATGCTTCCAGATGAACGGGCGTCGGGTAGCCTTTATGGCCACCGATGCCGTAGCCGGGGTAGATCAATTCAAACGCGGCCATTTCACGGTCACGGCTGACCTTGGCCAGAATCGACGCCGCAGCGATGGCGGGCACCTTGCTGTCACCCTTGACCACGGCTTCTGACGGCATCGCCAATGTGGGGCAGCGGTTGCCGTCGATCATCGCCATTTTCGGAGTGATGTGCAGGCCTTCCACCGCGCGCTGCATGGCCAGCATGGTCGCGTGGAGGATGTTCAATGTGTCGATTTCTTCGACTTCGGCCCGAGCGATATGCCAGCTCAGGGCTTTTTCACAGATCTCGTCGTAGAGTTTTTCGCGACGCGCTTCGGTGAGCTTCTTCGAATCATTAAGGCCGAGGATCGGACGGTTCGGGTCCAGAATCACCGCTGCCGTGACCACCGCGCCACACAGCGGGCCGCGCCCTACTTCGTCAACACCGGCCACCAGTTCGTGGGCTTGCGCGACGAGGCTGAAATCCAGGCCCATTTGCACGGTCATAAGGTTTCCTGTTTGTGGCCGATCAATGTAAGCACGGCATCCGCCGCCTGGTTCGACGCATCACGGCGCAAGGTGCGATGGATGTCGTCAAAACCACGGGTCTGCTCCTCGCCACCGTCGATCAGCGGCAATAGGGCCTGCGCCAAAGCCTCTGGCGTTGCATCGTCCTGCAGCAACTCCGGCACCAACAGGCGCTGGGCCAACAAATTGGGCAAAGAGATGTAAGGGCTTTTGACCATGCGTTTCAGAATCCAAAAGGTCAGCGGCGCCAGACGATAAGCCACAACCATGGGCCGCTTGTAGAGCAAAGCCTCCAGGGTGGCGGTGCCCGAGGCGATCAGTACCGCGTCGCACGCCGCAAGGGCCAGGTGCGACTGGCCGTCAAGCAAGGTCAACGGCAGGTTGCGCCCCTCAAGCAGCGTCTCGATTTGCGCGCGTCGTTGCGGGCTGGCGCACGGCAGCACAAAACGCAGACCGGGCTTCAACGCCTGCAGGCGTTCGGCGGCATCAAAAAACAAAGCGCCGAGGCGACCGACTTCGCCGCCACGACTGCCCGGCATCAGCGCCACCAGCGGGCCATCGGGCAAGCCCAGCTCGGCATGCGCGGCGGCGCGGTCAGCGTGCAATGGAATGGTGTCGGCCAAGGTGTGCCCGACAAACCGCACCGGCACGCCCTTCTCCTCGTAGAACCTGGCCTCAAAGGGCAGCAGGGTCAGCATCAAGTCGCAGCCTTCGCGGATGTTGAGCACGCGCTTCTGTCGCCACGCCCAGACGGACGGGCTGACGTAGTGCACGGTCTTGATCCCGGCCTGACGCAACTTGAGTTCGATAGTGAGGGTGAAATCCGGCGCATCGATGCCGATAAATACGTCGGGCTTTTCTTCGATCAGGGTTCGAATCAGCAGCTTGCGGCGAGCCAGCAGCTCACGCAAACGGCCCAACACTTCCACCAGCCCCATGACCGAGAGGCGCTCCATGGGAAAGTAAGACGTGAGGCCTTCGGCCTGCATCAGCGGGCCACCCACACCGATGAATTCAACCGCAGGGTGCTGGGCCTTGAGCGCGCGCATCAGGCCTGCGCCCAGAATATCGCCGGATGCTTCTCCGGCCACCAGCGCAATACGCAGATTAGCCATGATCAGCGGGTGATGCCGCGAGTCGATGCCTGGATCGAGTCACGGAATACCGCGACCTCCGGGAACAAGGCTGCCGGCTCGGTCAGCTCGGTCAACGCCTGCTCAACCGTCAATCCCTGGCGGTACACCACCTTGTAAGCGCGGCGCAGGGCGTGAATCGCGTCTTCGCTGAAACCGCGACGGCGCATGCCTTCAAAGTTCATGCTGCGCGCTTCGGCTGGGTTGCCGAATACCGTGACGAATGCCGGCACGTCCTTGCCAATCGCGGTGCCCATGCCGGAAAAGCTGTGGGCGCCGATATGGCAATACTGGTGCACCAGCGTGAAGCCGGACAAAATTGCCCAGTCGTCAACGTGCACGTGGCCGGCCAGCGCAGTGTTATTGACCAGAATGCAGTGGTTACCAATAACACTGTCGTGGCCAATGTGTGCGTAGGCCATGACCAGGTTGTGATCACCCAGGGTGGTTTCCGCACGATCTTGCACGGTGCCACGGTGGATGGTCACGCCTTCACGGATGATGTTGTGGTCACCGATTACCAGGCGTGTTTCTTCACCCTTGTACTTCATGTCCGGGGTGTCTTCGCCTACCGAGGAAAACTGGTAGATACGATTGTGTTTGCCAATACGGGTCGGACCTTTAAGGATCACGTGTGGCCCGATGACAGTCCCCTCGCCGATTTCAACACCTGCGCCGATGATCGACCAAGGGCCGACCTCAACGTCGGCGGCCAGAACGGCCGACGGATCGATGATTGCGCGAGGGTCAATCAAACTCATAGTTTGCGTTCCGCGCAGATGATCTCGGCGGAGCACACAGGCTTGCCGTCCACCGAGGCCTGGCATTCGAACTTCCAGATCTGGCGCTTGCAACTGATGAACTTGGCTTCGAGGATCAACTGGTCACCCGGCGTGACCGGGTTGCGGAAGCGCAGCTTGTCGGAGCCCACGAAATAATACAGCGTGCCGTCGGCAGGCTTGAGGTCGAGCATTTTGAAACCAAGGATACCGGCAGCCTGCGCCATCGCTTCGATGATCAATACGCCCGGCATGATTGGATGCGCAGGAAAGTGACCATTGAAGAACGGTTCGTTGATGCTGACATTCTTGTAGGCACGAATGCGCTTTTCCTCGACGTTGAGGTCCACTACACGGTCCACCAGCAGGAACGGGTAACGGTGAGGCAGGTATTCGCGAATCTCGTTGATGTCCATCATTTCGGGGGGGAAGCCTGTAATAAAGATTGGGGGCGGGCGACTAAACGCACGCCCCGCTAGCAAATCAAGGAGGCAGTCTAGCGGCTGTGCACACTTGATATGGAAATGGTATCAGCCTTCTGATGAAGCATTACCGCCAGGGGTCACGTCCTCGACACGCTTTTCGACCTGCTTGAGGCGTCGGGCCATATCGTCGATCTTGCGCAAACGTGCGGCACTTTTGCGCCATTCAGCCGCTGGCTGCATGGCCGTACCGGAAGAGTAGGACCCAGGCTCGGTAATCGAATGGGTCACCATGGTCATGCCGGTAATGTACACGTTGTCGCAAATCTCGATATGCCCCACCAGCCCAACGCCGCCGGCAAGCATGCAATGCTTGCCAATCTTGGCACTGCCGGATATGCCCACGCAGGCGGCCATGGCGGTGTGATCGCCAATCTGCACGTTATGCGCAATCTGAATCTGGTTATCGAGCTTCACGCCGTTACCGATCAACGTATCGGCCAAGGCCCCGCGATCAACGGCGGTGTTCACGCCGATTTCCACGTCGTCGCCGATCCATACGCCGCCGACGTGGGCAATCTTGTGCCAAACACCTTTGGAATTGGCAAAGCCAAAACCTTCGCCGCCGATGACGGCGCCCGACTGAATCACCACCCGCTCACCAATACGCACGCCGTGGTACAGGGTCACGCGCGGGGCCAGCCAGCCATCGGCGCCGATTTCACAGCGCGCACCGATAAAGCAATGTGCGCCGACCGTTACCCCGGCGGCAATGCGCGCGCCGCTCTCGATCACTGCAAATGCGCCAATGCTGGCCGCAGGATCAACCACGGCATCCTCGGCGATCACCGCAGACGGATGAATACCGGGGCTGGCCTTGGGTTTTGGAGCGAACAGGTGCGACGCCTTGGCAAAAGCCAGGTAAGGGTCAGCCACCACCAGCGCATCCCCGGTAAACCCTTCGGCATCGGCGGCCGTCAGCAACACGGCTGCGGCTTGGCTGTCGGCCAGGAATTTACGGAATTGGGGCTTTGCCAGGAAGCTCAACTGAGCTGGGCCAGCCTCCTGCAAGGCGGCTAGCCCAGTGATTTCTTTCTCACTGGAGCCACGCAAGGTGGCCCCCAGGAGCTCGGCCAACTCGCCGAGTTTGATAGTTGCGGTCATGGCTTACTTCAGCTGATTCATGCGCTCGATCACCTGACGGGTGATGTCGTATTGAGGCTTGACGTCGATCACGGCGCCGCGCTCAAACACCAGGTCGAAGGCACCTTTCTTGATGACCTCTTCCACAGCGCTGTCGAGTTTCGGCTTGAGCTGCTTGAGCATTTCGCGGTCTGCAACAGCCTTGGCTTCGTTCAGTTCTTTGGACTGGAACTGGTAGTCACGGGCCTTTTGCTTGAATTCAAGCTCCAGACGCTCGCGCTCGCCTTGCTGCATTTTGTCGCCGCCGGCGACCAGACGATCCTGGATACCTTTGGCGCTGCTTTCCAGAGTCTTCAGCTTGGTCAGTTGTGGGCCGAATTTTTTCTCGGCGTCCACTGCGTAACGCTTGGCCGCATCGGACTCCAGCAGGGCCATCTGATAGTTCAGAACGGCGATTTTCATTTCGGCGAAGGCCGGGGTGGTTACCAGCACAGTTGCCAGCAGAACCAATTGAGTCAACTTACGCACGATGCACTCCTACAGAATCCGTTGTCGTTATCTTGGGTCAGACGCTTAGAACGTCTGGCCGAGGGAGAATTGGAAAATCTGGGTTTCAGCGTTATCCGGTTTCTTGATCGGCATGGCCAGAGCAAAGCTCAATGGGCCAAGCGCGGTCACCCAGGTCACGCCAACACCAACGGAGCTTGCCATGTTGCTGAGGCTCACGTCGTTGCACTGAGTCTGAGACTTCACGCCGCTCGGGTTGCTGACCTGCTGGCACTTGGAGTCGAATACGTTACCCACGTCCCAGAAGACCGAAGTACGCAACGAACGCTGGTCCTTGACGAATGGCAGCGGGAACAGAATCTCCGCACCACCCTGGATCAACACGTTACCACCGAATGGCGTAGCGTCGTTGTCGGAGTCCGCGATGGTGCCGCGGTTACCGGTGATCGCTTCACCACGGCTTGGCGTACCACGCGGGCCCAAAGTGCTGTCCTTGAAGCCACGAACCGAGTTGAAACCACCTGCATAGTAGTTCTCGTAGAACGGCAGACCACTGGTGGAACCATAACCGTCGCCATAACCCAGCTCAGTGTGCAGGCGCATGGTGTAGTTATCGCTCAGCGGCTGGAACAACTGGCCACGGTAGTCGAGCTTGAAGAACGACAGGTCGCTGCCCGGTGTTGTGACTTCCGCAGTCAAGCTCTGGGAATGGCCACGGGTCGCCAGTACACCTTTGTTCAGGGTCGATTCCGACCAACCGGCCGAAGCCTTGAAGTTCAGGAACTGATCACCCTCTTTCTGCGTGAAGTTGAAGATTTCGTCCACGGTGTAAACACCGGTCTTGATCTTGTCCTGTTGCGCGGTCAAGCCAAAGGTCAGGCGCGACGTTTCGCTGATCGGGTAGCCGATGTTCACACCGGCACCAAAACTATCGATAGCGTAGCTCGCCAGTTCGGTGTTGAGCTTGTCGTAGTCGGTGGTGCGGTAGAAGGCGTTATAGCCCAGGCTCACACCGTCAGCAGTCCAGTAGGGGTCGACATAACCGAAGTTATAGCGGCTCTGGTATTCGCTGCGCGTAAGACCGATGGAAACCTTGTTACCGGTACCAAGGAAGTTGTTCTGGGTGATCGAACCACCGAGGATCAGGCCGGCACTCTGTGCGAAACCGACGCTGGCGGTGATCGAACCCGAGGCTTGCTCTTCAACCGCGTAGTTCACGTCAACCTGGTCATCCACACCCGGTACGGCCGGGGTTTCGACGTTGACTTCCTTGAAGAAGCCCAGGCGCTCAAGACGTGTCTTGGACTGGTCGATCAAGTAAGTCGACGCCCAGCCACCTTCCATCTGGCGCATCTCGCGGCGCAGCACTTCGTCGGCAGACTTGGTGTTGCCACGGAAGTTGATGCGGTTAACGTAGGCACGCTTGCCGGGGTCGACGACAAAGGTGACGTCCACGGTGTGGTCATCATCGTGCGGGGTCGGCACGCCGTTAACGTTGGCGAAGGTATAGCCTTCGTTGCCCAGACGACGGGTGATCAGTTCGGACGTGGTGGTCATCAGCTTGCGCGAGAACACCTGGTTCTTCTGCACCAGCAACAGCGCCTTGACCTGGTCTTCAGGTACTTTCAGGTCGCCGCTGAGTTTTACGTCACGAACGGTGTACTTCTCGCCTTCGTTGACGTTGACGGTAATGTAGACGTGCTTTTTGTCAGGGGTGATGGACACCTGGGTCGAAGCGATATCCATATTGATATAGCCGCGGTCCAGGTAGTAGGAACGCAGACGCTCCAGGTCACCGGACAGTTTTTCACGGGCGTACTTGTCGTCGTTCTTGAAGAACGACAACCAGTTGGTAGTCTTCAGCTCGAACAGGTCGATCAGGTCGTCATCAGCGAACTTGGTGTTACCCACCACGTTGATGTGCTGAATCGCCGCCACGGTGCCTTCGTTGATGTTGACCTTAAGGCCGACACGGTTACGAGGCTGCGGGATCACTTCGGTTTCCACGCTCGCGGAGTAGCGACCTTGGGCAACGTACTGGCGTTGCAGTTCGTTACGCACACCCTCAAGGGTAGCGCGCTGGAAGATCTCGCCCTCGGCCAGACCGGATTGCTTGAGGCCCTTCATCAAGTCTTCAGTGGAGATCGCTTTGTTGCCCTCGATCTCGATACTGGCGACAGAAGGTCGCTCAACGACGGTGATGACCAGGACGTTGCCTTCGCGACCCAGCTGGATATCTTGAAAGAACCCGGTTTTGAACAGCGCACGAGTGGATTCCACCAGGCGACGATCATCCGCCTGTTCCCCGACGTTCAACGGCAAGGCACCAAAGACGCTACCGGCGGAAACCCGCTGGAGGCCGTTGACGCGAATATCGGAGATAGTGAAGGACTCGGCGTGAACTTCGGCGATCATCAATACGGTGAGAACCGCAGTTAGCAGCAGACGTTTCATGAAGTCCTTTCTTATTCCAACTGGCAATAAACAAACTGCCGCAAAATGCGGCAGATTCGCAATTCAGCGAAGCGTTACAGTCGTCCCAGATCGTTGACCAGAGCTAACAACATCACTCCGACCACCAAACTGATACCGATCTGTATCCCCCAACCCTGCACCCGATCCGACAAGGGGCGACCACGCACCCACTCGACCAGATAAAACAACAGATGCCCCCCATCCAATACAGGAATGGGCAGCAAATTCAGAACTCCAAGGCTAATACTCAGATAAGCCAGGAAATTCAGGAAATCCGCGACACCCGACTGGGCAGAAGCGCCCGCCACTTTAGCAATGGTTATCGGTCCACTCAAGTTTTTTACCGAGAGCTCGCCGAACAACATTTTCTTGAGCGATTCGAGGGTCAGCACACTCATGGTCCAAGTGCGTTTTGCACCCTCGCCAATCGCCGCTACAGGCCCGAAGCTGACCTCGCGCACCATCGATGGCGGCCATTCGACACCCTTGACCCCGGCGCCGAGGTAACCCCCGGCCGCCTTGGCTTCCCCGCGAACCGCCAGGGTCACAGGGACGTCGATTTGAGCACCATCGCGCTCAACTTTCAGCACAATTTTGGTATCAGGACGTACACGCACCAGGTCGACCACTTGCTGCCAGTCGCCCAGCGGCTGACCATCAAGAGCCAGCAAGCGGTCGCCGGTTTTCAGACCTGCGGCCTGCGCCGGGCCTTTAGAATCCAGCTCGGCGAGCACCGGCGGCAGCGACGGACGCCATGGGCGAATCCCCAGCGACTTGATCGGGTCGGGTTCGTCCGCCCCTTTGAGCCAGTGATCCAGGGTCAGCTCGCGCGGGGTTTCGGCAGTCGAATCCTGCTCGCGCACCAGCACGTTGATGGTGCCGCTTTCACCCATGCGGCGCACCAACTGCAAATTGACGGCGCCCCAGCCCGTGGTCGGCTCGCCATCAATAGAAACAATTTCCTGCCCAGCGACCAGCCCGGCCTTGGCCGCCATGCTGTCCGCTTCGACCGCGCCGATCACCGGGCGCACCTGCTGGCTGCCCAGCATGGCCAATACCCAGAAGAACAGCATCGCCAACAGGAAGTTGGCAATCGGCCCGGCTGCCACGATAGCGATACGCTGACCCACGGTCTTGCGATTGAAGGACTGGTCCAGTTGCTCCGCGGGCACTTCGCCTTCGCGCTCGTCGAGCATCTTGACGTAGCCGCCCAGCGGGATGGCCGCAATCACGAACTCGGTGCCACGACGGTCGTGCCAGCGTAGCAACGGCATGCCGAAACCGACGGAAAAGCGCAGTACCTTGACGCCACAACGACGTGCCACCCAGAAGTGGCCGAACTCGTGGAAGGTCACCAAAACACCCAGAGCGACCAGGGTGCCGACAATCATGTAGAGCGCACTCATCTAATTTCTCCGCATTCCAATCCAGTGCCTCAAGGCTCAAACCTGCCCCAAGACTAACGCGCGTTGCGGTTCAACCATTGCTCGGCCAGCGCCCGGGCTTTTGTATCAGCTTCGAACACTGCGCCCAAATCATTTACTGGCACGACCGGCTCAAGGCTCAAAACGTCCTCAATGATACTCGCGATCTGCGGAAAGCGGATTCGCCGTTCGAGAAACGCCGCCACCGCGACTTCGTTGGCCGCATTGAGCATCGCTGGCGCACTGTTGCCCGCCTGCGCAGCATGCCGCGCCAGGCGTAAACACGGAAAGCGCTGTTCGTCCGGTGCTTCGAAGTCCAACCGCGCAATCGCGAACAGATCCAGGGGTGCCACACCGGAATCAATCCGCTGCGGCCACGCCAGGGCGTTGGCGATTGGCGTGCGCATATCGGGGTTACCCAATTGCGCCAATACCGAACCGTCCACGTAGTCGACCAGGGAATGAATCACACTTTGTGGATGGATAACCACCTCGACCTGATCTGGCCGGGCGTCGAACAGCCAACACGCCTCGATCAGTTCCAGGCCCTTGTTCATCATGCTCGCCGAATCCACCGAAATTTTGCGCCCCATGGACCAGTTCGGGTGCGCACAGGCCTGATCGGGAGACACGTGCTCCAGCTCGGCCAACGGAGTTTGACGGAAAGGCCCGCCGGATGCCGTAAGAAGAATCCGCCGCACACCGACTTGGCTCAGGCCACGCGCAAAATCACCGGGCATGCATTGGAAAATCGCGTTGTGCTCGCTGTCCAGCGGCAGCAGCACGGCGCCGCTGTTGCGTACCGCCTGCATAAAGAGTGTGCCGGACATCACCAGCGCTTCTTTGTTGGCCAGCAAAATCTTCTTGCCGGCATCAACCGCCGCCAGCGTAGGACGCAAACCTGCAGCCCCCACAATGGCTGCGACCACGGTATCGACCTCGGCATCGGCCGACACCTGGCACAAGCCCTCCTCGCCCACCAACACTTGCGTGGCAAGGCCGGCAGCCCGCAGCTCTGCCTGCAAACCACGCGCTGCAGCCGCCTCAGGCACCACAGCAAAGCGTGGCGTGTGGCGCGCACACAGCGCGAGCAGTTCAGGTAAACGCGTAAAGCCGGTCAGGGCAAACACTTGATAGCGGTCCGGGTGGCGAGCGATCACATCCAGGGTGCTCAGCCCAACCGAGCCGGTCGCACCCAATACCGTCACCTGTTGCAAACGGCTCACGAAGCGGTCATCCACAGCAGCACGGCAAAGATAGGGATCGCTGCGGTGAGGCTGTCGATTCGGTCGAGCACGCCGCCATGACCCGGCAGCAGGTTGCTGCTGTCCTTGACCCCGGCTTGGCGCTTGAACATGCTTTCAGTGAGGTCGCCCACCACCGAGATAAATACAACAATGGCGGTGCCCAACAAGGCCAGGAGGATTTCCTTCAGCGCCCAGTCACGCAGCACCCCCACCACCAGCGTGATCAGCAAGGTCAATGCCAGGCCGCCGTAAACGCCTTCCCAGCTCTTGCCAGGGCTGACGGCCGGCGCCAGTTTGCGCTTGCCGAAGGCTCGACCCGAGAAGTAAGCGCCAATATCAGCGCCCCACACCAGCACCATTACCGCCATGATCAGCCAATTGCCCATCGGCGAATTTTTGATCTCGACCAGCCCTTGCCAGGCCGGCAGCAGAATCAACAAGCCAATCACCAGCTTGCTGGCCACACTCGACCAATGGCCACTGGTGCGCGGATAGGTGAGTACCAGGAAGGTCGCCAGCGCCCACCACAGCACCGCCGCGCCCAACACCCAAGGCACCACAATGCTCGACAGGGTATGCATCAGGAACAGCAACAGCGCCACGACAGCGGCGTACACCACACGCGGTAATTGAGCGCTGAAACCCGCCAGGCGCGCCCATTCCCAAGCACCCAAGGTCACGACCAGGCCGATAAACAGCGCAAAGCTGGAACCGTTGAGCAGGAAGAAACCACACAAGGCAATCGGTAGCAGGATAAGTGCTGTGATGATTCGTTGTTTAAGCATTTAAACCCGGGCTCCAGCTTCTATCTGCTCGCTCGTTTTACCGAAGCGACGCTGACGGGAAGCGAAATCGGCCAGCGCATTACGCATGGCATCGTGTTTGAAGTCCGGCCAGAACAGGTCGGAGAAGTACAGCTCGGTGTAAGCCAACTGCCACAGCAGGAAGTTGCTGATGCGGTGCTCGCCACCGGTACGGATGCACAAGTCCGGCAACGGCAAGTCGCCCGTCACCAGGCAGGTTTGCAGCAGGTCGGGCGTAATGTCGTCCGGCCGTAGATGACCGGCCTGCACTTCGCGGGCAAGCCGCTGCGCAGCCTGGGCGATGTCCCACTGGCCACCGTAGTTGGCTGCAATTTGCAGCACAAAACGATTGGCACCCGCGGTGATCGCCTCAGCTTCGCGCATGGCCGCTTGCAGTTCCGGGTGGAACCGCGAGCGATCACCAATGATCCGCAGGCTGATATTGTTGTCGTTGAGGCGCTTGGCCTCACGACGCAGGGCCTTGAAGAACAGGTCCATGAGGGCACTGACTTCTTCGGCCGGGCGCTGCCAGTTCTCGCTGGAGAAGGCAAACAGCGTCAATACTTCGACCTTGGCCTCGGCACACACCTCAATCACGGCGCGCACCGCATCGACACCCGCTTTATGCCCGGCAACACCCGGCATAAAGCGTTTTTTCGCCCAGCGATTATTCCCATCCATGATGATCGCGACATGGCGCGGCACCACGGAAGGTACAGTCTGCTTGGTCTTTTCCATGAAGGCGTCCTGACCCCTTATACGGCCATCAGGTCCTTTTCTTTTTCTTCCGTGGCCTTGGTGATCTGGGCCTCGGCATCTTTGGTCAGCTTGTCGATGTCGGCGACGGCGCGACGCTCTTCGTCTTCGCTGATTTCTTTGTCCTTGACCAATTTTTTCAGGTCACCCAACGCATCACGACGGATGTTACGCACGGCAACGCGTGCATCTTCCGCTGCGCTGCGCGCCTGCTTGGTGAAGCCCTTGCGGGTTTCTTCAGTCAGGGCCGGCATCGAGATCAACAGCAACTCGCCGAGGTTGGTCGGGTTGAGGTTCAGGCCGGCGCTCTGGATTGCCTTGTCGACGGCGCCGAGCATGTTGCGCTCGAAGGCCACGACTTGCAGGGTGCGCGAGTCTTTCACAGTGATGTTGGCAACTTGGGTGATGGAAGTGTCTGTGCCGTAGTACGGCACCATCACGCTACCCAAAATGCTCGGGTGGGCCTTGCCCGTACGGATCTGCCCAAAAGCGTGGTTCAGAGAATCCAGCGATTTGTGCATGCGCTCTTGAGCGTCTTTCTTGATTTCGTTGATCATTGTTGGCCTTCCTCGATCAGAGTCCCTTCCGCGCCGCCGTGTACGATGTTCAGCAGGGCGCCGGGCTTGTTCATGTTAAATACGCGCAATGGCATCTTGTGGTCGCGACACAGGCAAATAGCCGTCAGGTCCATCACGCCCAGCTTGCGATCCAGTACTTCATCGTAAGTCAGATGATCGAACTTCTCGGCATGCGGGTCTTTGAATGGGTCTGCGGTGTAAACGCCATCCACCTTGGTGGCCTTGAGCACTACGTCGGCATCAATTTCGATGGCGCGCAGGCACGCAGCCGAGTCCGTGGTGAAGAACGGGTTACCGGTACCCGCAGCGAAGATCACCACTTCCTTGGCGTTCAAGTGGCGCATGGCCTTGCGGCGATCATAGTGATCGGTCACGCCGACCATGGAAATAGCCGACATCACGATTGCCGAGATGTTGGCACGCTCCAGGGCGTCACGCATGGCCAAGGCGTTCATCACAGTGGCCAGCATGCCCATGTGATCACCGGTGACCCGATCCATACCGGCCGCACTGAGTGCCGCACCACGGAACAGGTTGCCACCGCCGATCACCAGGCCGACCTGGACGCCGATACCGACCAATTGGCCGACTTCCAGCGCCATGCGGTCGAGCACCTTGGGATCAATCCCGAACTCTTCCGAGCCCATCAGGGCCTCGCCGCTAAGCTTGAGTAGAATGCGTTTATAGCGAGCTTGATAACCACTGCCCTGCTGAGCCATTGCGAATCTCTCCTGCGGCGTATTTTTAAAAATTCTTGGCGAGCCGTTTACGGCTTGCGTTCACTCTAGCTGGACGCTGTCACAGCGCCATCGGAACACGGCTTTGTAAGCCAGTTCCGATAGGAATCCAAATAAAATCGGCCTTCCCATTTGAAAAGAGGCTGCGCGCGTGAGCGGGCAGCCTCTTTCGGCGACAGTTAAAAACTGTCTTATTGCTTGGCGGCAGCCAGCTGGGCAGCAACTTCTTCAGCGAAGTTGTCGACCGGCTTCTCGATGCCGTCGCCCACTTTGTAGTAGGTGAAGGAAACGATTTCTGCACCGGCTTTTTTGGCCAGTTCGCCCACTTTGATCTCAGGGTTCTTGACGAACGCCTGCTCAACCAGGCTCGCTTCAGCCAGGAACTTGCTGATACGGCCTTTGATCATGTTTTCAACGATGTTTTCCGGCTTGCCGGCGATCTTGTCAGCGTTGAGGCTCAGGAACACGGCTTTTTCGCGCTCGATTGCGTCAGCGGACACTTCCGATGGCAGCAGGAATTCAGGGTTGCTGGCCGCTACGTGCATAGCGATGTCTTTGGCCAGTTCAACGTCGCCGCCTTTAAGGGCAACTACAACGCCGATCTTGTTACCGTGCAGGTAACCGCCAACCACATCACCTTCGATGCGAGCCAGACGACGGATGTTGACGTTTTCGCCAACCTTGCCGACCAGTACCAGGCGATCAGCTTCTTGAGCTTCGATCAACGGCTCAACAGTTGTCAGCTTGTCGTCGAATGCTTTTTTGACGCTGGCAGCAACGAATGCCTTGAAGTCGTCCTGCAGAGCCAGGAAGTCGGTCTGCGAGTTCACTTCCAGCAGAACGGCGGCTTTACCGTCTTCAACCAGAGCGATAGCGCCTTCAGCCGCTACGTTGCCTGCTTTCTTGGCAGCTTTGATGGCGCCGGAAGCACGCATGTCATCAATAGCTTTTTCGATGTCGCCGCCAGCCTTGGTCAAGGCCTTTTTGCAATCCATCATGCCTTCGCCAGTACGCTCACGCAGTTCTTTAACCAACGCTGCAGTAATCTCTGCCATTTCAAAATCCTCTTGGATAGGTTTTCAACCATTCCACCCGATCAAACGGGCGATCAATTCTTCCCGAATCTCCGTTGTAGGCCGCTGCACATGACAGAGCAATGATGCACCGCCACACGTGGGCGCCAACAAACGGTTTTCGAGGTGGCAAAAAGGGGGCCAAGCCCCCTTTTTGCTTACTGAGTCAACGCCAGGGCGTCAGTTACTCAGCGGCAGCTACCGGAGCTTCTTCAACGAACTGCTCGGTACCACCAGCAACGTGGTTGCGACCACGGATTACAGCGTCAGCCATCGAACCCATGTACAACTGGATAGCGCGGATTGCGTCATCGTTGCCTGGGATGATGTAGTCAACGCCTTCCGGGCTGCTGTTGGTATCGACTACGCCGATAACCGGGATGCCCAGTTTGTTGGCTTCGGTGATCGCGATGCGCTCGTGATCAACGTCGATAACGAACAGTGCGTCAGGCAGACCGCCCATGTCCTTGATACCACCCAGGGAACGATCGAGCTTTTCCAGATCGCGAGTGCGCATCAGCGCCTCTTTCTTGGTCAGCTTGGCGAACGTACCGTCTTCGGCCTGGATTTCAAGGTCACGCAGACGCTTGATGGAAGCACGGATGGTTTTGAAGTTGGTCAGCATGCCGCCCAACCAGCGGTGATCGACGTACGGCGAACCGCAACGTGCTGCTTCTTCAGCAACGATCTTGCCAGCGGAACGCTTGGTGCCAACGAACAGAATCTTGTTTTTGCCTTGGGCCAGACGCTCTACGAAAGTCAAAGCTTCGTTGAACATTGGCAGGGTTTTTTCAAGGTTGATAATGTGGATCTTGTTACGCGCGCCGAAAATGTATTTACCCATTTTCGGGTTCCAGTAACGGGTCTGGTGACCGAAGTGCACACCGGCCTTCAGCATATCGCGCATGTTGACTTGGGACATGATAGTTCCTTAATAAGTCGGGTTTGGCCTCCACGTATCCCAATGACCAACCAGCGGCTTCAAGGCCTCCGGCACCCAGGTCATCGTGTCGACACGTGTGTGGATTTAAGCTTCGCGGGGTATCCCCGGAAAGCGGCGCATTTTATACCATACGAAGGACAAAAACGAAACCCGAATTCACAGTTGCCGCGTGACGCTTTTGCGTAACCCTTTGAATAGCCCCAACAAGCCCCATTTTATAGCCTCCAGGCCTATGTGGAAGCAGGCTTGCTCACGATGCAGGCAGCTCGATACTGATGCCTATAGAAAGAAGCGATCACCAGGCGCTCATAATTTGCCACCCACGTCTGGTAGAATCACGTTTTTTGGGGCTTGTGCGAATTCTTTAACCTTTTGTCGCACGCCCGTAAACCGTATTGATTTCAGCGCGTCGCGCTAGAGAGAGCCTGTATGACCGTTACCTTGAAAACCGCCGAAGACATCGCCGGCATGCGCGTCGCCGGCAAACTGGCTGCCGACGTGCTGGAAATGATCGCCGAACACGTCAAGCCAGGCGTCACCACCGAAACCCTGGACCGCCTGTGCCACGACTATATAGTTGACGTGCAAAAAGCCATCCCTGCTCCGCTGAACTACAAAGGCTTCCCCAAGTCGATCTGCACCTCGATCAACCACGTGGTGTGCCACGGCATCCCGGGCGACAAGCCGCTCAAAGATGGCGACACCCTGAACATCGACGTCACCGTGATCAAAGACGGCTACCACGGCGACACCAGCCGCATGTTCCACGTCGGCACGGTACCGGTCTGGGCCGAGCGCCTGTCGCAGATCACCCAGGAATGCATGTACAAGGCCATCGAAATCGTCAAACCCGGCTGCCGCCTGGGCGATATTGGTGAAGTGATCCAGAAGCACGCTGAAAAGAACGGCTTCTCGGTGGTGCGCGAGTTCTGCGGCCATGGCATCGGCAAGGTGTTCCACGAAGAACCGCAGATCCTGCACTACGGCCGCGCCGGCACCGGCATGGAACTGAAAGCCGGCATGACCTTCACCATCGAGCCGATGATCAACCAGGGCAAAGCCGACACCAAAGTGCTGGGCGACGGCTGGACCGCCATCACCAAAGACCGCAAGCTGTCGGCGCAGTGGGAACATACCCTGCTGGTGACCGACACCGGTTACGAAATTTTCACCCTGCGCGCCGACGACACAATCCCGCGTATTTCGGCGTAAGGCTGGCCCTGGTTTTCCCACTCCGTGTTGTGACCGACTGATAGATAGAAAGGAAAGCCGATCGATGCCCCAGGTGGATCCCGAACTCTTCGACCGCGGCCAGTTCCAGGCCGAACTGGCACTGAAGGCAAGCCCCATCGCAGCCTTCAAGAAGGCTATCCGTCAGGCGCGCGAGGTGCTTGATGAGCGCTTTCGCAAGGGCCGGGACATTCGTCGGCTGATCGAGGACCGCGCCTGGTTCGTCGACAATATCCTGCAAAAAGCCTGGGAACAGTTCAGTTGGAGCGAAGACGCCGACATCGCCCTGGTGGCGGTCGGCGGCTATGGGCGTGGCGAGCTGCACCCTTACTCCGACATCGACTTGCTGATTCTGCTCGACAGCGCCGATCATGAGATTTTTCGCGATTCCATCGAGCGGTTTCTGACGCTGCTGTGGGACATCGGCCTGGAAGTCGGCCAGAGCGTGCGCTCGGTAGACGAATGCGCCGAAGAGGCCCGCGCCGACCTGACCATCATCACCAACCTGATGGAAAGCCGCACCATCGCTGGCCCCGAACGCCTGCGCCAGCGCATGCTCGAAGTCACCAGTACTGCGCATATGTGGCCAAGCAAGGATTTCTTCCTGGCCAAGCGCGCCGAGCAAAAAGCCCGGCACCACAAGTACAACGACACCGAATACAACCTGGAGCCCAACGTCAAAGGCTCGCCGGGCGGGCTGCGCGACATCCAGACGATCCTGTGGGTGGCCCGCCGCCAATACGGCACGCTGAACCTGCGCGCCCTGGCAGGCGAAGGTTTTCTGGTGGAAAGCGAGAACGCGTTGCTGGCCTCGTCCCAAGAGTTTTTGTGGAAGGTGCGCTACGCCCTGCACATGCTCGCCGGGCGTTCCGAAGACCGCCTGCTGTTCGACCATCAGCGCTCTATCGCGACCCTGCTGGGCTATGAAAGCGAAGATGCCAAAACCAGCATCGAAAGCTTCATGCAACAGTATTACCGGGTGGTCATGAGCATTGCCCAGCTCAGTGACTTGATCATTCAGCACTTCGAAGAAGTGATATTGGCCCCCGAAGACGAGGCGCCACCGCAACCGATCAACTCGCGCTTCCAGTTGCACGACGGCTATATCGAGGCGCGCAACGACAACGTGTTCAAGCGCACCCCGTTCGCGATGCTGGAAATCTTCGTGCTGATGGCCCAACAGCCGGAAATCAAAGGCGTGCGCGCCGACACCATCCGCCTGCTGCGCGAAAACCGGCACCTGATCGACGACGACTTCCGCAACGACATTCGCAATACCAGCCTGTTTATCGAGCTGTTCAAGTGCCGCATCGGCATCCACCGCAACCTGCGCCGGATGAACCGCTACGGCATTCTGGGGCGCTACCTGCCGGAGTTCGGCTTTATCGTCGGGCAAATGCAGCACGACCTGTTCCACATCTATACCGTGGACGCGCACACCCTGAACCTGATCAAACACCTGCGCAAGTTGCAGTACACCCAGGTCTCAGAGAAATTCCCGCTGGCCAGCAAGCTCATGGCGCGGCTGCCCAAGCCCGAGCTGATTTACCTGGCCGGTCTGTACCACGACATTGGCAAGGGCCGTCACGGCGACCATTCGGAAGTCGGCGCGGTCGACGCAGAAGCGTTCTGCCAGCGCCATCAACTGCCCGCGTGGGACAGCCGTCTGATCGTCTGGCTGGTGCAGAACCACTTGGTGATGTCGACCACCGCCCAGCGCAAGGACTTGTCAGACCCGCAGGTGATCCACGATTTTGCGCAAATCGTCGGCGACGAAACGCACCTCGACTACCTGTACGTGCTGACGGTATCCGACATCAACGCCACCAACCCGACCCTGTGGAACTCGTGGCGCGCCAGCCTGTTGCGCCAGCTCTACACCGAGACCAAGCGCGCGTTGCGCCGTGGCCTGGAAAACCCGGTGGACCGCGAAGAGCAGATCCGCCGCACCCAAAGCGCGGCCCTGGACATACTGGTGCGCGGTGGCAACGACCCGGACGACGTCGAGCAGTTGTGGTCGCAACTGGGCGATGATTACTTTCTGCGCCACACCGCGGGCGACGTGGCCTGGCACAGTGACGCGATTCTGCAACAGCCGGCTGATGGCGGCCCGTTGGTGCTGATCAAGGAAACCACCCAACGTGAATTCGAGGGCGGCACGCAGATTTTCATCTACGCACCGGACCAGCACGACTTCTTCGCGGTGACCGTGGCCGCCATGGACCAGCTAAACCTGAACATCCATGACGCCCGGGTTATCACCTCAAGCAGCCAGTTCACTCTCGACACCTATATTGTGCTCGACACCGACGGCGACTCGATTGGCGACAACCCCGCGCGGGTTAAAAAAATTCGCGAAGGCCTCACCGAAGCCCTGCGCAACCCCGACGACTACCCGACCATTATCCAGCGCCGGGTGCCGCGCCAACTCAAGCACTTTGCGTTTGCGCCCCAAGTGACCATTTCCAACGACGCCCAGCGCCCGGTCACGGTGCTCGAACTCAGCGCGCCGGACCGCCCAGGCTTGCTGGCGCGCATTGGCGGGATTTTCCTGGAGTTCGACCTGTCGTTGCAGAATGCCAAGATTGCAACCCTCGGCGAGCGCGTGGAAGACGTGTTCTTTATCACCGATGCCGACAACCAACCACTGTCCGACCCAGAGCTGTGCCGACGTTTGCAGGCAGCAATCGTCCAGCAATTGAGCGTGACCCAGGAGCCTGGCGTCGAGCTGACACGCCTGACGATTTGAATTTTAACGTTGTGAACGCGATTCCTGTGGCAGCAATGCCATCGCAGGCAAGCCAACTCCCACAGGGTCAGCGTTCATCCTGACAGAGAACATCATGAACAACGCTCTGAACCAGTTGCAGCCCTACCCGTTCGAAAAATTGCGCGCCCTGCTGGGCAGCGTCACGCCGAACCCGGACAAACGCCCGATTGCGTTGTCGATTGGCGAGCCCAAACACAAATCCCCGGCATTTGTTGCCCAGGCATTGGCTGATAACCTCGACCAGATGGCGGTTTACCCCTCCACGCTGGGCATCCCGGCCTTGCGTGAGGCGATTGGCGCCTGGTGCGAGCGCCGCTTCAATGTGCCCAAGGGCTGGCTGGACCCGGCGCGCAACATCCTGCCGGTCAACGGCACGCGCGAAGCGCTGTTCGCCTTTACCCAGACCGTGGTCAACCGCAGCGACGACGCATTGGTGGTGAGCCCGAACCCGTTCTACCAGATCTACGAAGGTGCCGCCTTCCTTGCAGGTGCCACGCCGCATTACCTGCCGTGCCTGGATGAAAACGGCTTCAACCCGGACTTTGACGCCGTGTCTGCGGACGTCTGGAAACGCTGCCAGATCCTGTTTCTGTGCTCGCCAGGCAACCCTACCGGCGCACTGATCCCCGTCGACACGCTGAAAAAACTCATCGCCCTGGCGGACGAACACGACTTCGTCATCGCCGCCGACGAGTGCTACAGCGAGCTGTACTTCGACGAGCAAACGCCGCCGCCGGGCCTGCTGAGCGCCTGCGTCGAGCTGGGCCGCACTGACTTCAAGCGTTGCGTGGTGTTTCACAGCTTGTCCAAGCGCTCCAACCTGCCAGGCCTGCGTTCGGGCTTTGTGGCCGGCGACGCGGCTATCCTCAAGGCATTTTTGTTGTACCGCACCTACCACGGCTGCGCGATGCCGGTGCAAACCCAACTGGCCAGCGTCGCCGCCTGGCAAGACGAAGCCCACGTGCTGGCCAACCGTGACCTGTACCGCGAAAAGTTCGACGCGGTGCTGGCGATTCTGAAGCCGGTGCTGGACGTGCAAAGCCCGGACGGCGGGTTTTACCTGTGGCCGAATGTGAATGGAGATGATGCTGCGTTTTGCCGGGACTTGTTCGTGGAGGAACACGTAACCGTGGTACCGGGTTCGTTCCTGTCACGCGAAGTCGACGGCGTTAACCCTGGCGCCGGTCGCGTGCGCATGGCGCTGGTCGCGCCGCTGGCTGAATGCGTGGAAGCGGCCGAGCGGATTCGCGCGTTTATCCAGCGCAAGCAGTAACTGCTTCAATACCCGCACCGTGCAACGCGGTGCGGGTTAGACAGGCGCCGTTAACGGCGCCTTATAATCGCTGTTAATGGAACTGAACATTTAGAACACACCACGCAAGGTGTGCAAGGCCGTTATTGCTTAACTAACTTCACTTACACCTCCACTGGAATAATGATGACTGTTAACGCCACGCTTGACTTGTACACCACCCCTGCATTCTTTCCCCTTCAAACAGCGCCAACCGAAGCAATCAGACAAGCCCGTGGCATCGCCACTACCGCGTATCTATGGCCACAAAACTCAACCATTACCATCTCCATGTTTGACATGCCTGACGGCGCAAAAGACTACATTAAAAAAAATATAAACCTTTGGCAGCCTTACACTAATTTGAAATTTGATTTCATCAACAGCAATGATGGCGATATCAGGATATCCGGAAAAAAAGATGCTGGCGGGTGTTGGTCAGCCATAGGCACGGAGGCAAAAACACTTCCAATCGGCGACCCTACGATGCACATTGACCTCGTTCAAACAGCTGATTTATTGAACCAGTCAATACGGCATGAGTTCGGTCACGCACTGGGCCTTGAGCATGAACACCAACACCCGGATAACACTATAAAGTGGGACACGGGAAAGCTGTATAAGGCCGCCGCACTGGATAATATTTCAGACGCGGACACCTATGAAAATTTTTTAAAACCACACGACCCAACAACCACAACCCAATCAGCGTATGACGCCGCTTCAATTATGCACTACAAAGTTCTGCCTTCGGTAACAAACGATGGGAGTCAAGTCGGTTTCAACGAGGAGCTATCAGAAGGCGATAAAAATTTCATGACATTTCTTTATCCTCCCACCTCTGTATCACCACTACCCTGATGCTTATTGCAGGGCTGCCAGGTCAGTAGCCCTGTATCACTACCCCCAACATTACGCAGTGCAGTGCACGTGTAGACCCTCATTCATCACAGGTGCGTAACCACAAACAATAGGCCAGGAATCTCTCCAGGCTCAGGTCGAATAAACATGTGTATATCCAACCCGTTGAGTGTCACTGATGATCAATAACTTGCCACCGCTGCCTGTTTATCCTCGCCACTGCGAGCCGTCCATTGAACCTGACAGTTTAGACACCCACACCCAAAGTCTTTCCAGGAGACGGCGCAATATCGGTGAGCCGGGCAAATATTGGCCGCAACACAGTACACTCAAGATTGCTCT
Source organism: Pseudomonas kitaguniensis (assembly GCF_049199985.1). Taxonomy (NCBI): domain Bacteria; kingdom Pseudomonadati; phylum Pseudomonadota; class Gammaproteobacteria; order Pseudomonadales; family Pseudomonadaceae; genus Pseudomonas; species Pseudomonas kitaguniensis. The sequence continues at coordinate 139,145 of NZ_JBLZPT010000012.1, forward strand.
GTATGATTACGAAATCGACGATGAATACGTGCAGGCAGTCATAAAAGCCGCCAGCCACTGGTTGCCGCATATCAATCTGAAGTTTGAATTCGTGAGCGGCGACGAAGGTGATGTGCGCATCTCGCAGAATCTTGCGGGCGACGCCGGCGGATCATCGAAATTAGGGACTGACGCCAAAGAAAAACCCTGGTACCCCAGCATGTACCTGCCCAGGAACCATGCGGACCCGAGGTTTGAATACGTGGTGATGCATGAGTTCGGGCACATGCTGGGTGCCCATCATGCCCACCAACATCCCGAAGCCTATATCCCTTGGGACATCAAGAAAATAGCTGCAAGCTACAAGCTTAGGGGCTATTTGAACGAGCAGGATATGGAAAAAAACCTGCTGCCGCTGCCTCGCAGCAGCACCTACGATTTTCTGCCTTACGACCCCGACTCGGTCATGCACTACGAGGTTGAACCGAGCATGACTGATGGCAATTGGGGCCAAAGTGAGTCTTGGGAGATCAGCGACGGGGACATTGCCTGGGCACACAAGGCCTATCCACAACCGGAACAGCCTTAGGCCAGCAGTGAACTACTTCTGCAAACCAAGGTTCGCCTCACTCATATCCAGGTCCGCCAACACCTCGCGCAACACGTCATCACCAATCTGGTGATGGCGGCTCAAGCTGTACAACTCCAACCGTTGTGCGCGCAAGGCCCTGAGCCGCAGCCTGCGCTCAAGCTGGTCCATCTGCTGCGCCAGCGCCTGGGCTTCGGCCGAGTCGTTGAACACGTCTAACTGGTGGCGATATTCCGACATCAAACGCGCCTTCAGCTCGGTCGCCAGCGCGGCCTGAGCGGCGTCCTGGCTTTCGGTTTCTGTCGGTTCCTGAGCTTCCAGGGCATGAATGGCGGCCACCGCGGTTTTTTTCCACGCCTCGCGCACTTCATTGTGACGCTGCTCATCCGGGCTTTTTTCGATACCGCGCAACAGCAAGGGCAAGGCGATGCAGGCGGAAATCAACGACAGCAAAATCACCCCGGCAGCAATAAAGATCAGCAGATCGCGCTCCGGGAAATCCTGCCCCGGCGCCAACAGCAAAGGCACCGACATCACACCCGCCAGCGTCACTGCACCGCGCACGCCGCCAACGGTCAACAGCCAGCAGGAACGGGCCGTCGGCACCATGGTCAACTCGCTTTTGCCACGAAGGCGGCGCAGCAAACCCGACAGCCGCCAGATGCTTTGCACCCAGATAAACCGCAGCACGACCAGCACCATAAAAATCGCAATCACTTCCAGGCAGCGATACAACAGGGTTGGCCACAGCGTCGGCTCATGGCTCACCACCGCCTTGATGATGTCCGGCAACTGCAGGCCCAATAACAGGAAGATCAGGCCGTTGAACGCAAACTCCAACAGCGACCAGACACTGCGATTGAGCAAGCGTGTGCTGGTTTGGCGTGGCAGCAAGTCGAGCCAGCTTTGCATCATCCCCGCCGCTACCGCCGACAAAATACCCGATGCGCCCAGGCGTTCAGCCAACACATACGCGGCGAACGGCAGCAGCAACATGAACACCACGTGGGTGGCCGGGTCGTCCCAGCCCCGCGCGATCATCCAGGCACGCAACCGGCCGACCAACCAGCTCAATGCCACGCCGACGGCCAGGCCACCCACCGCCACCAGCACAAAGGTCAGGCTGGCATCCGCCAGGGAAAACACGCCGGTCAGCGCCGCCGCCAGCGCGAACTTGAACGTCACCAGGCCCGAGGCATCATTCATCAAGGCTTCGCCCTGCAGCATATGCATCAGCGGCTTGGGCAAACGATTTTGGGAAATAGCTGACACCGCCACGGCATCGGTCGGTGATAAAACAGCCGCCAGGGCGAAGGCAACCGGCAGTGGAATTGCAGGCAATAGCCAATGAATGAAATAACCGGCGCCGACCACCGTGAACAGCACCAACCCCACCGCCAACGTCAGGATAGGCCCGCGCAGGCGCCACAACTCGCGCTTGGGCATGCGCCAACCATCGGAGAACAACAGCGGCGGCAGGAACAGAAACAGGAACAGCTCCGGGTCCAGGGCCACATGCAGGCCCAACGTCGGCCAGGCCAACAAGGCGCCGGCGGCGATCTGCACCAAGGGTAACGGCAGAGGAATGACACGCCCCACAAGGCGCGAAACGCTGACCAGCATCAGCAAGATAAGAACGGTGTAGGCGGTTTGCATAACGCGGGTTTCCCGGACAATCGGCTTGCAACGACACCTATCTGGCAACAACTGGCCGTTGAAGTGCCATATTACCCGGCTATGTTACCCACCCAGGCGCTGCATGACCGTGACGAGCGGCACCCAAACGCGCTGGTCATGGCATAATCCGTGATCTTTAGTTTTTTTCGTACACAGCATCAGATCAGAGGGGGGCAATTCCTTGACCGCTTCAAGCAAAACGTTGCACCTTTTTGGCATCAAAGCCTGCGACACCATGAAAAAGGCCCGCACCTGGCTCGATGAGCACGCTGTGAGCTATGCGTTCCACGACTACAAAACGGCCGGTATCGACCGCGAACACTTGACCCAATGGTGCAACGAGCACGGTTGGCAGGTGGTTTTGAACCGTGCGGGCACCACCTTTCGCAAACTCGAAGACGAACGCAAAGCCGATCTCGATCAGTCGAAAGCCATTGAATTGATGCTCGCACAACCCTCGATGATCAAGCGCCCAGTGCTCGATCTCGGCGACAGAACCCTGATTGGCTTCAAGCCAGATAGTTATTCGGCAGCCCTTACGTAGGCCAGCCCTTCCATTTTTGTAGAGGTAACAGCATGTCCAACTCCCTGTTCAGCCTGGGCTTCGGCGTCGGCACTCAGAACCGCCAAGGTGTTTGGCTGGAAGTGTTTTACGCACAACCATTGCTCAACCCGTCGGCTGAAATCATCAACGCCATCGCGCCGATCATTGGTTACACCGACGGCAACCAGGCCATTACATTTACTGTCACCCAGGCCTTGCAAATGGCCGACGCGCTTAAAGGCGTCGACAGTGCTCAAGCGGCTTTGCTCAGCCGCCTGGCTGAAAGCCACACCCCGCTGGTGGCCACACTGTTGGCTGAAGACGCGGCACTGACGTCCACGCCCGAGGCTTACCTCAAGTTGCACCTGCTGTCGCATCGCCTGGTCAAGCCGCACGGCCTGAGCCTGGCCGGTGTGTTCCCGCAGTTGCCGAACGTGGCGTGGACCAGCCAGGGCGCGATCGACATCAGCGAACTGGCTGAGCGCCAACTCGAAGCGCGCCTGCGTGGCGAGCTGCTGGAAGTGTTCTCGGTAGACAAGTTCCCGAAAATGACCGACTACGTGGTTCCGGCCGGCGTGCGTATCGCTGATGCCGCGCGTATCCGCTTGGGCGCCTACGTGGGCGAAGGCACCACGGTAATGCACGAAGGTTTCGTCAACTTCAACGCCGGCACCGAAGGCCCGGGCATGATCGAAGGCCGCGTGTCGGCTGGCGTATTCGTCGGCAAAGGCTCCGACCTGGGCGGCGGCTGCTCCACCATGGGCACGCTGTCGGGCGGCGGCAACATCGTGATCAAGGTGGGCGAAGGCTGCCTGATCGGCGCCAACGCCGGCATCGGTATCCCGTTGGGCGACCGCAATACCGTAGAGTCGGGCCTGTACGTGACTGCCGGGACCAAAGTTGCACTGCTCGACGAGCAAAACCAACTGGTTAAGGTGGTTAAAGCCCGCGAATTGGCCGGCCAACCCGACCTGCTGTTCCGCCGCAACTCCGAGACCGGTGCCGTGGAGTGCAAAACCCACAAATCGGCTATCGAACTGAACGAAGCGCTGCACGCTCACAACTAAGCATCCACTCGATGCCACTAGCGAGCCGTGCCTTTGCGGTGCGGCTCGCCATACGAGTCTTGAACACCATGCTTGTGCCTTCCCCCTGGCGCGCTGATTTTCCGGCCATCGCCACCCTGCAACGGCAAGACCAGACCTACCTGGACAACGCCGCCACTACGCAAAAACCTCAAGCCCTGCTGGATGCGATCAGCCACTACTACACCAATGGCGCAGCCAATGTGCACCGTGCCCAGCATTTGCCGGGCGCCCATGCTACCCAGGCCTTTGAAGACAGTCGCAGCAAGGTCGCGCAGTGGTTGAACGCAGGTGACAGCGGGCAGATTGTTTTTACCCACGGCGCAACCTCTGCGCTGAACCTCCTGGCCTATGGCCTTGAGCACTTATTCAATGCCGGCGATGAAATTGTTATCAGCGCCCTCGAACACCACGCCAACCTGCTGCCCTGGCAGCAACTGGCCAAACGTCGCGCGCTCACGCTGGTGGTATTGCCGCTGGGCGAGGACGGCGTGATTGACCTTCAAGCCGCCGCCGGGTTGATCGGCCCGCGCACGCGCTTGCTGGCGGTGAGCCAGTTATCCAACGTACTCGGCGCCTGGCAACCCTTGGAAGCCTTGCTGGCAATGGCCAAGGCCCACGGCGCACTGAGCGTGGTGGATGGTGCCCAAGGCATCGTCCATGGCCGCCATGATGTGCAGGCGCTGGGCTGCGATTTCTACGTATTCTCCAGCCACAAGCTCTACGGGCCGGACGGCGTCGGCGTGTTGTACGGGCGCAACGAAGCCCTGCATCACCTGCGCCACTGGCAGTTTGGCGGCGAGATGGTGCAACAGGCGGACTACCACAGCGCCAGTTTCCGCCCCGCGCCGCTGGGTTTTGAAGCGGGCACACCGCCGATTGCCGGCGTGATCGGCTTGGGCGCCACGCTGGATTACCTGAGTTCGCTGGATCAACAGGCCGTGGTCGCCCATGAAGCGGCCTTGCACGACTACCTGCTGCGCGGGCTGAAAGCACGCAACGGCGTGCGCGTGCTGGGTTCGCCGCACGTGGCGTTGGCCAGTTTTGTGGTGGACGGCGTGCACAATGCCGACCTCGCGCACGTGCTGACCGAGCAAGGTATTGCGGTGCGTGCCGGGCATCATTGTGCAATGCCGTTGCTCAAGGCGATGCACTTGTCGGGGGCGATTCGTGTGTCGCTGGCGCTGTACAACGATTCCGACGACCTGGAGCGTTTTTTTGAAGCGCTCGACCAAGCGCTGGAGCTGTTGCGATGAGCTTGCCGGTGGATGCAGTCAGCGCGCTGGAGGCTTTTCAAGCAGTCGGCAGTTGGGAGCAACGCGCGCGCCTGTTGATGCAATGGGGCGAGCGGCTGCCGGCCCTGGCCGATGAGGATAAGGTCGACGCCAACCTCGTACAGGGCTGCGAAAGCCTGGTGTGGTTGGTCGGCCGCCTGCAAGATGGCCATTGGCAATTTGCCGCGCGCAGCGACGCGCGGATGATTCGTGGTTTGGTGGCGTTGCTGCTGGCGCGGGTTAACGGCCTGTCGGCTGCCGATTTGCAGAGGGTTGACCTGCCCGACTGGTTCGATCAACTGGGGCTTTCCCGGCAGTTGTCAGTGTCGCGCAGTAATGGCTTGAATGCGGTATTGCAGCGCATGCGAGACTTGAGCCGTATACAGAACTGATTGTGGGAGCGGTGATGCAGTTAGCCACTGACACTTTTTAAGTGCATATCCGTTTTTTGGGCGATGGCTTATATCGGTTGCGCTTTTACAGCGAGTCACTTTTAAAAGGCCCGGAAGCCGACCCAATCTCCCAAGCAGAATGCAGTCAACTGTGGGAGCGGGGGGGGGGGGGGGGGGGGGGGGGGGGGGGAAAAAATTTTTTATATAAAAAAACCCCCCCCACCCGCCCCCCC
>NZ_JBLZPT010000012.1:144927-176731 GCF_049199985.1 Pseudomonas kitaguniensis
GGCTTGCTCGCGATTGCGGTGTGCCAAATAAGTATTTTTCAACTGACACGCCGCCATCGCGAGCAAGCCCGCTCCCACAAAAGCGCGTTTGATCCGCTTCAACCACTCAGGTCGTCTGCTGTGCCGCGGCGGCACGTCCCCATGTCGGTCTAAACGGTTTTAACCCGCTCCGAAGGCCTGCGCACCCCAGCCACAATCTTGTCCACGGCTTTAGTCGCCGCCACCATGCCAAAGGTCGCCGTCACCATCATCACCGCGCCAAACCCACCCGCGCAGTCCAGCTTCACCCCGTCCCCCACAAAGCTCTTCTGCAAACAGATGCTGCCGTCCGGCTTGGGGTAACGCAGTTGCTCGGTCGAAAACACACACGGCACGCTGTAATGCCGCGTCACAGTGCGCGAAAAACCGTAGTCACGGCGCAACGTAGAGCGCACTTTCGACGCCAGCGGGTCGTTGAAGGTGCGGTTCAGATCACACACCTGGATCAACGTCGGGTCGATCTGCCCACCCGCACCGCCGGTGGTAATAATCTGAATCTTGCGGCGCTTGCACCAGGCAATCAGCGCGGCCTTGGCGTTAACGGCGTCGATGCAGTCGATCACGCAATCGATGTTCGGCGTGATGTACTCGGCCATGGTGTCGCGGGTCACAAAATCCGCCACCGCATGCACCGTGCAATCGGGGTTGATGCCGCGCAAGCGCTCAGCCATCACTTCGACCTTGGGCTTGCCCACGGTGCTGTCCAGCGCGTGCAACTGACGGTTGCTGTTACTCACGCAGACATCGTCCAGGTCAAACAGCGAAATCTCGCCCACCCCGCAACGGGCGATGGCTTCCGCCGCCCAAGAGCCCACGCCGCCGACGCCGACGATCGCCACGTGGGCCGCTTTCAAGCGTTCCAGGCCTTCAATGCCATACAAGCGGGCAACGCCTGCAAATCGCGGATCTTCTGTGCTCATGACCATTACCCCAAAAACCGGCGCGCATTATAGGGCTACGCGGCCACAAGTTTTAAGCTACACGCTACAAGTTAAGAACTTAGATGAACTTTCGCTGCCCAATGTGCGGTTTTTCCTGGCCTGCTGTACGCTCATGGAAGCGCCGGTGTAGGATGCGCGCCGTTCGGCGCAGGCCGGCACCTCTTTTCGTTCCACACCCTTTGGAACCCGAAACAGCTATGGCATCGCGTAAATTTGGACTCAACCTGGTGGTGGTGCTGGCAATTGCTGCGCTGTTCACCGGCTTCTGGGCGCTGATCAACCGCCCGGTTACCACCCCTAACTGGCCTGAGCAGATCTCCGGGTTTTCCTACTCGCCGTTCCAGCAAGGCCAATACCCGCAGAAAGACCAGTACCCCAGCGACGACCAGATGCGTCAAGACCTTGCGATCATGAGCAAGCTGACGGACAACATCCGTACTTATTCGGTCGACGGCACCTTGCAAGACATCCCCAAGCTGGCGGAAGAGTTCGGCCTGCGCGTAACGCTGGGGATCTGGATCAGCCCGGACCTTGAACGCAACGAGCGCGAGATCCAGCGTGCCATCGAGCTGGCCAATAGCTCGCGCAGCGTTGTGCGGGTGGTGGTCGGCAACGAAGCGTTGTTCCGTGAAGAAATCACCCCTGAAGCGCTGATCGTGCTGCTCGACCGGGTGCGCGCCGCCGTGAAAGTGCCGGTGACCACCTCCGAGCAATGGCACATCTGGGAAAAGTACCCACAACTGGCCAAGCACGTCGACCTGATTGCCGCGCACATCCTGCCGTTCTGGGAATTTATCCCGATGGACAAGGCTGGCCAATACGTACTCGACCGTGCCCGGGATCTGAAAAAACTCTTCCCAAAAAAGCCGTTGCTGCTGTCGGAAGTTGGCTGGCCGAGTAACGGACGCATGCGCGGTGGTAATGAAACCTCCCCCGCCGACCAGGCCATTTACCTGCGCACGCTGGTCAACAAGCTCAACCGCCAGGGTTACAACTACTTCGTGATCGAGGCCTTCGATCAGCCGTGGAAAGTCAGTGACGAAGGCTCGGCCGGCGCTTATTGGGGCGTGTACAACGCCGCGCGCCAGCAAAAATTCAACTTTGAAGGCCCGGTGGTCGCGATTCCGCAGTGGCGCGTGCTGGCCATCGGCTCGGTGGTGCTTGCGCTGCTGTCGCTGACCTTGCTGATGATCGACGGCTCGGCCCTGCGCCAGCGTGGCCGTACCTTCCTGACCTTTATCGCGTTCCTGTGCGGGTCGGTGTTGGTGTGGATCGGCTACGACTACAGCCAGCAATACAGCACCTGGTTTAGCCTCACCGTTGGTTTCTTGCTGGCACTCGGCGCCCTCGGCGTGTTTATCGTATTGCTGACCGAAGCCCACGAACTGGCGGAAGCGGTGTGGACCCACAAGCGCCGGCGCGAATTCCTGCCGGTGGAAGGCGATTCGCACTACCGCCCGAAAGTGTCGATTCATGTGCCGTGCTACAACGAGCCGCCGGAGATGGTCAAACAGACCCTCGACGCCCTGGCCGCCCTCGATTACCCGGACTTCGAAGTCCTGATCATCGACAACAACACCAAAGACCCGGCGGTGTGGGAACCGGTGCGCGACTACTGCGAAACCCTCGGCCCGCGCTTCAAGTTCTTCCACGTCGCGCCGCTGGCCGGTTTCAAGGGCGGCGCGCTGAACTACCTGATTCCGCACACCGCCAAGGACGCCGAAGTGATCGCGGTGATCGACTCGGACTACTGCGTGTCGCCGAACTGGCTCAAGCACATGGTGCCGCACTTCGCCGACCCGAAAATCGCCGTGGTGCAGTCGCCGCAGGATTACCGCGACCAGAACGAAAGCACCTTCAAGAAGCTCTGCTACGCGGAATACAAAGGCTTCTTCCATATCGGCATGGTCACGCGTAACGACCGCGACGCGATTATCCAGCACGGCACCATGACCATGACCCGTCGCTCGGTGCTTGAAGAACTCGGTTGGGCTGACTGGTGCATCTGCGAAGACGCCGAACTTGGCCTGCGTGTGTTCGAGAAAGGCTTGTCGGCGGCGTATTACCACGACAGCTACGGCAAGGGCCTGATGCCGGATACCTTTATCGACTTCAAGAAACAGCGTTTCCGCTGGGCCTATGGCGCGATTCAGATCATCAAGCGTCACACCGCAAGCCTGCTGCGCGGCAAGGGCACCGAGTTGACCCGTGGCCAGCGCTATCACTTCCTCGCGGGCTGGCTGCCGTGGGTGGCGGATGGCATGAACATTTTCTTCACCGTCGGCGCCCTGCTGTGGTCGGCGGCAATGATCATCGTGCCCACCCGTGTCGACCCGCCGCTGCTGATTTTCGCGATTCCGCCGCTGGCGTTGTTCGTGTTCAAGGTGGGCAAGATCATCTTCCTCTACCGTCGTGCGATGGGCGTGAACCTTAAGGACGCGTTCTGCGCAGCACTGGCCGGGCTGGCGTTGTCGCACACCATCGCGAAAGCGGTGCTGTATGGCTTCTTCACCACCAGTATTCCGTTCTTTCGTACACCGAAAAATGCGGATAACCACGGCTTCTGGGTCGCGATTTCCGAAGCCCGCGAAGAAATGTTCATCATGCTGCTGTTGTGGGGCGCGGCGCTGGGGATTTACCTGGTGCAAGGCCTGCCGAGCAATGACATGCGCTTCTGGGTGGTGATGCTGCTGGTGCAATCGCTGCCGTACGTGGCGGCGTTGATCATGGCGTTCCTCTCGTCGCTGCCAAAACCTGCAGCGAAGGCTGAGCCGGTAACGGCCGTGTAAAAACTTGCGCAATGCACTAAACGGCGGCCTCTGGCCGCCGTTTTGCTATAAGATAACGGCCGTTTTGCAAGACTTGGCCTAGCCCTGCTTTCTGTGGGAGCTGGCTTGCCTGCGATGGCATCGCCGCGGCGTACCTGCCAGATCGCGGCGTCTGCATCGCAGGCAAGCCAGCTCCCACATTGAATCTGCGCCCATTCAGGTTGTGTATTCCATATTCGTCCTGCGCCCATCACACGCTTCCGGAGTTTCCCCATGACGGCCCATGCCGACCTTTCGCCGACCCTTCAACTCGCCATCGACCTGATCCGTCGCCCCTCGGTGACGCCGATCGACGCCGACTGCCAGAAGCTGATGATGCAGCGCCTGGGCGACGCCGGTTTTGCGCTTGAGCCAATGCGCATCGAAGATGTGGACAACTTCTGGGCCACCCATGGCAAGCACGCTGGCCCGGTGCTGTGCTTTGCCGGCCACACTGACGTGGTGCCAACCGGCCCGGTGCAGGCTTGGCAGAACGACCCGTTCGACGCGCTGATCGACGACAACGGCATGCTCTGCGGGCGTGGCGCAGCAGACATGAAAGGCAGCCTGGCGGCGATGCTGGTGGCAGCCGAGCGTTTCGTCGGCGACTACCCGGACCACAAGGGTTCGGTGGCCTTCCTGATCACCAGCGATGAAGAAGGCCCGGCCCACCACGGCACCAAGGCCGTGATCGAGCGTCTGGCAGCCCGTAAAGAGCGCCTCGACTGGTGCATCGTCGGCGAACCGTCGAGTACTGCGCTGGTCGGCGACGTGGTCAAGAACGGTCGTCGCGGCTCGCTCGGCGCTACCCTCACGGTGCGCGGCGTACAAGGCCACGTGGCCTACCCGCACCTGGCGAAGAACCCGATTCACCTGGCCGCACCCGCCCTGGCGGAACTCGCCGCCGAGCATTGGGATGACGGCAACACGTTCTTCCCGCCGACCAGTTTCCAGATCTCCAACCTCAACTCCGGCACCGGCGCCACCAACGTGATCCCCGGTGACCTGACGGCAGTGTTCAACTTCCGTTTCTCCACCGAGTCCACCGTTGAAGCCCTGCAACAGCGCGTTGCGGCAATCCTCGACAAGCACGGCCTGGACTGGCACGTAGAATGGGCGTTGTCGGGCTTGCCGTTCCTCACCGAACCGGGCGCGCTGCTGGATGCGGTGTCGGCCAGCATCAAAGCGATCACCGGCCGTGACACCAAAGCCTCCACCAGCGGCGGCACGTCGGATGGGCGTTTCATTGCCACCCTCGGCACCCAAGTGGTGGAGCTGGGCCCGGTCAACGCGACGATTCACCAGGTTAACGAACGCATCCTGGCCAGCGACCTCGATGTGCTCACCGAAATCTATTACCAGACCCTGATCAAGTTGCTCGCCTGATGCTCGCTTGCCCTCTTTGCAGTGCCCCCCTCAACGCCGTCGAGAATGGCGTCGCATGCCCGGCCGGGCACCGTTTCGACCGGGCCCGCCAGGGCTACCTGAACCTGTTGCCGGTGCAGCACAAAAACAGCCGCGACCCAGGCGATAACCTCGCGATGGTCGAGGCGCGCCGCAACTTCCTCAACGCCGGGCACTACGCGCCTGTGGCCAAGCGCCTGGCCGAGCTGGCTGCCGAGCGCGCGCCACAACGCTGGGTAGACATCGGTTGCGGCGAGGGCTATTACACCGCGCAAATTGCCGATGCCCTGCCCCACGCCGACGGCTACGCGCTGGACATTTCCAAAGAAGCGGTCAAGCGCGCGTGCAAACGCAACCCGGCGCTGACCTGGTTGATCGCCAGTATGGCGCGTGTACCGCTGGCCGATGCGAGCTGCCAGTTCCTCGCCAGTGTGTTCAGCCCGCTGGACTGGGATGAGGCCAAACGCCTGCTCAGCCCCGGCGGCGGCTTGATGAAGGTCGGCCCCACTGCCGGCCACCTGATGCAATTGCGCGAGCGCCTGTACGACGAAGTGCGCGAGTACACCGACGACAAGCACTTGGCGCTGGTGCCGGACGGCATGAGCCTGGCGCACAGCGAAACCCTTGAGTTCACGCTGAGCCTGGCTGAACCCAAAGACCGCGCCAACCTGCTGGCCATGACGCCCCACGGCTGGCGTGCCAGCGCCGAACGCCGTAACGAGGTGATCGAAGCGGCCGAGCCGCTGCAGGTCACGGTGTCGATGCGCTACGATTATTTCGTGCTTCAATAACCGACTTTTATGCATCCGCGAATGGATTTTCGAATCCCGCAACGAGGAACATCCATGCGCCAACCTGATATTGAGATTTACCTGAAAGACGCCGACGTCGACTACAAGGCCATCGCCGCCTGGCTAGGCGCCGCCCTGGGCCCGTGCACCGACTGGGTCCAGCGAGGCCAGACCTACAAGTGCAAGGCCGGCAGCGTACCGGTGACTTGGCTGCCTAAAGCCGTGGGCAAATGGAACAGCCTGTACCTGGAAAGCGACCAGACCCCGTGGGACGACGACATTGCCTGTGCCCGCGCCGCGTTTGCCGCGCTGAACGTCGAAGTACGTTGTGCACCGGGCAGTTGGGTTGAGGAAGAAGGCGAAGAAAGTGCCGACACCTGGATTCGCATCAGCGCAGACGGTGAAGAGCAGATCACCTGGAAAACGGCTTGAAAACAGCGGCAAGCGGCAAGCTTCAAGCGGCAAGCAAGAGCGCTTGAAGCCTGCCACTTGCAGCTTGAAGCTTGCAGCTTGCCGCTGCCGCTGCCGCTTGCCCTGCGGTTAGAGGCCGACCACATCCTCGGCCTGTAACCCCTTCTCGCCGGTTACCACGGCGTACTCCACCTGCTGGCCTTCGGCCAACGAACGGTGGCCATCACCGCGAATGGCGCGGTAGTGCACAAACACATCCTTGCCGTCTTCGCGTTGAATAAACCCATAGCCTTTTGCATCGTTGAACCACTTCACATTGCCGATTTCGCGCGTTGCCATTTTTTTACTCCCACATGCTTTTTATTGTTGAGTCGCTCGCATTGAACTGCCGAGTATAAGACAGGCTCAAAAACCATCAACTCAAGTTTATATCGCCGCTTTTTTGCCGATTTTCGGCGAATACGGCACACTACCCGCCCGAGCGCCTGCTCGGTTTTTTCCACTTCAAGCAGCACGCCTATGACCCGCTCTCCGTTCCGCCGTCTGGTGTTTGGCACCTTGCGCCGACTGTTGTACCTCTGGGTTCGGTCGGAGACCATCAACCAGTCGTCCCTCACCCTTAACCTGGACCGCAGCCGGCCGGTGTTTTATGTGCTGCAATCACCCTCCCTCAGCGAATTGTCGGTGGTCGATAAAGAGTGCACCAAGGCCGGCCTGCCGCGCCCGGTGCTGCCGGTATCGGTGGGCCCGCTGATGGAACCTGCGGCGTTCTTTTACCTCACGCCCGAGCCGGACTGGCTAGGCCGCCAAGACAAGCGCGGCGCGCCGCCAACCCTGACCCGCCTGGTCAACACCCTGACCGAGCACGCCGAAGAGAATGCACAAATCATTCCCGTCAGCGTGTTCTGGGGGCAGTCGCCCGAAAGCGAGTCCAGCCCGTGGAAACTGCTGTTTGCCGACAGCTGGGCCGTGACCGGGCGCCTGCGCCGGTTGCTGAGCATTCTGATTTTGGGTCGCAAGACGCGCGTGCAATTCTCCGCGCCTATCAACCTGCGTGAATTGATCGAGCACAATAAAGGTCACGAACGGACAGTGCGCATGGCCCAACGCATCCTTCGTGTGCACTTTCGTAACCTGAAGACCGCAGTGATCGGCCCCGACCTGTCGCACCGCCGTAACCTGGTGAAAGGCTTGGTCAACATGCCGCTGGTGCGCCAGGCCATCCTGGAAGAGGCCGAACGCGAGAAAATCACCCCGGAAAAAGCCAAGGCCCAGGCCCTGCGCTACGGCAACGAGATCGCCTCGGACTACACCTACACCGCGATCCGTTTCCTTGAAGTGGTGCTGAGCTGGTTCTGGAACAAGATCTACGACGGCATCAAGGTCAACAACATCGAAGGCGTGCAACAGGTCGCCCAGGGTTACGAGGTGATTTACGTACCTTGCCACCGCAGCCATATCGACTACCTGCTGCTGTCCTATTTACTCTTCAAAAACGGCCTGACGCCGCCGCATATCGCCGCCGGCATCAACCTGAACATGCCGGTGATCGGCAGGCTGCTGCGCCGTGGCGGTGCGTTTTTCATGCGCCGCACCTTCAAGGGCAACCCGCTGTACACCTCGGTGTTCAACGAATACCTGCACACCCTGTTCACCAAGGGCTTCCCGGTGGAGTACTTCGTTGAAGGCGGGCGCTCACGTACCGGGCGCATGCTGCAACCCAAAACCGGGATGCTGGCGATCACCTTGCGCAGTTTCTTGCGCTCATCGCGCATGCCGATCGTCTTCGTGCCGGTGTACATCGGCTATGAGCGCGTGCTGGAAGGCCGTACCTACCTCGGCGAGCTGCGCGGCGCGAGCAAGAAAAAAGAGTCGATTTTCGATATTTTCAAAGTGGTCGGCGCGCTCAAGCAGCGCTTTGGCCAAGTCGCCGTCAACTTCGGCGAGCCGATCAAGCTGGCCGAGTTCCTGGATGCCGAGCAACCCGATTGGCGCACCCAAGAGCTTGGCCCGAACTATAAACCTGCGTGGCTCAACCAAACCACGCATCGGCTCAGCGAGCAGGTGGCGCGCCACCTGAACGAAGCCGCCGCGGTGAACCCGGTTAACCTGGTGGCCCTGGCGCTGCTCTCCACCACGCGGCTGGCGCTGGATGAACAGGCCATGGCGCGCCAGTTGGACCTGTACCTGGCGCTGCTGCGCCGCGTGCCGTACTCGCCGCATACCACCTTGCCGGAAGGCGATGGCCTGGCGCTGATCAAACACGTCAAGGACATGGACCTGCTGTCGGAACAGAGCGACGCCTTGGGCAAGATTCTGTACCTGGACGAGCCAAACGCCGTCCTGATGACCTACTATCGCAACAACGTGCTACACATCTTCGCCCTGCCCGCGTTGCTCGCGAGCTTCTTCCAAAGCAGCTCGCGGATGAGCCGCGAACAGATCCTGCGCTATACCCACGCGCTGTACCCGTACCTGCAATCGGAGCTGTTTATCCGCTGGTCGCTGGAGGCGTTGGACGCGGTGGTCGACCAATGGCTGGAGGCTTTCGTCGAACAAGGCCTGCTGCGCTTCGAAAACCAGGTGTACCTGCGCCCGGCCCCGAGTTCACGGCACTTTGTGCTGCTGACGCTGCTGTCCAAAAGCATCGCCCAGACCCTGCAACGTTTTTACATGGCGATCTCGCTGCTGCTCAACAGCGGCCGCAACAGCATCAGCGCCGAAGAACTGGAAGACCTGTGCACGATCATGGCCCAGCGCCTGTCGATCCTGCATGGCCTGAATGCCCCGGAGTTCTTCGACAAAAGCCTTTTCCGACATTTTATTCAGACGTTGCTGGAGCAAGATGTGCTGCGCCGCGACGAAGCGGGCAAGTTGAGCTATCACGACATGCTTGGCGAACTGGCTGAAGGTGCGGCAAAACGCGTGCTGCCGGCGGATATTCGCCTGTCGATCCGCCAAGTCGCCTTGCACCGCGTCGACGGCGCGGTCGAGGCGCCGGTCGAACCTGAGCCGCTCACTTCGCAAGAAAGCCGCTAGATTTAACGAGGCGCCGGGTAAATTCCGGCGCCGCTGAAAAGGAGCCGCACGTTGAAAAAAATCATTCTACTGGGCCTGACCGCCCTGCTCGGAGCCTGCCAATCGATGACGCCTGCGCCCAGGGGCAACCTTGATGGCGAAGTGTTCTACCTGCAACGCAGCGCGCTGCCGCCCGACGCCACGTTGAGTGTCAGCTTGCTGGATGTGTCGCTGATGGACGCCCCAGCCATGACCCTGGCGCAACAAAACGGCCCGGTCAAAGGGCAGGTGCCACTGGCGTTTCACCTGCGCTACGACCCCGCTCAGGTCAAACCGGGCCACACGTACTCGGTGAGCGCTCGCATCGAACGGGAGGGCAAGCTACTGTTTGTCACCACCGAACGGCATACCGTGCAACTCAACGGCCAAGACCCTCAACCGCTGCGCGTGCGGGTTGATGCGGTCGCCCACTGATGCTCTCCAGACCACACGTTAGATCAAAAGGAAGCGCTCATGCTCCGTAACTCCCTTCGCCTTACTGCCTTGTGTGCCGGCCTGCTGCTCGGCGCCAACGCCATGGCCTTGAACCTTGGCAGCCTGTCACAAAGCGACGCCAGCGGCGGGCTCAAAGATGCACTCACCCAAGGCGCACAGATCGCCGTGAAACAACTGGGGGTTCCCGGTGGTTTCAGCAACAACCCCGAGGTAAAAATCGGCCTGCCCGGCAAGCTCGGCAAAGTCGCCGACAAACTGAAAATGTTTGGCATGGGCGATCAGGTCACTCAACTCGAAACCAGCATGAACAAGGCGGCTGAAACCGCCGTGACCCAAGCGCAACCGATCTTGGTCAATGCGGTGAAAAACATGAGCGTGACCGACGCCAAGGGCATCCTCAGCGGTGGCCAGGACTCGGCTACCCAGTACCTGAACAAAAGCAGCCGTGAAGAAATTCGCGCCAAGTTCCTGCCGATCGTCAAGGCCGCCACCGACAAGGTTGGCGTTGCCCAACAGTACAATGCACTGGCCGGCAAGGCTGCCGCGTTTGGCGCGGTTGATGCCAAAAGTGCCAACGTCGAAAGTTACGTGACCGAACAGGCGCTGGACGGCTTGTTCAAGATGATCGCGCAACAGGAAGAAACCATTCGCAAGAACCCGGCGGCTGCGGCCACCAGCTTGGCAAAGAAGGTGTTCGGCGCGTTGTAACCCGCCACAGCAAGCACTCTATTACTGCGCCAAGGCCGCTGATAACGGGCCTTGGCGCAGTTGTTTCAGGCTAAGTGTCTCAACGGCTCAGCGTAAAAAGTGAGTGCATCGGCCTATGGTGCACTTGATGCTCATGGACCGGGTGCGCGTGCAGTTCGGTGCGGTGCGGTGCGCCATGATGCGGCTTGGGTGGGCAGCCCTGCGCCAAACTCGCTTGGTATATCTCAGGGCGAGGACGGTAACTACCGCCACCACCACACTCAGGCTGCCGCGGCGCGGCGTATTCAGATTCCCTGTTAGAGAATTTATTGGCCAGCAAAGCGCCGAGAAACGCACCTTTAAAAGCCGCAATAGCAGAAAAAATCGACATTTGACACTCCGTAAACTGATTGAAATAGGTCCGACCGCCAAATGGCGAAGTCGAAACCTGCGCCTGTCCATCAGGCAATTCTGAGTGGAGTGAAAAAACTTAACGTTCCAAATGCCGAGATGCCGGTTTGCATCGTCATGTAAATCAGTGAATAACCGAGCCCGCCAGTCGCCCCAGCATCAGCGTGGCAAAACAGCAGATGGCCACGGAGGTTGCCCGATTGATTTTCAACGGCGTAAGCCACGTCTTTTCAACCCCTTCGAACCGACTGCCTAACACAATCCAGGCCGACCCTACCGGTATCACCACCAACGCCAGCGTGGCCATAAACCCGGCATAACCCTGTAGCGAGGCAAATGCGCCGACCGGCGCGATAAACGAAGCGATCAACAGACCTTTCGGGTTCATCACCGTGAGCCAGAAGAAATACACGCCGCCGAAACGATCGTGGCTCGACTCCACGCTGGCGTTGTTGCGTTGCCAGAGCGTGAACGAGACATATAGCAGGTAACAGGCCGCCGCCAGTTGCGTAGCTTTCAGCGCCCACGGTGAATACCCCGCCAGATACAGCAACGCCACGCCCCACACCGACACCTGCAACAGATACGCCAGGCACTCGATAAACGCCAGCTTCCAAGAAGCCGTGTACCCGAACAGCACCCCGGCGCGAAACAGTAGCGTGTTGGTCGGTCCGGGGGCGAGTAGCAACAACGCTAGTGCTAAAACAGTGGACAGCATGATTACGCGGCATCCTTCCTGACTCGAAACCACGCAGCATACAGCGCAGGCAGGAACAATAGCGTCAACGCCGTCGCGACAATTAATCCGCCCATGATCGCCACGGCCATCGGCCCGAAGAACACGCTGCGTGACAGCGGAATCATTGCCAGCACCGCCGCGAGGGCTGTCAGCACAATCGGCCGGAAGCGTCGGACGGTGGCTTCGATGATTGCCTGCCATTGCGGCAGGCCAGCATTGATGTCTTGTTCGATCTGGTCCACCAGGATCACCGAGTTACGCATGATCATGCCTGACAGCGCGATGGTCCCGAGCATGGCGACAAAGCCGAACGGCTGGCGGAACAGCAGCAGGAACAAGGTCACGCCGATCAAGCCCAGCGGTGCCGTCAGAAACACCATGGCGGTGCGCGAGAAGCTGCGCAGTTGCAGCATCAGCAACGTCAGCACCACCACGATAAACAGTGGCACGCCGGCCTTGACCGAGTTCTGGCCACGCGCGGAATCCTCGACAGTGCCGCCCACTTCAATCAGGTAGCCGTCGGGCAGTTCGGCGCGCACGTCGGCAAGGGTCGGCAGAATTTGCTGCACCAACGTCGCCGGTTGTTCCTTGCCGTAGATGTCGGCGCGCACGGTCACGGTCGGCAGGCGGTTGCGGTGCCAGATGACGCCCTCTTCAAAACCATATTCGAGGGTGGCGATCTGCGACAGCGCCACGCTTTTGCCATTGTCGGTGGGCACCGCCAGGCTGGGCAGCAGCGACAATTCGGTGCGTTCATGCACGGTGCCGCGCATGAGGATTTCGATCAACTCGTTGTCCTCGCGGTATTGGCTGACGGTGGCCCCGGTGAGTGAACGCTGCAGGAATTTCGACAGGTTGGCGGTGCTCACGCCGAGTGCGCGGGCGCGGTCCTGGTCGATATTGAGGTAGACGATCTTGCTCGGCTCTTCCCAGTCCAGGTGCACGTTGACCACGTGGGTATTTTCGCGAACTTTGGCCGCCACTTTGCGCGCCAGGGCGCGGACTTGTTCGATGTGCTCGCCGGTCACCCGAAACTGCACCGGGTAACCCACGGGCGGGCCGTTTTCGAGGCGCGTGACACGCGAGCGCAGCGCGGGGAATTGTTCGTTAAGGGTTTCGATCAACCATGTGCGCAGGCTTTCGCGCTCTTCGATGGTCTTCGCCAACACCACAAATTGCGCAAAGCTGACCGCTGGCAGTTGCTGGTCCAGCGGCAGGTAAAAGCGCGGCGAACCGGTGCCCACGTAAGCCACATAGTTGTCGATGCCGGCGTGTTCCTGCAGCAAAGCCTCCAGGCGTTTGACCTGCTCGGCGGTGTTGCTAAGGGAAGCGCCCTCGGCCAGTTTCAGGTCGACCATCAACTCGAGTCGACCCGAGGCTGGGAAAAACTGTTGCGGCACAAAACGGAACAGCGCGACCGAGCCGATAAACAACAACAGCGTGAGGATGATCACGGTTTTGCGCCTGCGCACGCACCATTCGACCAAACCTCTTACGCGCTGGTAGAAGGGTGTGCCGTAGGGATCAGGCCCGTCAGCGCCATGTTTGGCCGCATGAATTTTCGCCAGGTCCGGCAGCAGTTTTGCCCCCAGGTACGGCACGAACACCACGGCAGCAACCCATGAGGCGAGCAGTGCGATGGTCACCACCTGAAAAATCGAGCGGGTGTATTCGCCGGTGCTTGATTGCGCGGTGGCAATCGGCAGAAAGCCCGCTGCCGTAATCAATGTGCCGGTGAGCATCGGGAACGCCGTGCTGGTCCAGGCGAAGCTGGCAGCCTTGAGCCGGTCGTAGCCCTGCTCCATTTTGATCGCCATCATTTCCACGGCGATGATGGCGTCATCCACCAGCAGGCCCAACGCCAGCACCAGTGCGCCGAGGGAAATTTTGTGCAACCCGATGCCGAGGTAATACATGCAGGCAAAGGTCATCGCCAATACCAGCGGAATCGCCAGGGCCACCACCATGCCAGTGCGCATGCCGAGCGAGAAGAAACTCACCAGCAACACGATGGCCAACGCCTCCGCCAGCACCTGGACGAATTCTCCGACGCTGGTTTTCACCGCCGCCGGTTGGTCCGACACCTTGCGCAGTTCCATGCCAGCCGGAAGGTTCTTCTGCAACCGTGCGAATTCGGCTTCAAGCGCCTTGCCCAGTACCAGAATATCGCCGCCGTCACGCATCGCCACCGCCAAGCCGATGGCGTCCGCGCCCATGTAACGCATGCGCGGTGCCGGGGGGTCGTTGAAACCCCGCTGAATCTCGGCCACGTCGCCAATACGGAACGTGCGGTCACCGACGCGAATCGGGAAGTTGCGGATTTCTTCAACCGTCTTGAAGTTGCCCGACACACGCAGTTGCACACGCTCGCTCGGGGTTTCAAAGAAGCCCGCCGTAGAGACGGCGTTCTGCTCCTGCAACGCCTGCTGCACCGCCGCCAATGGCAGGCCGAGCGTGGCGAGTTTGAGGTTGGACAGCTCGATCCAGATCTTCTCGTCCTGTAGGCCGAGTAGCTCAACCTTGCCCACATCCGGTACGCGTTGCAGTTGAATCTGGATGCGGTCGGCGTAGTCCTTGAGTACGGCGTAATCGAAACCGTCGCCTGTCAGGGCGTAGATGTTGCCGAACGTGGTGCCGAATTCATCGTTGAAAAACGGCCCCTGTATGTCCGGCGGCAAGGTCTGGCGAATATCGCTGACCTTCTTGCGCACCTGGTACCACAGCTCGGGAATTTGCGATGAGTGCATCGAATCACGGGCCATAAAGGTGACCTGCGATTCGCCGGGGCGCGAGAACGAAACAATGCGCTCGTACTCGCCGGTCTCCATCAGTTTTTTCTCGATACGCTCGGTGACTTGGCGCGCCACCTCTTGGGCCGTGGCCCCGGGCCAGTTGGTTTTGATCACCATGGCCTTGAAAGTGAACGGCGGGTCTTCGCTTTGCCCCAGCTTGGTGTAGGACAGAGTACCGACCACCGCCAGCAGGATCATCAGGAACAGTACGATCTGGCGATTACGCAACGCCCATTCGGAAAGATTGAAACGCATCAGGGATTACTCCTTGGCCGCCAGATTCACCACGCGGTTGTCGCGATCCACCGGGCGCACTTGCTGGCCCTCATGGAGTACGTGCACGCCCGCCGCGATCACCCAATCCGTCGCAGCCAAGCCCTCCAGCACCGGCACGGTTTTTTCGCCAAAGGCACCGATGCGCACCGGGGTGCGTTTCAGCGTGTTGTCCGGTTGCACGCGCCAGACGTAGGACGCACCGTTCTCCGCGCTCAGCGCCGACAGCGGCACCGACAGCGCAATCACGCCTTCAGCCTGAATGAACACACGCGCACTCTGGCCAAGTTCGGCAGGGACTTTGCCGCCAGTGAACGCGACACGCGCGGCGAAAGTGCGCGATTTAGGATCGGCGGCGGGTGACAGTTCACGAATGCGCCCGGCAAAGCGCTGGTCGGGCTGGCTCCACAACTCAACCGACACCGGTTGGCCAATCTTGAACCGGCCGAAGCCTTGCTCGGGCAGGCTGATCAGCACTTCTCGCTCACCGTCGGTGGCGAGGGTGAATACGGTTTGGCCGGCAGACACCACTTGGCCGACTTCCACCGCGCGCTTGGCAACCACACCGTCTTGCGGTGCACGCAATACGGCATAACCCGCCTGATTGCTCGACACGTCGAACTCGGCCTTGATCTGCTTCAGGCGCGCTTCACCTGAGCGGTAGAGGTTTTCAGCATTGTCGTACTGCGAATGGCTGACCATCTGACGGTCCATCAAGGTCTTGTAGCGGTCACGTTCGGCGCGCACCAGGCTCAAGTTGGACTGCGCGGCGGCGACTTGGGCGCGGGTGGCCTCCAGTTGCAGGCGCACGTCCTGGGGGTCGAGTTCGGCCAGCGGCTGGTTAGCCTTGACCCGTTCGCCCTCCTCCACCAGGCGTTTGCTGACTTTACCGCCAATGCGAAAGGCCAGGTCCGGCTCGTAACGGGCACGTACCTCGCCAGGAAAACTGTCCATCGCCTGCGCCGTGGGCTGCGGTTGCACCACCATGGCCGGGCGCAGGGTGGTCGGGGCCGCTTCTTCATGGCCGCACGCAGCCAAAAAAAGAGCCAGGCTGACAGGCAACGCAAAGGGCAGGAACGTGCTGCGCATGCTGAAGGACCTTTCGCAATGGGTGCTTGGAATAATTATACTGGCCAGTATGTTATTAATACCAAACTCGCCAGTCCAGTATTAAAGGTAAAAATGTCCGACAATCCTGTAAACACCAACAGCCCCGGGCGCCCCAAGGACATGGCAAAACGCCAGGCAATCCTCGAAGCGGCGAAAATTCTGTTTTTGAGCAACGGCTACGCGAGCACCAGCATGGACGCCGTGGCGCTTGAGGCCGGCGTGTCGAAACTCACCGTTTACAGCCACTTCACCGACAAGGAGACGTTGTTTACCGCTGCCGTGGTGGCGACGTGCGAGGAACAGTTGCCGGTGATGTATTTCGATCTGCCCGAGGGCATGCCGGTCGAAACGGTGTTGCTGAATATCGCGCGAGGCTTCCATCGCCTGATCAACAGCGAGGAGTCGGTAAACCTGCATCGCCTGATGATGACCACCGGTAGTCAGGACGTGAAGCTTTCGCAGATTTTCTTCGACGCGGGGCCGATGCGCATGCTACTGGGCATGGAGCGCCTGCTCAGCCGCATCAACCAGAGCGGCGCGCTGAGTATCGACGCACCGTTCAAGGCGGCTGAGCACTTCTTTTGCATGCTCAAGGGCACGGCGAATTTTTGCTTGCTGTATGGGTGCGGCGGGCAGTTGAGCGAGGCAGACGCCGAGGCGCATGTGCAGGATGTGGTGGGGTTGTTTATGCGCGGCTACCGCACCTGAAGTCGTTGAATCAAAAGCCGGCCTGGAGTAAACAGCAGGTTTGCTTCATGTGGGAGCGGGCTTGCTCGCGATCGCGGTGGTTCAGTTTAAAAATACTTACCTGACACACCGCCATCGGCAGCAAGCCCCTCCCACATCAACTTGAGAGAGGGAGTCGGCTTGCCTGCGCCGAGGCCTCAGACCCATGATGACTCAGGGTTTGAGCGCCTTCTTCGGATAGATGTCATACCGGCTGGACTTGCCATCCAGCGCATGGCTCGGCTTCGGCCCGTCGATGCAGGGCGCCTTGCGCGGGCGTTTGACCACTACGCGGTGGCTGGCCAGGGCCAGTGCGGCGGCCAACAGCGCCGGTGCGTCCGGGTCATCGCCCACCAGTGGACGGAACAGGCGCATTTCTTTCTTTACCAGCGCGGTTTTCTCACGGTGCGGGAACATCGGGTCCAGGTAAATCACCTGCGGCGGCTCGCCTTGCCAATTGAGCATCACGTCAATCGAGTTGCCCTTGAGCAACTGCATGCGCGCTACGATCGGCGCCACTTCAAAATCCTCGGCAGCGCGTGCCAGGCCGTCTTCGAGCAGCGCGCCGATCAACGGCTGACGCTCGATCAGGCTAATCTGGCAGCCCAGGCTGGCCAGCACGAAGGCGTCCTTGCCCATGCCCGCCGTGGCGTCCAGCACGCGTGGGCGTACGCCTTGGGCAATGCCGACGGCTTTGGCGATCATCTGCCCGCTGCCTCCGCCGTATAAACGCCGGTGCGCCGCGCCGCCTTCAACAAAGTCGACGCGCACCGGGCCGGGCGCCTCAGGCCCGAGTTGCTGCAATTGCAGGCCGTGCTCGCCGACTTGCAGGGAAAACTCGGCCGCCTCCAATTGCAAAGGCAGGCCAAGCTGGTCGGCCCACTGTTGCGCGCGCGCCTGGAAACCTTCGGCCAAGGCCTCGACCCGAATGCGGCTGGCCGCTGGTTGTTCGCTCATCAATCGCTACGCTCAAAAATATTAAGGATCGGCCAAAAGCGGCCGATAAAAAAAACAGTCAGGTATTTTGCCAGAGCTGAGCGTCGACCGAAAAAAATGTCAGACATTCTTCCCCTAACCATCGGTGTACTGCCGACCCACAACCATTACGGCCTGCGCAATACTCAAGCGCTGGCCGGGGTGAGTCATGTGTGGCAGGACTTCTTCGCCCGGGCCTTGGCCGAGCAGCTCGGCGCTACGCCGGGTGCGCTCGCAGCCAATGCACCTGCGCCGGTTGACCCGGCGGTAGAACCCAGCGAAGGCGCCGACCTGTTGACGCAAATCCTTACCCAGCGTGAGTGCGACGTAAAAGATACCGAGGTCGCGCCACCTGAGCCGCTGTTCCTGCCGATCGCCGAATTCGACACCGAGTTGCTGCCGCCGGCTGCCACGCCGTTCCCCGCAGAAGAAATCATCGCCCAGCAACGCCAGCAGAATTTCGACAGCGGCTGGGTTCGCCCCATCGTGCTGACCTCTGGCCAACCGCTGCCGCAGCCTGGCCCGGCACCCGCACCGCGCGCCCTGCACCTGCCGATTGCCGAATTTGAATTGGACCTGTTGCCCGCACCGGCCACGCCTTACCCGAGCGAAGAACTGCTGGCGCAACAAAAGGCCCTGGATTTTGACGCCCACTGGGCGCGCCCACTGATCGCCCACAACCTGCGCCTGGCCGCCTAAGCGCCTTCAGCGACACACCCACCAACGCCCCATGTCCAGGTGAAAATGGTTGCGATGGGCCGCGTTGTAGTCCGGGCTCAACACCCCATTAAAATCATCGCAGGCGCCGTCACGCACCTGGCGCAAAAAGCGCGCGCTGTCGCCCTGCCCCGGCCAATCCTTGAGCACACTGATAGTGCGCCCGTCCGCCAAGCGAAAGCCTGCGATGTCCAGCGCGTTCGCCGAGGCATGCTGGCTGAGTTGCCCCTCTGCGCGGTTGTAGATATTACGACAGGCGAAGCTGCCCAAGTGATCGACCCGCGTCACCGCCTGGCCGAACACCGCCTGGGCCGCTGGTTGCAGGCTGTGGCGCTCAAATAGGGCAAACGCTACGGCCAGCGGGCAACTGGCCAGAAAGCTGCTGCTCAAGCCGACGTCGGCGCCTTGCACGCGCAACACATTGCGCAATGGGCACGCGCTGTTCGCAGGCGTATCGGCCTGATGGCTGACGCGTAAACCGGAGGTTTTCAGCACGTGGTCGCACAGCGCCGGATCATCCTGCAAGCGGCCGAGCTTGAAGCGCGTCAGCAGGTTCGGGCTTGCACGCACGTCCAGCGGCGCCCACGGGTTCCAGTCATCCGGCAACGGCACCCAGCCGCGCCAAACCCCCAGCACCAGTGCGCCAGCCAGCAGCAACAGCGCACTCATCAGGTGGCTGAAGCGCACGGCTTAACCCTTGAAGAATTGGTTGGCTTGGCTGAATGGCATGTTGCGCTCGGTGAAGGTAAAGGTGCCCAGCGTGTAAACCTCCTGCGCCGCCCGGTAGAACTCGCCATACGCCGCCAAGGCCATCGCCGAGCCGACGCTGATGCGCCGCACGCCCATCGCGCTTAACTGCGCCACGCTGAGGTTCAAGCCGCCGGACATCAACACATTCACCGGTTTGGGCGCGACCGCCTTGACCACCGCCAGCACCTCTTCGGCACTGCGTAAGGCGGGCGCATACAGCACATCGGCGCCGGCTTCGGCGTAGGCTTGCAGGCGGCGAAGGGTGTCGGGCAAATCCAGTCGACCGTGCAGCAGGTTTTCTGCGCGGGCGGTGAGGGTGAAATCAAATGGCAGGCTGCGCGCAGCGGCGACAGCCGCTTCCACGCGCGCAACGGACAGGTCAAACGCGTAGATCGGCTCGTCGGCGATGCCCGTGGCGTCTTCGATGGAGCCACCGACGATCCCCGTGGCAGCGGCGCGCAGGATGGTTTGCGCGCAGCCTTCGGGCGTATCGCTGAAGCCGTTTTCGAGGTCGGCGGCTACCGGCAGCGCGGTGGCGTTGGCGATCATCTGTGCATTGACCAAGGTGTCTTCCAGCGACAACGCGCCTTCCGCATCCGGCCGCCCCAGGCTGAACGCATAGCCTGCGCTGGTGGTGGCCAAGGCTTCAAAGCCAAGGCTGGCGAGCATGATGGCGGAGCCTGCATCCCACGGGTTGGGCATCACGAACGCGCGGTCACGCGAATGCAATGCTTTGAAGGTTTCGGCGCGAAGGATTTGGGCATCCATGACTGACTCCTGGCGGGAAAGGAGCCTTAGAGTAACCCCAGTTGCTCCACTTCGGGTTCTCGATGCAACGTCGGCAGCGGTGGCAAACCTGGCAGACGCGCCATCATCTTGTGATGAAAACGCAGCGCGAGTTGCGCGGCGAGGCGGTTATCCGAGGTGTGCAGAAATACGTAAGGGCTGCGCCCTTCTTCGACCCAACCGGCCACCTTTTCAACCCACGGGTTCAGGAACGGGTCGTTGGCTTCAAGCTCAGGATGGCCAATAAAACGCACTTGGGGGAACTGCGTCAAGGCTGCTGGGCGCGGCGGCACCTTGGGCTTTTTCGATTGCGCATGCAGCACCGCAGCCGAGGTCGACGTGCAACTGAACAAGGCGCGCGAGTCGAGGCAGATGCGCTCGACGCCACGGTCACGCAACAGGCGATTAAGCGCGCGCTCGGCCTCGCCTTTGGCGAAGAACTCCAGGTGGCGCACTTCCACGGCCAGCGGGCGGTCCAGTGCCTCGATAAAACCGGCCAGCTCGCCCAGGCGTTGCGGTGAAAAGTTTGCCGACAATTGCAGCCACAGCGGCGAAACGCGCTCACCCAGCGGGCTCATCAAACCGACAAAACTTTCTGCCGCTGGCAACTGCTCGCGCAAGTCGCCGCCATGGCTGATGTCACCGGGGAATTTGGCCGTGAAGCGAAAATCTTCAGGCATGATGTCGGCCCAGCGCTGCACGGTGGCGGCCGAGGGGCGAGCATAAAAAGTGGTATTGCCTTCAACCGCGTTAAACACTTGGGAGTACAGCGCGAGGTAATCGCCTGCGCGTGCATCGGCCGGGTACAGGTAGTCGCGCCAGGCGTTTTCACTCCAGGACGGGCAACCAATGTAGTAAGGCAGGCGCATCAGATGTGGATGTCGAGACCGAGTACTTCCATATCCCATTCGACAAAGCCGGCGGTGGTCAGGTAGCTGGCCAGGGCGGTGGCAACGCTTTTGCTCATGGAGCGGGGGAAGACCATGTCTTGCTGACGTGCTGGCAGGCCGCTGATCCGCGCGCTGCCGGCATTTTGGCCGTTGGACTGCGTGCCGGAGGCAACCTCGATGAAGTCCGGCGAATCTTCGACGGACTCGTCTACCGTGACGTTCGCCTTGCGGGGCTTGCGCTTGAGGGGGTAGGACTGTGAGGAAAAGCCATCTATACGCATACGTGCAGACTCGGTATCAATGGTGGCAATTTAGCGGCACTTTCCATGGCGCGCAAATGCTCTGGTGATAACTAGAACACATAATTTGTAAAAGGTTTAAAAACTGCGGCAAATTCTGACGATTGGTGGTTTTAAAGGCCGCGCTCGGCTTTGGTTTGCGCGACTTTATCGCGCAGGTAAACGGGTGCGGCCTGGTCGGCGGCAATCGCTTCGCCGCGCGCATAGGCAAAGCGTGCCAGCGTCAGCAGGTCTTCGGCATGCGGCAGCATTGCGGCGTCCTGGCCAACCAATTGCACGTTGATGCGCTCGCCGTAACCCCAGCCGGTGCCGGCGCCGAACCAGTCACCACGGGCATCATCCGGCAAAACCGACACCTGCGGCGGTTGCACGGCTTCAACACCCACCAGGCGCATTTCGCCCGCGGTCTCGCGATAGCAGCCCCAATACACTTCATCCATCCGTGCATCAATGGCCGCCGCCACTTGCGTGGCGCCGTGCTCACGCAGGGCACGCTGGGCCAGCACGGCCAGGTTGGAAACCGGTAGCACCGGGCGCTCCAGCGCAAAGGCCAAACCCTGCACTACGCCGATGGCGATACGTACGCCGGTAAACGCTCCCGGGCCACGGCCAAACGCGATGGCATCCACGGCAGACAAGGTGGTGCCTGCGTCTTCCAGCAGTTGCTTGATCATCGGCAACAGCTTTTGCGCGTGCAGGCGCGGGATCACCTCGTAGTGGCTCGTGACCTTGCCGTCATGCAGCAAGGCAACGGAGCAAGCTTCAGTCGCGGTGTCCAGGGCCAGCAGGGTGCTCATCGGTGTAGGTGTCCAAGTCGAAAAAAAGTGCGCCAGTATAAACAACAACGGCCCGCAAGCGGGCCGTTGTACGCAAAACCGATGGTTCGATCAGCTCAGTGCTTGCAGCACCTTGGCGGTGATGGCTTCTACCGAGCCAACGCCAGGGATGTGGCTGTACTTCGGCTTGCCATTGGCAGCGGACAGCTTCTGGTAGAAATCCACCAGCGGCTTGGTCTGCGAGTGGTAGACCGACAAGCGATGACGTACGGTTTCTTCCGTGTCGTCCTTGCGCTGTACCAGCTCTTCACCGGTCACATCGTCTTTGCCTTCAACCTTTGGCGGGTTGTAGACGGTGTGGTACACGCGGCCCGAGGCCTCGTGAACACGACGACCGGCAATACGCTGCACGATTTCTTCATCTTCAACCGCGATTTCAACCACCGCATCCAGCTCTACGCCAGCTTTTACCAAGGCTTCAGCCTGTGGAATGGTGCGTGGGAAACCGTCGAACAGGAAACCGTTCTTGCAGTCGTCCTGACTGATGCGTTCTTTGACCAGGTTGATAATCAGGTCATCAGACACCAGGGCGCCGCTGTCCATCACGCTTTTAGCGATCAGGCCCAGCTCGGTGCCTGCCTTGACGGCAGCGCGCAGCATGTCGCCAGTGGAGATTTGTGGAATGCCGAATTTTTCAGTGATGAACTTTGCCTGAGTACCTTTACCGGCCCCGGGAGCTCCCAGCAGAATGACGCGCATCGATGTGCTCCTCAATTTTTTATAGAGATGACGCTCGGATTCGCCGCGTGGGGCCAATCTCGTAAAAATAGGGTGTATAAAAATCTGAAACCAGGCCGATCAAACGGCCAAAGGCTGATCAAGATACACAGCGGGCCGTAACCACACAAGCCGCCGAAAGTCGCAGGAACCGCCGCCATGCCTGACTCATCGCCAAGGTGTGCCTGAGTGCAACCTGTGCCCTTAAATAACGGCCGCCCATTTCGGGGCGGCCGTCATTGTTTATCTGCAAGCCTTTGAGAACACGCAAGAAACCTTAGCCGGTATTGCGCAAACCGGCGGCAATACCGGCCACGGACACCAGCAGCGCCTGTTCCAGAGGGCTGTCTTGCGCAGCTTCCTGCAACCGCGAGCGCGCCAATAACTCGGCCTGCAACAGGTGCAGCGGGTCGAGGTAGGTGTTGCGCAAGCGGATGAACTCAAGCGTGTCCGGGCTATGCGCCAGCAGTTGCGACTGGCCGGTCAGGCCAAGCACCACATGGCATGCCTGCGACAATAGGTCGCGCAAGTGCGCACCCAATGGCAGCAAGTCAGGCTGCACCAGACGCTCATCATATAAACGCGCGATGTCGGCATCCGCCTTGGCCAGCACCATTTCCAGCATATCGATGCGCGTACGGAAGAACGGCCATTGCTCACGCATTTGCCCCAGCAACTCGCCTTCGCCGCGTTCCAGCGCCTTGCTCAATGCCGCTTCCCAGCCGAGCCAGGCGGGCAGCATCAGGCGGGTTTGGGTCCAGCCAAAGATCCATGGGATAGCGCGCAGACTTTCGATACCGCCTGCACGCCGTTTGGCCGGGCGACTGCCGAGTGGCAAGCGACCGAGTTCCTGCTCGGGCGTGGACTGGCGGAAATACTCGACGAACTGCGGATTTTCCCGCACCACCGCGCGGTAGGCGCTGACGCCATCGGCCGCCAATTCATCCATCAAATGCCGCCAAGCCGGCTCAGGCGGCGGCGGTGGCAACAAGGTGGCTTCCAGCACCGCCGCCAGATACAGGTTGAGGTTTTGCTCGGCAATGTCCGGCAGGCCGAACTTGAAGCGGATCATCTCGCCTTGTTCGGTGGTACGGAACCGCCCCGCCACCGAGCCAGGCGGCTGTGACAGGATGGCTGCGTGCGCCGGGCCACCGCCACGGCCAACGGTGCCGCCGCGACCGTGGAACAACAGCAACTCCACTTGCTGCTCGCGGCAAATATCCACCAGACGCTCCTGCGCCCGGTATTGCGCCCAGGCGGCGGCGGTGGTGCCGGCGTCCTTGGCCGAGTCCGAATAGCCGATCATCACTTCTTGCGGGCCTTGCAACCGCGCGCGATAGCCCGGCAATTGCAACAGACACTCCATCACCGGCCCGGCGTTATCCAGGTCGGCCAGGGTTTCGAACAACGGCACCACGCGCATTGGCCGCTGCACGCCCGACTCTTTAAGCAGCAACTGCACCGCCAGCACATCGGACGCGGCGCCCGCCATGGAAATAACGTACGAGCCGAGCGACGCGGCCGGTGCGGCGGCAATTTCCTTGCAGGTATTCAATACCTCGGCGGTGTCTGCCGAGGGTTTGAAATAACCCGGCAGCAGCGGTCGACGGTTGGCCAATTCATTCATCAGGAAGCTGATGCGCGCCTCTTCATCCCAGTCCTCATAGCGGCCAATGCCCAAATAATCGGTGATTTCAGTCATGGCCGCCGAGTGTCGGCTGGAATCCTGACGCACATCCAGGCGCACCAGGAACAGGCCAAAGGTCACCGCCCGGCGCAGGCAATCGAGCAACGGGCCATCGGCAATCACGCCCATGCCGCACGCGTGCAGCGACTGGTAACACAGTTGCAACGGGGCGAGCAGGTCTTGGTTGTCTTGCAACACTTCGGCAGGCGCCGGAGTCGGCGCGGTCAATGCCGTGTGCGCCCACTGGCGGGTGGCGCGCAGGCGTTCGCGCAGTTGCTTGAGCACGGCGCGATAGGGCTCGACGCTGTCGCCGATTTTGGCCTGTAACGCCGGGCTGGCCTGCTGCATCGACAGCTCGGACGCCAAGTGGTCGACGTCACGCAAATACAAATCCGCCGCCATCCAACGCGCCAGCAACAATACTTCGCGGGTAACCGG
Organism: Pseudomonas kitaguniensis; assembly: GCF_049199985.1. Classification (NCBI taxonomy): domain Bacteria; kingdom Pseudomonadati; phylum Pseudomonadota; class Gammaproteobacteria; order Pseudomonadales; family Pseudomonadaceae; genus Pseudomonas; species Pseudomonas kitaguniensis. The sequence goes on from NZ_JBLZPT010000012.1 coordinate 169,667, forward strand.
CGCGGTGACATTCGGGTTGCCGTCACGGTCGCCGCCCATCCACGAGGCAAAGCGAATCGGCGCCGCCTCCAATGGCAGGCGCAAGCCGGTGGCGGCGTGCAACGCCTGGTCGGCCTTGCGCAAATAATTGGGGATGGCCTGCCACAGCGAATGCTCGATCACCGCAAAGCCCCATTTGGCTTCGTCTACCGGCGTGGGCCGGATGCGGCGGATTTCTTCGGTGTGCCACGCTTCGGCGATCAGCCGTTGCAAGCGTTCGCGGATCTGCTCGCGCTCGGCGGTGGTGAGGTCGCGGTGATCCTGCAGCGCCAGTTGTGCGGCAATCGCATCGTATTTCTGGATAAGCGTGCGGCGCGCCACTTCGGTCGGGTGGGCGGTGAGCACCAGTTCAATCTCCAACTGCGCCAACTGCCGCGCCAGGGATTCATTGCTGTGCCCCTCGCCTTGCAGGCGGGCGAGCAACTCCGGCAATACACGCGATTCAAACGGCGCCGGTTGCGACTCATCGCGCCGATGAATCAACTGGTACTGCTCGGCGATATTCGCCAGGTTAAGGAACTGGTTAAACGCTCGCGCGACCGGCAGCAGCTCATCTTCCTGCAGTTGGTTCAAGCTGGCGCTGAGTTCTTCCCCAGCAGCCTGCTCGGCCCCCGCACCTCGGCGGTCAGCCTTGGCGCCTTTGCGGATTTGCTCGATCTTGTCGAGAAAATCATCGCCGTACTGCTCTCGAATGGTGTTGCCCAACAGTTCACCCAGCAGGTGAACATCCTCACGCAAGCGTGCATCAATATCACTCATCAGCCAATCTCCAGCCAGAAATCCGGGACGCGCAGGCCTTCCAGAGTGCCGCCCGCATCGATTTCTGACAAGGCCGAACGCAAACCACTTTAAACCTTGCGGATTACAGCTAGTCTCAACAGTGAGCCGCCGCGTTATCCACGCAGGCGACTGGTCACTCATCACCGCCCGCCCTCGCAGGCCTTATTGAAGTTGCCATGGGTGAGGAAGGTGATGCGCCGTACGAAGAAGGCGAGCACAACAGGAAAAACTCTAAACAACCTGCAAGCATCGGAAACCGTGGCTTTCAGCGAACTGAGGATCAATCATGAAGACTTTCCAAGAGCTGCTGAATAACTGGGAAGAGAAAGGTGCAGAAGCTCAAGATCTGGTTGAGATAAACGTATCGATCCACAAAGCCGATCTGGTGAAAATAAAAGCATTCGCTGAGGTCTATGGCCTGTCTGAATCCACAATCACTGCGACGCTACTCTCCACCTCTATTAAGGAAGCCGAGGAGGCCATTCCTTACGTAAAAGGATCTGAGGTTATTAGAGTCGAAGAAGGCGAAGATATTTTTGCTGACGCAGGCAAGACACCCGCTTACGTCGAAGCTGAACAGAAGATTCACAAGTCCATGCTGACCAATAGCTGACGCCGAGTGAACGCTGGCCCCTTTCGAGGGGCTTTTTTGCTGAGTTCATAGTGTAAGACAAGAACACAAGCTCTCCTCTGCATGGGTACAGGGTCGACTAGACAAAGCCGAGTGCGTCAACGGCCCAAAGTCCAAACAGTATCAATAGAAACGAAACGCCACCCCAGTGCATCAAAATCATTTTACGCTTAAGGCGGGCAGGGAAGTTTTTCAGGTCCTCGCTACTCGCCCCTCCATCGAGCAGATAAAGACGAGGTGCGATAATTACAGCCATTATTCCAACCAGAACGAACATCTTTCCCCAAGGGCCTCCGTTCTTAAAGGGGGCTCGGATCATTACAGCAGGACAGTTCTTTAGATGGCCCAACATCAGTTCCATCTTGGTGTAGACGAGGTGCATCGCACAGCCAAGATAAACGAACACACCTGCAAAACCAATCAAGCCGACACAGAGGTAAACTTTCTCAGCGGTGCTTACGCTCATTTAGTAACCTCGTAAATTACTTCCCCTAGATTTTCACCCGTCTTGCCGATAACCGCCCCCGCTGCAAAAGAGCCCACTCCGACTACCACCAAGCCGCAGACAAGCGCACCTATCCCGGCAGTAGGCGCCCCGAGCGCTACGCAGATAGCACCCGTCGTACCAATACCTAAAGTCGCACCACCAATAGCGCCACCCGCGATCCCGCCTATAAAGGCTCCACTTTCTGTGTATTTCACCTTCTTACATGCCTCTGTATTGCCCGAAGCGCACACGTCTTGAACCTTGATGTAAGAGGCGCCGCCACCTGCTGCAGTGCCTAGCCATCCGCCGTATTTGACGTATTTGGCAGCCTTGGCGACCCCATCCATATGTGTTGCATAACCAGGAATCTGAGTGGGTGCACCCGCTTTGCTCCAACGATGTACCAAGCTACGACTTGAAATTCCCAAGGCACTCTTAAGGTTCGGATGATCGGGGAAACCAATACCCTTTTTGGTGAGCCACGTGAGGTTGCTATCGAGCTGGCCAAACAAGCGCTTACGCTCTGCAAAAAACTCAGCTGACCGCAGATGCCCGTCACGCAGGAAGGCGCGCTGGTGCAAGGCTTCAATGTCGCGTAGCGACGCTTGTACTTTCTCAAGGTTCGAAGCAAAAATGGCGACGCCAACGCCGGCAGCGGTAGACCCGTATTTAAAAAAGGATTCAAACTCGTCACGATGGCGAGCCAGGAAGTCAGCCTCCTCTGTTGTAAGATCCTGAAGCGCCTTATTCACATTTGCCGCCGCTTCCATCAATACCGTTTCTTCATACGTACAACTGTAGTTATTGGGGTCACTGAGCACGATCATCTGGCCCGCTTTTACCTGATCCAAATTCGGGTTAAGCGCTTTGAATTTGGCAATAACAGCGGGGTCAGGAGAGGCAAATAACTGAGTCTTTAATTCATCCGCCGTTGTGCTTTTGAGAACAATGTAAAACCCCGGCTCGTGGAGCTGGATCGGCTCAGGCCATCGCTCGCGGGGGAAAAATTTTAAATCTTCGGAGGACGGTGAGGGATAATCGGCATGGGTTGCGTCTTGCGTAGTTGAGCTATCTCTAAGGTATTGAGCATGAGCAAACCGCAACAACCGTTCAGGGTCGGGTTTTAACAGGGGCTGAGTGAGCATGATCAGCGGAATGCGCTTAACCGAACGGGTTATTGCGTCCTGACCTTTGCGGGCCAAGGAATGCGCTTGGCTCAAGAGTTCGCGCTGTTCTTGCAGAATGGCCTGTATGCCCTGGTCAGGGGTCATATGGCCCGTAGCAACATCATCGGCAATACGCTTTGCGTAATAGGCAACTTCCCGATTGAACTGCATGCGCGAAATACCGTGGGCAAGATGCAGAGTACTGACCGTCAGCCCCTGCGCAATCAACTTGCCCGCCGCGCTGTTGACGTCCCAAACCTCATAACGGTTCGGGTTCATCCCTCTTCGCCCCACGAGCTATGATCCGTAGGGTCAGACTCATAGGTATTACCGATCGAATCGTGGGGCGAACAGCCCACTGAAATCGGTCCTTGAGCCTCGTCGCTGACGGTCATGTCACCTCGGTTTGTCATACGTAACACTCCTTTTCGTCAGCCGAAAACCGTATTACAAAAAATCTCAGCCGTGGTGTAGGGCATCTTTGAAAAACGATGCGGAATTTTCCGAACATGTACCGCCGACGGCTCCGTGAAAATCTGGCCGAGTGACGAAGTGGGCAGAGCCAGCTCCAGACTCGCAGCCAACGTTAAGATCCAAACGTGCGACCAGCCCCCCCCTGAAAACCTCAAAAATCAGCAGCAAATGCAGGCTCGGCGTACAGCCGTGCACGGCGAAAGTTCCAACTTTTAAACGTTGACCATTCAGTCAGATATTTTTTTCGGCGAATTGCCATCTCGGCTGAACTTTTGAAAAAAGCCTCCGGTCACAGCCAGTAAGCCATCACTTGGAACGGCCGTTTGAACAGGCGTCATGTGCGTAATCGCCGGGCCTGCAAGCGCTGATCAACTGAGATGGATTTTGATGTATTTCAGGAGTTATCTAATGGAGTTGAAGACGATGAAGACCAGCACTGCCAAATCCTCGTTTAACCACCTGCGCGGGCTCAAATTGGCCGCGCTGGCAATCGGCACCAGCTTCGTTCTGGCTGGCTGCGCCGGCAACCCGCCAACCGAGCAATATGCGGTGACTCAGTCGGCCGTCAACAGCGCTGTCAGCGCCGGCGGCACCGAGTACGCAGCGGTTGAGATGAAGTCGGCGCAGGACAAGCTCAAAGAAGCCGAAATCGCGATGCATGACAAGAACTACGACAAGGCTCGCCAGTTGGCTGAACAAGCCGAGTGGGATGCCCGTGTTGCTGAGCGCAAGTCTCAGGCAGCCAAGGCTGACCAGGCTGTGAAAGACTCGCAGAAAGCTGTTCAGGAGCTGCGTCAGGAAGGCATGCGCCCAGCTGTTATCAAGCAGCAATAAGCCGCCGCCCCTGATTGCACTGCACCCGATATCGAATTGAAAGGACGACACGACTATGCGTAAACAATTGATGATCCCTGCCCTGCTGGCGATGAGCGTTGCACTGGCGGCCTGTTCCACCCCGCCAAACGCGAACCTGGAAAACGCACGGACTAACTTCTCGGCCCTGCAAACCAACCCACAAGCGACCAAGCTTGCGGCGCTGGAAACCAAAGACGCCAGCGAGTGGCTGGACAAAGCCGACAAGGCTTACCGCGACAAGGAAGACGAGAAGAAGGTCGACCAACTGGCCTACCTGACCAACCAGCGTGTTGAAGTCGCCAAGGACACCATCTCCCTGCGCGAATCCGAAGCCAAGCTGAAAAACGCGGGTGACGAACGTGCGCGTGCCCTGCTGCAAGCGCGTGATGCGCAGATCAAGCAACTACAAGACAGCTTGAACGCCAAGCAGACTGATCGCGGTACGCTGGTAACCTTCGGTGACGTGCTGTTCGCCACCAACAAGTCCGACCTGAAATCCAGCGGCCTGGTTAACATCACCAAGCTGGCTCAGTTCCTGCGCGACAACCCGGACCGTAAAGTGATCGTCGAAGGCTACACCGACAGCACCGGTTCCGACTCGTACAACCAGAGCCTGTCTGAGCGTCGTGCTGCTTCCGTACAGCGTGCACTGGCTCAACAAGGCGTGGATATTTCGCGCATCGTGACCCAGGGTTACGGCAAGGAATACCCGGTTGCCGACAACGGCAGCGTATCGGGCCGTGCCATGAACCGCCGCGTTGAAGTGACCATTTCCAACGACAACCAACCGGTTAAGCCACGCTCGTCCGTCGCTAACTGATTGATTGACGCTCGATAAAAAACCCACCTCATGGTGGGTTTTTTTATTGTCAGGCTTCGACTTTGCGGTTGTTGTCGTCACCCGGCATCATGGCTTCCATGCCTTGACGCCCGCCCATCATTTTTTCCAGCATCTCGGGGTCCATCTGGCCTTCTGAGCCGCCTGAGCCTTCTGAGCCGCCGCCCTTGGCGCCGCCAGTTGCCTTGGACAACATGTCCATAAGCATTTTGAGCGGGTCTTGTTTGTCTTGCTTCTCGGCGCCCTGCTTCTCGGCGCCTTCATCACCGCCCTGATCCAGTTTTGCTTGGCCGCCGGCCATCGCCAGCATTTTGCCAATCGCGCTAATATCCATCATTACACTCCCAGATCAGTTAGTCGTAAGTAATCATCAGTAACACTGACACGTCATTCAGTGGCTTCTTACGCGAAACGGTTCCAGATACTTGTGCAATGACACATTTGACCGCTGGTGCGCGCTATTCCTGCAGCTTGGGTGTTTCCTGGCCCAGGCAGCGCACGGCCTGCTTCTTGTTGTTCACCAGTACGCCGCTCAGGCCTTTTTGCTCGGTGTCGAACATCACCAGCACACCGTCGATGCACTGCGCCACTTGCGCGGCCGGGGTCAGGGAGATTTTGTAGTCTTGACCCGGCACGGTCTTGAGCAGGGTGAAGTCGCTGAGCAGCAAGGCATCGTCGGGTTTGGCGAAGTGCAGGTAGCCGTAGTACCACAGGCAACCGACGGTGCCGATGATGGTGCCTATGCCGGTCAGAATCAGCGGGATCATGTTGCGTTCTTCGCTCATTGCGGGTGCTCTGATGACTCAACGTTGGGAACCGGGTAGTTGGGAATTTCGCCCAGCCGCCGCAGGCCATTGAAGTGCTGCGGGTCGTCCAGATAGCGCAGCATTACGGTTTGCCAGGTCTTGTCGGCAAAGGTTTGCACGTGGCCGCCACGGGTCAACTGCAACACTCTGGGCGGCGGCGCAGCCTGGTACAGGCGGATGCCATTGGCCAGCGGCACGATCGGGTCATCCACGCTGTGGAACAGCAACTTCGGCACGCCGGTCAGTTGCGGCATGGCGTAGATAGCGCTGTCGCCGTCCGGCACCAGCCACGACAACGGCACCTGGAACGGCCATGTTAACCAGGAGGTGCTCAGGGCGAATTGTCCTACGTCACGATAACTGGCAGGAACACCGTCCAGCACCAAGGCCTTAAGCCGGGTTTGGCGCTCGGGATGGGCTGCCAGGTAATGCACCGCCAATGAACCACCCAGGCTTTGGCCGAGGACGATCAGCGGCAGATGCTGTGTTTCAGGCGCCGTGTCGACCCAACGAAAGGCCGCATCGATGTCTTGATACACCGCCGGCAATGACGGCTTGCCCTCGGACAAGCCGTAACCGCGATAGTCCAGCAGCAACACTTGGTAACCCTGCTCGGGCAACCACCAACTGCCGCCCAAGTGCCAGGCAAGGTTGCCGCCGTTGCCGTGCAGGTGCAGCACCGTGCCTTTGACCGGCACACCCGGTTTGGCCGGCAGCCACCAGGCGTGAAGTTTTACCCCGTCGGCGCTGGTCAGGGTGACATCGCGGTACGCCAAGTGGGCTTTTTGCGGCGTGAACGGCAAGCCGGGCTCGGGGTAAAACAGCAGGGAGCTGCAGCCGTTCAGCGTGAGTAGCAGGCAAAGAATGCCGAGGATTCTCATCCGTTGAAGCCTCGTGAATGGGTTGAAAATCAACTGTGGGAGCGGGCTTGCTCGCGATGGCGGTGTATCAGTAACAGATGCGTCGACTGACCCGCCGCCATCGCGAGC
>NZ_JBLZPT010000013.1:0-22671 GCF_049199985.1 Pseudomonas kitaguniensis
CGATTGCGGTGTGTCAGATATATATTTTTCAACTGACACACCGCAATCGCGAGCAAGCCCGCTCCCACAGAAAGCAAAAAAAAGCAGATCTGCCGTGTATGCAAAAAGCGCTTTTGATCCAACCACTCAGGTCGGCTTTCAGGCTGCCACACAGAACGCCGGCTCAGTGGTTTAGCAACGTGTCCAACCCATCCAGCAAGCGCTTCAAGGCGCCCTGGTTAGCCTGCATCACCACCAGCCCGGCCTGCGCCATCTTGCGCGCGTCCTGCGGCAATTCGAACAACTGCCGCACCGCCTCGGCCAACCCCTCGGCGTCATCCACTGCTCGCAAAGCCCCGGCGTCGCGCATCATCGCGCTGATGTCGAGAAAGTTGAACACATGCGGCCCCATGATCACCGGTTTGGCCAACGCCGCCGGCTCCAGCGGGTTATGCCCCCCCGTAGGCACCAGACTGCCGCCAACAAAGGCACTGTCAGCCAACGCATAAAGAAACAACAGCTCGCCCATCGTGTCGCCAAGCAGCACCGAGGTTTGCGCAGTCACCGGCTCGCCACTGGAGCGGCGCACGGTGGCAAAGCCCTGTTGTTCGCACAACTCAAACATTGCGCCGAAACGCTCCTGATGACGCGGCACCAGAATCAACAGCGCGTTGGGATAACTGGCGAGCAACTGGCGATGGGCAGCCAGCACCACTTCATCTTCACCTTCATGCGTACTGGCAGCGATCCATACCGGGCGCTCTCTGGCGCCCCATTGCGCGCGCAAAGCGCTGGCGCGCTCCGGCAGCTCGGGGTCGATGGTCAGGTCGAACTTGATCGAGCCGGTGACATCGACGCTTTCAGGGCGCGCGCCCAAGCTCAGAAAACGCTGCGCTTCGGTGGGTGTCTGCACCGCGAACAGGCTCATTTGCGCGAGCATCGGCGCCGTCAGCTTGGCGAAACGTGCGTAGCCTTTGGCCGAACGTGCCGACAGCCGCGCATTCGCCAAGGCCACCGGAATGCCGCGCTGGGCACAGGCGTTGATATGGTTGGGCCACAGCTCGGTTTCCATGATCACCGCCAGTGTGGGCTGCACGCGGTCCAAAAAGCGCTTCGCGGCGCAGGGCAAGTCATAAGGCAAATAGCAGTGTTGAATGCGCGGCTCATTGGCGAACAACGCCTGAATGCGCTCGGAACCGGTGGGCGTCATGCAGGTGACGGTGATCGGCAGCGTCGGATGGCGTGCAAGCAAGCCGCGAATCATCGGCGCAGCCGCAATGCTTTCGCCCACCGACACCGCGTGCACCCAGATACCGCCTGGTTGCATCACCGGAAGGCCGTAAGAAAACCGCTCGCTGACGCGCTTGGCATACGCCGGCGCCTTGCGCGCGCGCAGCCACAGACGTAAAGCCACCAACGGCAGCGCCAGGTAAAACAAACAGCTATAGAGAGTTCTATTCATGGCGGCGGAGTTTATCGGCTTTTTCAGTCAATCGCCCGCAAGCACTCGGCAAATCGTTCAGCGAGGAAGCGTGCAGCGGGGCCGAGGTGCTCGTCGCGGCGCCAAACCAGTTCGACCACCAGGGCCGGCGGGGTCCATTCGCTGTCCAGTTCAACCATTTGGTGTTGATACGTCGGGTACTGCACGATGTGCCGGGGCAACCACGCCCAGCCGAGGCCGCTCATCAGCCATTCGGCCAATACGTAAAAACTGTCGGCGCGCCACACCAGCGGGCTGGCGGCTTCGCTGCCGGGGTAAACACTGGTTTGGGTCGACATCAACAGTTGGCGAAACTGCGCCAGGCGCTGGCAGTCCACGTATGGCTCTGTGGCCAGCGGGTGATTCACGCCGCACACGGTGACCATCTCCACGCTGCCGACGACCCGGCGTTCAAGGGCCTCGGGGATCTGGTCGTGATAGAACAACAGGCCCAAATCCGCCTTGCGCTCCACCAGCTTGCGCGCCACATCGCCCTGCGCCGCGCTGGACAGTTGCACTTCAAGATGCGGGTATTTCCCGGCCAACGCCTCAAGGCTGTCGAGCACCGGCTGGAACAACATGGCTTCGTCCTGGGCCAGCCGCAGGCAAGCTTCCTCGCCCCGCGTGAGGGACAGCGCGCGGCCATTCAGCCGCTCACATTGGCGCAACACCTCGCGCGCCTCTTCGAGCAACACGCTGCCGGCTTCGGTCAATCTCGGCTGGCGGCCGCTGCTTCGCTCGAACAGGCTCAGCCCAAGGTCGGCTTCGAGCAGGGCAATTGCGTTGCTTACCGCCGATTGCGCCTTGCGCTGGTCACGCGCCACGGCGGAAAACGAACGCTGCTCGGCGACGCTGACAAACAGGCGCATCTGCTCCAGGCTCCACTGCACGCTCATGGCTCAACCCATCTTTAATTCGGATAGGTAATGACTTTACCCCATCTATTGAAGCGTTAGAATGGCCGCTTTAGTCAAACACGCTACGCACCGAGGATTACCCCATGAATGTCGCCTACCTTTACCTGGCCGTTGCCATTTGCTCGGAAGTCATCGCGACCGTGTCCATGAAAGCCATCAAAGGCTGGAGCACGCCCATCCCGCTGGCGCTGGTAATTGTCGGCTACGGCGTAGCCTTCTGGATGCTGACGCTGGTGGTGCGCACTGTGCCGGTAGGCGTGGCTTATGCGGTGTGGGCCGGGATGGGCATTGTGATGGTGAGTATTGCTGCGCTGTTTATCTATGGGCAGAAGCTTGATGCGCCGGCAATCATGGGCATGGGCTTGATCGTGCTGGGCGTGGTGGTGATTCAGCTGTTCTCGAAAACCGCCGGGCACTGATCACCGCTCAACAGCCTGTATACTGCGCCTCTTGTCTTGAACACTGAGGTCGCCCATGCCATCCGTTATTTCCACCGACGTTCTGATTGTCGGCGCCGGGGTTGCCGGCCTCTGGCTGAATGCGCGCCTGCGCCGCGAGGGGTTTTCCACGGTGTTGGTGGAAAGCGCCACGCTGGGTGGCGGGCAAAGCGTGAAGTCTCAGGGGATTATTCACGGCGGCGCAAAATACGCCCTGCACGGCGCCCTCACCGGCGCGTCCGAAGCGATTGCCGACATGCCGCGCCGCTGGCGTGAAGCCTTGGCGGGTGACGGCGAGCTGGATCTTTCCAGCGTGCGCGTGTTGTCCCAAGCGCATTACTTGTGGTCCCCCGGCACGTTGGCGGGCAACCTCACGAGCTTCTTCGCCAGCAAAGCCGTGCGCGGCCGCGTCGATCAGGTCAAGGGCGATGAACTGCCTCCGGCCCTGCAAGACCGCCGCTTCAAAGGCAAGGTGTATCGCCTGGCAGAGCTGGTGGTCGACGTGCCAAGCTTGATCGAACGCCTGGCCCAACTGGCGGGCGACGGCTTGCTGGCCGGGCAGCACATCGAACCGCTGCTGGAAGGCGACACACTCGTCGGCTTGAAGGTGGATGGCCGCGACATTCGCGCCCAGCGCATCGTGTTGAGTGCCGGTGGCGGCACGGCGGACTTGCTCGGCGCACTCGGCCTCAGCCAACCGGCCATGCAAAAACGTGCGCTGCATATGATCATCGCCAAAGGCCCCGGCCTCAAGCCGCTGTACGCGCACTGCCTGGGCGGCGGCACCAAGCCGCGCATCACCGTGACCACTCACCCGGCGGCCGATGGCAACTGGGTGTGGTACCTGGGCGGCGATATTGCCGAGGCGGATGGCGTGGCGCGCACGCCGCAAGAACAGATCGCCACCGCGCAAAAAGAGCTGGCGCAACTGCTGCCCTGGATCGACATGAGCCAAACCCAATGGGCCACCCTGCGTGTCGACCGCGCCGAGCCGCTGCAATCGGGCCTCAGCCGCCCCGACAACGCATTCCTCGCCGAACAAGGCCGCCTGCTGGTGGGCTGGCCGACCAAGCTGGCACTCGCGCCGGACTTCGCTGACCGGGTGCTCAATGCCCTGCAGCGCGACGACATCCGCCCAAGCGCTGGCGACGCCCTGCCCGACCTGCCCAAACCTGCCATCGGCCAACCTGCATGGGAGCAACTCTTGCCATGAGCCTGCCAACGTTGCACGACTTGCATCGCCCTTTGGGCAGCACCGGCCTGCTGGTGTCGCCACTGGGCCTGGGCACCGTCAAGCTGGGCCGCGACCAAGGGGTGAAATACCCCAACGGTTTCCAGATTCCGAATGATGATGAAGCGCGGATGTTGCTGCGCCAGGCGCACCAGTTGGGCATCAACTTGATCGACACCGCCCCCGCCTATGGCCGCAGCGAAGAACGCCTGGGGCCATTGTTGCGCGGTCAGCGCAACGACTGGGTGATCGTCAGTAAGGTCGGCGAGGAGTTTGCCGAGGGTGTGTCGCATCACGACTTCAGCGCGGCGCATACCCGCCTGTCGATTGAGCGCAGCTTGAAACGACTTGAAACGGATTTTATCGACCTGGTGCTGGTGCATTCGGATGGCAACGACCTGCATATTCTCAACGATTGCGAGGTTTACCCAACCCTGGAGGCGCTGAAAAAAGAGGGCAAGATCCGTGGTTTCGGCTTCTCTGGCAAAACCGTCGAGGGCGGCATAAAAGCCCTGGAACTGGGCGACTGCGCGATGGTTACCTACAATCTGAACGAACAGGCGGAGAAAGCCGTGATTGATTACGCGGCGGCTCACGGCAAAGGCATCCTGGTGAAAAAGGCTCTGGCCAGCGGCCACGTTTGTCTTGCGCCGGGAATGGATCCAATTCAATCGAGTTTCATGTTGTTGTTTGCGCAAACGGGCGTCGCCAGTGCTATTGTCGGGACCATTAATCCGCTGCACCTGGCCCATAACGTGGCGACCGCTGCCAAGGTCATTCGTCAACTCTGATGCCGCCGACGCGGCCGACCCCGTCGCAAGAAGGAGCCGACATGCCGCGAACGCTCATTAGAAAAAACCCCAGCAACTTTAAAACACTGCCGCTGCACGTCGAAGCCACGCCCGAGGGCTTGAGTTACCAGAGCGTGGGCATGCCGCTCAACTTCGCCCAGACCCTGCAACGGCGCAAGCCGGTGGAGGTGGCAGACCCCGAACGGTTTGCGCTGGAACTGGCGAACCTCGGCGTCTCGGTGCGCCTGACCCTGCACTGGCAAAACAAGGATTACTGGGTGCTGGTGCGCCAACGCCGCCAGGACCGTGGCGATGTGGTGCTCAAGCTGATCTCCGGCTACGTGCCTGCGCATGAGCTGAACCTGCCGCTGCACACCGCCATTCAGGAAATTGCCGAAGAGTGCTTGCTGGAGACGCCCGAAGGCTGGCTTGGCGGGCGCTTTAACGACACGTGGCTGCCGGCGCCCTATTCTGCCGCCTTGCATTACCGCGAAGCCCTGCCGTTTCGCCTCAGCCCGTTGTCCGGCGCGGCGCGCCCGGTGCGCTGCGCGACCACGCAATTGATCGAGCGCCCACGGGCGTACGTGCACTTGCCGACGGCGTCGTTGCAATTGATCTATGACTTGCGCCTGGAAGTGCCCAAGGAAGCTAAATCCCTGAGCCTGTTTCATGTCGATGAACGGCTTGAAGGTGACCAACTGGTAGCGCGCCTGGACCGCCAGCGCCCAGACCTGTACCTGATGCCACTCAAAGACGGCCAGCCCATCGCCGAGCTGTACACCGTCAAGAAGGACCAACTGTATCCGGCCAGCACCCGCGGTTTATACCTGGCAGAAAGCTTCGCCCAGCAGGAAGGCTGGCTGGTACGTGATGAGCGCATTCGCTGGAAGGACTGGCTGCGGCAGCAAGGCCTGGCACAACCCGAGAAAGAGTCGAAACTTACGCGCCTGACCGGCAAGGCCAAGCAGATGCTGAGCAAGATCGTGCCGAAGAAAAAAGCCAGCCGCTAGGCGCTGCCAGGCTGTGTAGCGCCTGACACTTCGCCATCGGGAGCAAGCCCCCTCCCACATTTGACTGCATTCCCGGGTTGGAACTCAGCTAAATGTGGGAGGGGGCTTGCTCCCGATGCAGGCACCCGGATATTTCAGACAGAGTCAGCTCAACCGTGCAGCAACCGCTGCAGGCCAACTTTCAACGGGGTCGGTTCGGGCAGCGTGAAGCTCGCCAACAGCCGTTGGTTGTTCGCTCGCGAATGCCGAATGTCGCCCAAGCGTGCCGGCCCGTAAGTGATGGTCGGCAATGTGCCAACCACTTCTTCCAACGCCTGCAGTACTTGTTTGAGTGTGGTGGTGCGGTTCCAGCCCACGTTGATCGCACCCTGCGGCGCATCTTCGGCTTCGATGGCCTGCACCAGCACGTCCACCAGGTCTTCGACGTACATGAAATCGCGGGTTTGCTCGCCATCGCCAAACACGGCAATCGGCACACCCTGTTGCACGCGCTCGCTGAAGATACTGATCACCCCGGAGTACGGCGATGACGGGTCCTGGCGCGGCCCAAAAATGTTGAAGAAGCGGAAAATCACCGGCTCCAGGCCATGCTGGCGGCGGTAAAAGTCGAAGTAATGCTCGCCGGCCAGCTTGTCCGAGGCGTAAGGCGTCAACGGCGCTTTGGTGGTCTCCTCATCAATCGAGGCGCCTTCGCCATTGTTGCCGTACACCGCTGCACTGGAAGCAAACACCACGCGTTTGACGCCCGCCTTGCGCATGGCTTCGCAGACATTCAAGGTGCCGACAAAATTGCTCTGATGAGTGCTGACGGGGTCATCCACCGACGCTTGCACCGAAGCCACTGCGGCCAAATGCACCACGGCCGTAGCGCCAACGGCGGTTTGCGCCACCAGCTCGGCATTCGCTACATCACCTTCGACCAACTGCACGCGCGGGTTGCCCATCGGCAAATTGCTGCGCTTGCCGGTGGACAGGTTATCCAGCACCCGCACGCCGTAGCCCTTGGCGAGCAAGGCATCGACCAGGTGCGAGCCGATAAAACCGGCGCCGCCGGTGATCAGAACCCACTTATCAGCTTCACTCATTGTTGCGAATCTTCTCGACGATGGCGGTGGTCGAGCTGTTTTCAACCAAGCCCAGCACTTTGACCTTGCCGCCGTAAGCACTGACGATGTCTGCCCCCACGACCTGGTCGACAGAGTAGTCACCGCCTTTGACCAGCACGTCCGGCTTGACCTGGGCCAGCAGGTTTTCCGGGGTGCCTTCCGAGAAGCTGATCACCCAGTCCACCGCGCCCAAACCGGCCAGTACGGCCATGCGCCGGTCAACACTGTTGATCGGACGGCCAGGGCCTTTCAAGCGACTGACCGAGGCATCGTCATTGACCGCAACGATCAGCCGATCGCCTTGGGCGCGCGCCTGTTCCAGGTAAGTCACGTGACCGGCATGCAGGATGTCGAAGCAGCCGTTGGTGAACACGATGCTTTCGTTGTGGGCACGGGCATCGTCAATCGCCAGCAGCAGTTGCTCGCTGGTCAATACGCCACGCTCTGAGCCTTCGGAACGCTGGATAGCCCGGCGCAATTCAGGTGCGCTGATCGCAGCAGTACCCAATTTGCCTACCACAATGCCCGCCGCCAGGTTGGCCAGCGCCACGGCGTGGGGCAATTCTTCACCGGCCGCGATGGACGCGGCCAGGGTGGAGATAACGGTGTCACCGGCGCCGGTGACGTCGAACACTTCACGCGCACGCGCCGGCAGGTGCATCGCCGGTTGGCCTGGGCGCAGCAAGGTCATGCCGTGTTCACCACGGGTTACCAGCAACGCACCCAGGTCGAGGTCGGCCATCAGCGTGGCGCCCTTGGTCACCAGTTCGTGTTCATCGGCGCAACCGCCGACGATGGCTTCGAACTCGCTGAGGTTTGGCGTGATCAGGCTGGCGCCGCGATAAATCGAGAAGTCCTTGCCCTTGGGATCGGCCAGTACCGGAATGTTGCGGGCCTTGGCGGCCTGGATCAGCGCCTGATGGTTTTTCAGAGCGCCTTTGCCGTAATCGGACAACACCAGCACTTTGACACCGTCGAGCAACGTGTCGACCTGGCCGCTGAGCACCAAGGCGTCGGTGGCGAAGGGTTCTTCGAAATCGATACGCAGCAATTGCTGGTGACGGCTCATTACCCGCAGCTTGACGATGGTCGGCTGATGGGCGATGCGCTGGAACAGCGCGCGCACGCCAGCGCCGCGCAGGCTGTTGGCCAGGCTGTCGGCGGCTTCGTCGTCGCCGGTCACACCCACCAGCGAGGCCGGGGCGCCGAGCGCGGCAATGTTGAGGGCAACGTTGGCAGCGCCGCCCGGACGGTCTTCGATTTGTTCGACCTTGACGACTGGTACCGGCGCCTCAGGGGAAATCCGTGAGGTACCACCATGCCAGTAACGGTCGAGCATGACATCGCCGACCACCAAGACAGGGGCTTGATCGAATCGCGGCATGGACAACTTCATGGAGCAACCCACTACAAAATGAACAGGGCCGCGATATTAGCACAGGGTTACGCGAGGCTTCTCGGATCAAGAGCAGGCGGCCTGAGTGGTCAGATAAAAAGCGGATTCGCTTTATGTGGGAGCGGGCTTGCTCGCGATGCAGACGACTCGGGCCACCAAGTACACCGAGTTGATGCCATCGCGAGCAAGCCCGCTCCCGCACAGGTCGTTGAATCAGGTGATCTCGGCAGCTACCGGCGCATCCAGGCCCATGGCGTGCAGTCGCGCGTAGTAGCCGTTTTGTGCGAGCAACTCGGCGTGGTTGCCGCGCTCGACAATTCGACCGTCGTCCATCACCAGAATCAAGTCGGCCTTTTCAATGGTCGACAGGCGATGCGCGATCACCAGCGTGGTGCGCCCCTGCATGACTTTGTCCAGAGCGGCCTGAATGTGCCGCTCGGACTCGGTATCGAGGGCCGAAGTGGCTTCGTCGAGAATCAGCAGCGGCGCGTTTTTGAGCAAGGCGCGGGCGATTGCCAGGCGCTGGCGTTGGCCGCCGGACAACAGCACGCCGTTTTCACCGACCGGGGTATCGAAGCCTTTTGGCAACTGGTCAATGAAGTCCTTGGCGTAGGCATCCGCCGCCGCTGCTTCAACGTCTGCCCGCGGCGCACCGGCGAGGTCGCCGTACGCGATGTTGTTGGTCACGGTGTCGCTGAACAGGGTGACGTGCTGGGTCACCTGGGCAATGTGTTTGCGCAGGTTGAGCAGTTTGTAATCCTCGACCTCAACACCGTCCAGCAGGATTTCACCGCTGGCATGGTGATAGAAACGCGGAATCAGGCTGGCCAGGGTCGACTTGCCGCTGCCGGAACGGCCCACCAGGGCGATCATCTGCCCAGGCTCGGCGGTAAAGCTGATGTCCTTGAGCACATGGCGTTCGGTGCCGGGGTAGGTGAAGTTGAGGTTACGCACTTCCAGCCGACCGCTGACCTTGTCGCGCTCGACCGTGCCGTGGTCAACCTCTTGCTCTTCGTCCAGTTGTTCGAAAATGCTTTCTGCGCCGGCCACACCTTTCTGGATGGTCGAGCTGACTTCCGACAACTGACGAATAGGCTTGGGCAAAAGGCCCGCCAAGGTGATGTAAGCCACCATGTCACCGGCCGACGCGTCGCCACGCAGGTACAGCACCAGAAACATCAGCACCGCCATGGCGGTGTAGATCACCAGTTGCAGCAGCGGCGTGTAAATCGCCCCGGTGCGGGTCATGCGCAGTTGCTTGTCGGTGTTGCTCTGGCTGGCCTTGAGGAAGCGCTTTTCCTCGTAGACTTCGCCACCGAAGCTGCGCACCACGCGGTAGCCCTGGATGGTTTCGGAGGCAACGTGCGTCACATCGCCCATGGCCACCTGGATTTTCTTGCTCTGCTTGCGAAATTTCTTGCTGGCCGTGCGGACCATCACTGCAATCAACGGCAGGATGGCGATCATCACCAGCGTCAGGCGCCAGTTCATGAACAGCAGGGAGGCGAACAGGAAGATCACCGTCATGCCTTCGCGGATCACCACCTTGATGGCATCGGTCGCCGCCCCCGTGACCATGGTCACGTTGAAGGTGATGCGGGAAATCAGGTGCCCCGAATTGTGATTGTCGAAGTAGCGGTTGGGCAACGTCAGCAGGTTGTTGAACAACTGCACGCGCAGGTCGTGGACCAGGCCCAGCGAGACCTTGGCCAACAGGTAGTTGCCCAGGAACGAGCCCAGGCCCTGCCAGGCTGCAATCAGAATGATCAACAAAGGCACGGCCTGCAGCAATTGCAGGTCACGCAGGTACGGTACGCTGGGGAACAACACCGCTTGCGGGTTGGAAAGGCCGTCGACGAAGTACTTGAGGATGTACCCCAGCATCGGCTGGGTCGACGCGAAAATCAGAAATCCGACGATACTCAATGCGAACAAGCCGGCGTAGGGCTTAACGTAACTGAGCAGGCGGAAGTATATTTTCAAGCTCGAAGGGCTTGCGCTCGGACTAGAGTCGGTCATATCACGCGGCGTTTTGAAAAAGGAGGCTGACTTTAGCACAGCTTCTCTGTTGTACTTGCACCCTGCATGACCCGCAGCCGGGCCGGATTCATCCGGCGACATTATATAGCCACTACCTTAAGATGGCCGGCTTTCTCTTTTCTGGAATGGCTTTACTGTATGCACTCCACGCGCCTCACCTATGGCTCAAATCGTGTTTTCGACTTCCTGGTCCTGTGGGTTTTACCCATTGGCTTGTTGTTGTTGCTGAGTTCGCTGTTCTTCGTGACCAATCGCAATGTGCTGCACAAGTTCTACTACGTGCTGTTCAGCGCGCCTACCTTGTTGCTGCTATGCCTGCGCCCGGCCGAAATCAAAGCGATTTTGCGCGAGCCGCTGGCGATAGCGTTTTTGGTGTTTTCCGCTTGGGCGCTGACCAGCCTGTTCTGGAGCCCTCAGCCTGAGACCGACTCCGACCTGTTTAAACGCCCGCTGCATACGTTCATGCTGTTTGCAGGTTTTGGCCTGCTGCTGCACTACCGCAACGAACTGTTCAAGCCGATATTCTTCAGCGCCGCGGTGATTGCCCTGGTGGTCTGTGCCTGCAACCTGGTGGTATTCGCCCCGCATTTCGCAGAAGGCGAACGCATGATTGGCGGGCGCGGAGCGCTCGATAACCCATTGCTCAGCTCACATGTGTTTGGCTTTTTTTGCGTCTATTGGCTGTACGTCTGCATGACCACCAACCGTTTGCAGGTGCTCTGGTTCAGCGTGCCGGCGCTGGCAATCATGGCGGCCGCGATCCTCGCGACAGGCTCAAGAACGCCACTGGTGGCATTGGTCCTTGCGGTGCTTTGGTTGAGTTTTACAAGCCGTAACCGCCGCGCCGCGCTGCTGATCGCGGGCCTGTTGGTGGGCGTGGCGGCGCTGTTGCTGCTGTGCCCGGAACTCATCACCAGCCGTGGCAGCTCCTTTCGCTTCCAGTTGTGGGATATGTCGCTGCAACGTATCGCCGAGCATCCGTGGATCGGCCACAGTTACGATTCCGAGCTGTACCTGACACCGGCACAAGGTATCGTGCTGCGCGAAACTCACAGCTTCGCCCTGGGCGTGCTGTATTACGTCGGCATCATCGGTTTCATACCGTGGATCTTCATGCTCGGCTGGGGCTTGTACAAAAGCTTCAAGGAGCGCGCGCAGCCACTGTTCATCCTGGCCTCGTCGCTGCTGGCGTATGGCATCGGCGCCGGCCTGACCGAAGGCGGCGGCATCCTCTCGCGGCCCAAGGAGCATTGGTTTCTGCTGTGGATTCCGCTGGCCATGATCGCCGGCCTGAGCATCGCCCAGCGGCGCCGCAGCTTGCTGCGCAGGCCGGTCGAAACCCTCAAGCCCGACGCCTTCGAACAGCTGTGCAGCAACGCCCAGGTCATCGAGGCCGATGGTCTGGGACCCAAAGTATTGCGCCTCGAAGACGGCAGTTTCCTCAAGCTGTTCCGCGCCCGGCGCTGGTACACCTCGGGCAGCTTCAACCCGTATTCCGAGCGGTTTGCCAGCAACAGCGAGCAACTGCGTGAACACGATACCCCGTCACCGTCTATCCTCGACCTCTACCGTTTGCACGACGGTAGCAGCGCCGTACGCTACCAGCCGCTGCCTGGGCTGACGTTGCGCCAAGCCCTGCAAAGCCTCGACAGCAGCCTGCGGGAATCGCTGGTTGAGCGTTTCGGGCGGTTTATGGCGCAGTTGCACGAGCGCGGTGTTTACTTCCGTTCGCTGCACTTGGGTAACGTATTGCTGATGGATGACGGCGAATTCGGCCTGATCGACGTCGCCGATATGCGCATTTATCCGTCGGCGCTGCGCAATGCGCTGCGCCAACGCAACCTGCGGCACATGCAACGCTACCCGCAAGACCGCAATTGGCTGTTCGAGTCGCATTTTGAACAATTGGCTAAAGGCTATGCCTCTGTGGCATCGCCAAACGCCACGGCAAAAATCCGCGAGCAGGTCCAAGCATTCACTCGCCCAGCCACACTCGGCGAAAGCCCAACTATAAAAAGGTGATGGCTTGACCCCCTGGATTTCCACCCCCCTACTGGCCATTGCGGTGTACGCACTGGCCATTTGCACTGCATCCATCCTCCTGCACCTGTTCCCGCGTATTCGCGAGAGCCTGGTTGCCACCGGCAGCCAGCGTTTCGCAAGCATCGACGGGCTGAGGGGTTATCTGGCACTCGGCGTATTCATTCATCACGCGGTGATCATCTGGATCGCGCTGAATACCGGCATCACGGAAGTCCCCAAAAACAAGTTCTACGCACAGACCGGCCTGGCCAGCATTGCGCTGTTTTTCATGATCACCGGGTTTCTGTTCTGGGGGCGCCTGCTCAAGCAACGCCAGGACCACGACTGGCTGGCCTTCGCTGTTTCACGCCTGTTTCGCATCTATCCGCTGTATTTGCTGCTGTTGGCGGTGGTGGTACTCGGCGTGTTCGGCCTGCAGAATTGGTCGCTGATGGAAACACCAACTCAGTTGCTAAAGCATATCGCGATGTGGCTGACCTTTGAGCGACCAGACATCAACGGCTACCCGCAAACCGGCAGCATGATTGCGAACGTCACGTGGACCCTGGCCTACGAGATGTTTTTCTACCTGAGCCTGCCGTTTTTTGGCGCGCTGTTCATCTACCGAGGCGGCTGGCATAAAACGGCGCTGGCAGTACTGGCGATTGTGCTGGTGTATCAACTGGTGGGCTGGGAGCATTCCCTGCGCACGCACATTCTGTTGACCTTCGTCGGCGGCATTGCGGCAGCCTATTGGGTGCGCAACCCTGCGCTGGTAGCGTGGGGCCAGACGCGACTGGCAGCCGTCATCGCACTGGTGGCCCTGGCGCTGGTGATGGGCGCCTTCCGCAAAAGCTTCTCCATCGCGCCGCAGCTCTTGCTGACAGTGTTTTTTGTGGTGGTAGCGTCGGGCAACACCTTGTTCGGTGCGCTGCGGCTGGCAAGCGTGCGCTGGCTGGGCGAAGTCAGCTACAGCACGTACCTGCTGCACGGGCTTTTGCTGTGGCTGGCGACGACACAGGTGCGCGCACTGCTGGCGATTGATCTGCGCGGCGCCGTGCCCTATCTGTCGATGCTGGCGGTGATTACGGTGCTGCTGGTGATCATCAGCACCTTGAGTTTCCTCTACATCGAGAAACCCGGCATCGAAGCCGGCAAGCAGGCGCTGCGGCGCCTGCGTCGAGCCAAACTCGAAAGCCTATGAGCTGCGCAGCGGCGCCAGGTACAGCCGCGCCAGCCCGCGCAAGGTCTTGCGCCCCCAAAACTTCAACGGGATTTGCTTGAGAATCTCGCGCGCCAGCACCCGGTCACGGTTCGCCGTCTTCAAAAACATCGAATTCAGGAACCTGTAACGCACTTGATCATAGGCCGGGTGATCGCTGAACAACGCGTAGCTCTTGAGGATGTTCTGAATCATGTAGCGATGATTCTTGTAGGTGTTGCTGCCGTGCTGACGATAACGCGCCATCACCACACCCAAGGCGTCGATGGTGTAGCCGGCGGCGGTGATTTTTAACTGGATCAGCAAGTCTTCCAGCGGAATCAGCGGGTCAAACCCACCAACCTCCTCCAGCGCTTCGCGACGAATCAACATCGTCGGCGCGGGCGGAAAGGGTTTTCGATCCATGAACATGTCATCGAAATCGAGGCTGCGAAACGGCACATCGAGGTGCTGTTTTTTCGCGGGGTAAGGCTTGCCATCGCCATCAATCAATTCGATGTTGCCAGCACAAATACCCACTCGCGGTTTGTCCGCCATGTAGGCAACCTGGGTCGCAATGCGCTCAGGCAGCATGATGTCGTCAGAACCGAAAGGCGCGATCAGGCTGCCCTTGGCGCGCGCCACGGCACCGTTCAGCGTGGCCGTAAGCCCTTGGTTCTGCTGCACCTGAAAATCAAAACCGTGCTCGGCCTGCAAGCTCAGGATGCGCTCGACACTGTCGTCTTTCGAGCCGTCATCGACTACCAGCAGTTCGATATTGGGGTAGGTCTGACCGAGCACGCTGAGAATGCTCTGCTCGATGTACGGGCCGTGGTTATAGGACGCGATGATCACCGAGACCAAGGGTTGTTGCTGACTCATGCTCTACCTGCTTTGTGTAAACCGGTTTCGATCAGGTCCAGGTACTTTTGCTGAAACTCAGCCAAGCCGTGGTTTTGCTCCAGGTAGCTGAATACTTGCTCGCCCTTGGCCTTCAATTGCTCGTCGCTCATCGCCAGGTAGGTGTCCAGCGCGGCAGCCAGTTGCTCGACATTGCCTGGCTCATGCGACAGTCCGCCCGCGCCTTGCACCAAGGGCAGCATCGCCGGCCCGTTGGAGGCGATCACCGGCAAACGCCCGCTCATGCCTTCCAGTAACGCCAGGCCCAAGCCTTCGACCAGCGACGGCATGGTCCAGATGTCAAACGCGCGCACGTACTTCAAGCCATCCTCACGAAAACCCAACAGATGCGCGCGACCGTTCAGGCCGAGGCGCTCTATGTCGGCGCGCAAATCCGCTTCAATCCGGCCGGCGCCAATGATGCCGACCTGAGCGTTCGGGTATTTGTCTTTAAGCGTGGCAAACGCCTGCAACAGATGGGTATGGCCCTTGATCGGCACCAGTCGGCCCAAGGCGCCAATCATGCGTGCGTCCAGCGGCAAGCCCAAGGCGTTGCGCGCTGCATCGCGCGGCAACTGCAAGGCTTCAGCCTGGGGAATATCGATGGCGTTGGTGACGTAGGTGGTGTTCTCGCAGGTGAAGCCGCAATTCAGCTCAACCAGGTAATCGCGAACTGCCGCCGACACCCCCACAAAACGCCAGGCCGGGCTGACCAGGCGTTGGGTCTGGCGCCGACGGTAGCCGCGCGCATACTCGCCAAAACCATGGGAAATGCCGATGCACAACGGGATCTTCAGCCAACGGTTGAGCGACAGCATCATGTTCACCGACTTGAAGCGGTTACAGATGACCACGTCGAACTGCTGCTCGCGGCAATACTTGTAGATCTTCCACATGGCGCCCAGGCGAATGCCCTTGAGGGCTTTCTCTGGAAACTCAAAGTATTTCGAGTGATCCGCCACGCTCACGGGCTGGCCTGGCTGCGGACGGCCACTGAGAAACCCCGACGTCACCTCAAAACGTTCAACCGGCAGCGACTTGACGATTTGCTCACCCAGGTCGGCAAAGTCGTTAGCCTTCACGTTGTAATCCGGTTGTAACTGCAACACCTTAAAACGAGGTTTCATAACTCTCCATCCGGCGATCAGGCTGCGGGCAGGCAGCCCGGCGAAAACGGTGCGGCAGGCGGCTCGCAGCCTGCACTCAAATACTTCAGTCGCGCGTCAAGACCCACAACAGCTCATGCCGGCGCACGGCCTTGCGAAAGAACTCATTCTCCCCGTAAGGCGATGGACCACGGCCTGCCAGCAATCGTTGCAAGACCCGGCGTACACGACGTTTGAACGGCGGGCGCGGCTGCAGGTCATGCATCATACCCAGCGCCATGGCCTTGTCCCGCTGCTGGTTGAGGGTCAGCGGCAGGCTGCACGGCACAAGCTCGGGCGCGGCATCAAAGCGCGGCGGCAAAGCCACGCCCGCGCCTGAATCGCCCATCGGCCAGCGGTCATTATCATGCAAGTGGTTGGCATAGCCGAGCAATGTGCCCGGTTGCCATTCCAGGCCCTGCAACGCTTGAATAATCGCTGCGTGGGCACAGATGTGGTCCGGGTGCGGGTCGAGCAACGGCGTAGGCAATACGATCACTTGCGGCCGAGCCTTGAGCAACAGCGCCCGCAGGTCGGCAATCAGGTTGTTCCAGGTCGGCGCACCGTCCACATCACCGGGCAAGGCCAGTGCATTGAACTGGCGAAACAGCCGCGTATCGTCCAGTTGCGCTTCGCGGGAAGCCTGCGGCTGGTCCGGCGCAGCCTGCATGGCCGGCAACTGCATGCAGAAGTAACCCAACTGCACACACTGCGCCTCGGGCACACCGGCCCAACGCGGCACAGCGATGCTGTCCCAAGCGCGCAAACGCCCCTTGAGCAGCGCCGCATCGGCCTTGGGCAAGCCCATCTGTTGATAGTGTTCGGCTTCGATCTCGCCTGCGGTGAGGGTGACGATCCAGCTTTCATCGGCTTGGCTGTACAGGCTGAACGCTGCCAACTCGGCATCGTCGGCATGCGGCGCGATCACCATGACGCGCTGGCGGCGGTAATCCGGCTGGCGGAACAGCCACAATCTCGGCTGCCCCTTGATCCGGCAAAAGCGCCCGCGCACATGCAGGTTGCCGCTGGCCAGCGCTTCGCCGGCGCCCGACAGGTTGAGGTAGCGCATCCCGCCGACGCCCCGCTCGAAGGCTTGGCAATCGGCGGTATCAAGCCCCGACAACTCAATCGCCGGGTCAAAAAAACGCCCCAGCCACGAGCTTTTCAGTTCAAGCGCCAGAATCAAGGTTTCATCGCCCGCCAACGACAACGGTGCGTCCAGCACCAATCGCCCCGCGTCCAGGCGCACGCCCGGCTGCTCGCTGCCTTCGGCAAACGTGTACTGATAGTCGTCACCGGGCGAATAGAACAAGTGGTCGGCAAACCACGCCTCGTGCGCCACCCACAGCACCACGGCCAGTAGCAGCGGCAACCACCACGCCACCAGCACACCGGCAGCGATCAGCAGCAAAAGGCCGACCAGCAGGGCGATACGTTTGTTGCGCCGATGCTGTTTGAGCAGTAGCTGCTTGCGACTCATACGCTGAACACCGGCACCGGGTTGCACCAGCGCTCCTTGTATTCACGGTCGGCACGCCCGAACGAGAAGCGCAGCGGCTTGTCGATGGCCCGCGCTTGCTCCCAGGCACTTTGCGTATTGAGGAAGCTCAGCACGCTGCCGGGGCTGAAGGCACGGGTTTGCGGGTCGACACCGCCATTCACGTATTCAACGCTGACCCACTGCGGGGCCTGCACCCGATACACCAACTGCACGGCGATGGCGGCGTCATTCAGAAACAGCACCGAGCCGAACAGGAACTCGTTGAGCAGTTCAAGCACTTCGGCCAGGCGCTCGGCCCCGGTCGCCGCAAACCCCCAGCGGCGCTGGAACAGGTCGCAATAAATCGCCGCCAGCTCTGTGCTGGAAAACTCGCTGACCGCCCGCACCACGCCGCCCGCCTCTTCCAGCAGGCGCAATTCGCGGCGCTGGTTGTAGCGAAACTTCTTCGACAGGTCTTCAGGCGTGCGCGCCATGGCCAACTGCTCGGCCTGCGGCTTGAGGGTGCTGACGCGCCCTTGATTCAGCGCCGAGAGGTAACGCGCACGGTGGCGCAGTGGCAACTGCGCATCGGCGGCGATCGGCAAAATGATCTCGGCGTTACCCAGATCGAACAAGCCTTTTTTGCCGGTGCGCTTGAGCACATCCTTGGACAAGGCCAGGTCGCGCCCCCACGTGGCAATGGCGCCCTTGAGTTCGCCGTCCTGCTCCCAGCCCAAGTAACGCACCGGAATCTGCGCCAGGTTCGCCAAGCGCTCGACCACCTGCGGGTGCGTTGCCACGCTGCCGCCAAAACGCTGCCAGGCCTGGGCGTAAACGCTGGCCTCGACCGGCACCCAACCACGCTCACGCCAACCCTGAAAGCGGTTCAGCATTTAGACCACAGCGTCATAAGGGTCCACGCCGTCTTTGACGACCAGGATGTCTTCCATAATCAGGTACTCAAGGTCAGAGCCGAAGAACATGTTCAGCGCATCGGTTGGCGAGCAAATCATCGCTTCGCCACGACGGTTGAGCGAGGTGTTAAGCGACACACCGTTGCCGGTGAGTACTTCCAGCTCTTTCATCATGTCGTAGTAGCGCGGGTTGTACTCGCGCTTGAGCACCTGGGCGCGAGAGGTGCCATCTTCATGCACCACTTCCGGCACGCGGGTTTTCCACTCTTCCGACACTTCAAAGGTGAAGGTCATGAACGGCGCCGGGTGATCGACCTTGATCATCAACGGCGCAACGGTGTCGAGCATCGACGGGCAGAAAGGCCTCCAGCGCTCGCGGAACTTGATCTGGTGGTTGATGCGGTCAGCCACGCCGGTGGCGCTCGGGCAACCGATGATCGAACGACCGCCCAAGGCACGCGGGCCAAACTCCATGCGGCCCTGGAACCAGGCCACCGGGTTGCCGTCGACCATGATCTTGGCGATGCGCTTGGGCATGTTTTCGATCTGGCGCCATTTAGGCTTGCTCGCGTGCTTGGCACAGGCGGCGATCACGTCTTCGTTGCTGTACGACGGGCCGAGATAGACGTGTTCCATCTTCTCGACCGGTACGCCACGGGCGTGCGATACGTACGCCGCCGCGCCGACTGCGGTGCCGGCATCGCCGGAGGCCGGCTGCACGAACAGCTCTTTCACGTCGTCACGCGCGATGATTTTCTGGTTCAGCTTGACGTTCAGCGCGCAGCCGCCGGCGAAGGCCAGCTTGCCGGTTTCCTTGAGGATGTCGCCCAAATAGTGGTCGATCATCTGCAGGGCCAGCTTCTCGAACAGCGCTTGCATGCTGGCCGCGTAGTGGATGTACGGCTCGTCGGCGATGTCGCCTTCGCGCTTGGGACCCAGCCACTCGATCAGTTTCGGCGAGAAGTAGAAACCCTTGCCCTTCTCTTTGTAGCGGCGCAGGCCGATAACGTTGGCGTAGTCGGTGTTGATCACCAACTCGCCGTTTTCAAACGAGGCCAGGCGTGAGAAATCGTATTTGCTGGCATCGCCATACGGCGCCATGCCCATGACCTTGAACTCGCCGTCGAGCATCTCGAAACCGAGGAACTCGGTGATCGCGCCGTAGAGGCCGCCGAGGGAGTCCGGATCAAAGAATTCCTTGATCTTGTGGATCTTGCCGTTCTCGCCGTAGCCGAAGAACGTGGTCGCGTACTCGCCTTTGCCGTCGATGCCGAGGATCGCGGTTTTTTCCTGGAAGCCCGAGCAGTGATAGGCACTGGAGGCGTGGGCCAGGTGGTGTTCAACCGGTTCGATCTTGATTTTTTTCGGATCGAAGCCGAGTTGCTCCAGGCACCAGACGATCTTGTTGCGATAGCGCTTGTAGCGACGGTTGCCCATCAGGATCGCGTCCAACGCGCGGTCCGGGGCGTACCAATAACGCTTGGCATAGTGCCAGCGCGCCTCGCCGAACAGGCTGATCGGGGCGAAAGGGATCGCCACCACGTCAACGTCGGAAGGCTTGATACCGGCCTGTTCCAGGCAGAATTTCGCCGATTCGTAGGGCATGCGGTTCTTTGCATGTTTGTCGCGTACGAAGCGCTCTTCTTCGGCGGCCGCGATCAGCTTGCCGTCGATATACAGGGCTGCGGAAGGATCATGGCTAAGGGCGCCGGACAGGCCAAGAATCGTCAATGCCACAGGGGTCTAGCCTCTTTTAGTCTGCATGCAGGCGCGCTGCGCCTGAAAAAAGTGTGCCCCTCGCCTGGGCGAGAAACAGCTAAAGGGCGGGATTATAGCTTAAAAGCGGTGCAAAGCTGTTAGCGGCAAGCGGGGCTAGCGGTAGATCTCGATGCTGCCGTCCTTGTTCTGGCGGTAGATCGTGTAAGGCAGCACCAGCGTGTCCATCACGCCAGAGGCGATGGCCTCGATGGCGAGGATAGGGAAGGCATTGCCTGTAAAGCCGGAGAAGCTTTGCTCGTTCAGGCTTTTCTCGGGTTTGGGCTCACCGTTGAGTGTGCAAAAGCCGTAGATCACCCCGCTGTAGATACGCGGCACATTTTCGCAGTGGCTGCGCGATTCCTTGAGGTTCTGGCTGGCAACGGCGTCGGGGCGAAAAACCGTATTGATGGTTCCACAGCCGCTCACGGCCAGGGATGCAAGCAGCAGTGCAACAGTCATTTTCAGTGTCATGAACAGCCCTTCCGAGTGAGCGGCCACGCTAGCACCGCCGCCGCTGAGAATTCAGCACTGCAACGACTATGCACCCCGTAGGAAGAATCCGAAATGATAAAAATCCGTTGAGACACTAAACTCGCAGCCTTTGCGCGTTTATGCCCTATGCGCCACGGATTACGGCTGATCATGAAAACCCTCGCCCGCATCACCCTTTTGTTGCCCGGCCTGCTCGCCTTGAGCGATACCGCGCTGGCTGACGACGCGCCGCTGATCCTCGACCCCAGCGTAGTCACTGGCTCACGCAGCGCCAGCCCGACATTTGACCTGCCGTATTCGGTGGACGGCATCAGCCATGAGCAGATCAGCGACGGCCAGCTCGGCATCAATGCCTCTGAAGTGTTGTCTCGCGTGCCCGGCCTGGTGGTGCAAAACCGCCAGAACTACGCGCAGGACCTGCAGATTTCCTCGCGCGGTTTCGGCGCCCGCTCGGCGTTTGGCGTGCGCGGCATCAAGCTGATTGCCGACGGCATACCGGCCAGCACACCCGACGGCCAGGGCCAGGCCGCCACGTTCAACCTCGACACCGCCGAACGCATTGAAGTACTGCGCGGCCCGGCCGCCACCTTGTATGGCAGCAACGCCGGTGGGGTGATCCAGATGTTTTCCCGCGACGGCGAAGGCCCGCCGCGCATCGGCGCCGAAACCCTGGTGGGCAGTGACGGTTTGAGCAAAAACCACCTGAGCGCCGAGGGCGCGGCGAATGGCGCAGGGTTTGTGCTCGACGCTTCGCGCATGGACACCGACGGCTACCGCGACCACAGCAGCGCGCGCCGTGACCAGACCTTCGCCAAGCTCAACGTTGAGCCGGACGACGACAGCAAGCTCGCGCTGATCTACAGCAGCCTGGAGCAGAACGGCACGCAGGACCCGCTGGGGCAAACATGGGCGGCCTACAAGGCCGACCCGCGCTCGGTGGCCCCCGCCGCGTTGCAGTACAACACGCGCAAAAGCATCGATCATCAGCAATTGGGCATGAATTACGAGCGCTATTTTGGCGATGCGACCCTACAAGTGAATGCCTACACCGGGCGGCGCAGTGTGATTCAGTATTTGTCGATACCCGGCGGCACGCCCGCAGACAGGCGCGGCGGCGTGGTCGACTTCGACCGAAAATTCTACGGCGGCTCCCTCCACTGGCTGCAACCGATCACCCGTGCGCCCGGCGAGCTGACCGTGATCACCGGCCTCGACTACGACCGCAGCCAGGATGATCGCCAAGGTTATTCCAACACCCTGAACGGCGTGCACGGCGTCAAAGGCGCCTTGGGCCGCGATGAACTCGACACCGCCACCAGCCTCGACCCGTTTGTGCAAGCCAACTGGCTGTTGGGCGACTGGACCCTGCAAGCCGGCGTGCGCCACAGCACCATGAAGATGGACGTGGACGACCACTTCACAAGTGACGGCTACGACAGCGGCAACCAGACTTACCAAAAGAACACGCCGTCGGTCAGCGTCATGTACGCCTTCACGCCGGACCTGCACGGTTACGTCAGCGCGGGCAGCGGCTTCGAAACTCCGACTCAAGCCGAGTCGGCGTATTCCAGCACGGCCAACGGTTTCAACTTCGCGCTCAAGCCGTCGGTCAGCAAGCAGTATGAAGTGGGTTTAAAAGCGCTGATTGCCGAGGGCACGCGCCTCAATGCTGCGCTGTTCCAGATCACCACCGAAGACGAACTGGTGGTGCAGCAAGCCAGCGGGGGTCGTACCACTTACCAGAACGCCGGCCGTACTTTGCGCCGTGGCTTCGAACTCGGCATCGACAGCCAGCTCAGTCAACAGTGGAGCACCAACATCGCTTACACCCGCCTGCAAGCCACTTACGACAGCGACTTCGTCAGCGGCGGCAGCACCACCGTCGACAAAGGCAACTACCTGCCCGGCGTGCCGCAAACCACACTGTTCGCCGAGCTGAACTGGAAGCCCCGCGACTGGGTCAGCACCGCGCTGGAAGGCATGTACCGCAGCAAGGTGTATGTCGAAGACACCAACCAGCAACACGCCGCACCGGGCTACAGCGTGTTCAACTGGCGCGCGCGTTTCGAGCAGAAGGTCGAACACTGGACCTTCCACCAGACCCTGCGCCTGGATAACTTGCTTGACCGCCAATACGTCGGCTCGGTGATCGTCGGCGATGGCAATGGCCGCTATTACGAAGCCGCGCCAGGCCGCTCGTGGTACGCGGGAGCCGGTGCGGAGTATCAGTTCTGATCCGGTAAAGCGCGGCGGCCTGAAAGCCGACCCGAGTGGTTGAAGCAAATCAAAAGCGCTTTTTGTGGGAGCGGGCTTGCTCGCGATGGCGGTGTATCAGCTAAAAAATACTTATCTGACACGCCGCCATCGCGAGC
>NZ_JBLZPT010000013.1:22681-175535 GCF_049199985.1 Pseudomonas kitaguniensis
TTTTTTGTTCTTTGTTGTTGTCTCGTTTTTTTCTCCTTTCTTTTCTTTTTAAACTATCCTCCCCCCCCCCCCCCCCCCCCCCCCCCCCCCCCCCCCCCCCCCCCCCCCCCCCCTCCCACCGTTGACCGAGTTCAGGCGCCGGGTCAAAGCACCCGAGGCAAGCGCTGATCAATCAACCGGTACAACCCGCTGGTTTCCGGCCAATTACGCATAAACCGCGCACGATCCTTGGCAAATGCTGGCGCAAAACTGCCGACCGAGGCGTGCTGACACATCGCATCCAGGTCGATCAGCGCCCAGCGGTCCCCAGCCCAAAACACGTTATGGCCCTTAAGGTCGCCATGGCTGATGCGCTCGCGAATCAGCTCGGCAAACAAGCGATCCAGCGCTACCAGCTCGTCTTCCGGCGCATCACCGTTCTCAACATACGGCGCAAAGCGCTCGATAATATCCGGCCCCGGCAAAAACTCGGTCACCAGATAAGCCCGACCCCGCAGCCAGAAAAAGCGTTGTTCCAACACCGCAAGCGGCTTGGGCGTCGCAATCCCCAGAAACGCCAGGCGATTACCTTCACGCCACGAATGCCAGGCACGGCTAGGCCGCCAGAAACGCTTGAACCAATGCGCAACGCCCTTGATGTTGTATCGCTTGATCACCAGCGCCCGACCGGCCACCTCGACCTTGCCGACACTCGCCGCGCCACCGGTTTTATACAGATGGCCCTGATCCAGCAACGCATCAGCCTGCTCCAGCACGGGCAGCATTGCGGGTTCTTCCTCACGGCGAATCGCACGCAATGCAAAGGCGCCGCGTACCACGCTGAACAGCGTGCACTCACGGCCGACCTTGTTCAAAAAGTCCTTCAAGCGCCAAGCGCTGACCTTGCGCACTTGCTGTTCCAGCGCTTGCAGCGGCAACGCGTGTTCGCCGTTGCTCAGCAGGTAATACACCAGCAGTTCTTCGGTAAACGGCTCGAGGTTCTTCGGTAACTGAGCAAAAAACACCCCGAGGTTTTCCAGTACACGGTTGCGCGACAGCGGCTTGCCCGCCACTTCAACACGAATGCCGGCACCGTCAATCAGGTACAGCGTGCCGTCCTGGCGCAGCAGGTTGTCGAGGTGCAGGTCTTCCTGCCACAGCCCTTTGGCGTGCATCTGGGCAATCGCCGCCAACGCCTCGGCGAGTACGGCGGTTTGTTCGTCGGCCAGCGGCGGCAACCCTTCGACCGCATTCCAGGCATCGGCCAGACTTTCAGCGCCCTCAATAAACTCAAACAGCAGCCAGCCGCCCTCGCCTTCCTGCAAGCCATCGGCAAGCAGCAGCGGCGTGGTCAGGCCCTGTTCCGCCAGCAGGCGCACGCCGTTGCGTTCGCGTTGAAAATGCCGTGCCGCTTTGCTGCCCACCAACAACTTGGCCAGCACCGGGCGACCGCGCCAGATGGCGGCGCCCACGTAGCGCTCGCCCGGCAACACGCGCAGCAGGCTGAGCAGTTGCAACTGCCCTGGGCCTGCGGCGTCCGCCAGTTCGACGGTCAGCGGCAAGCTGGGCGCGCGACCGGCGGTTTTCAGCTCGGACAAACGCATCAACGGCTCTCCTTGTGGCTGCGACGCGCGGTCAGGCGTTTGAGCCAGGCGTCGACCAGCGCGCTGTCCTCGGGTTGTTGCAGGTAGGCTGCCAGCAACTGGCGCACGTGCGCGTGTGTCCATTGCGGCGCACGGCGCAACAGTGGCTCCAGGTCCTTGACCCGATCACGCCAGCCGAACAACAGCGGGCGGGTTTTTTCCAGGTCAATCAACTGCGCGGCATAACCGTCACCGGCGGCCTGCAGGAAAATATGCTTGGGGTAAAAACAGCCATGCACTTGACCCACGCTGTGCAGCTGACGAGCCAGCTCGCCGCAAGCTTTAAGGATCGCGCGGTGCTGGGCGTCGCTCAGTTGCGACCAGCGCTCCAGCAGCGAATCCAGGTCGTTCCAACCGTCCAGCGCGCGGGTCAGCAACATCGCGCGGCGCTCGCCCTTAACCTTGCGCTCGCCGAAAAACGCGGCCTGCAATGCCGGAATACCAAGCTTTTGGTAGCGGCTGATGTTGCGAAACTCGCGGGCAAAACTCGGCTCGCCAAAGGGCGAGTGCAGCGTGCGCGTCAGGTAGTTGCTCTGGCGCTTGAGGTAGTAACCCTGGCCTTCAAGCACCAGGCGAAACACGCTGCTCCAGCCACCATCGCTGGTATTGGGCTCATCCACCGCGTCCAGTTGCCTGGCCCACAAGGCGTCGAAGGTTGCGAGGCCATGGCGCTCCAACAGAGCGCGGTCTTCGGCCGCCAGGAAATCACTCATTCGCGCCCCTCAAAAAACTTCACCACGTGGCGAATTCGCTGTTTATCCGACGCCGTCAGGTGCGAGCGTTGGCGGTATTGCAGGTAAAAGCGCAAGCGCTGGGTGGCCGTCAACTGATACTTGGCCACCTTGTCCAGGCAGGCCAGGTCCTTGGTGATCCGGTATTTGAGCCAGAAGCCGCGCCAAAAAGCACCGTTGGGGCAATCGATCAAATACAGCGTGCGCTGGTCGTCGACCAACAGGTTGCGCCACTTCAAGTCGTTATGCGTGAAGTGGTTCTCGTGCATGGTGCGCGTGTATTCAGCGAGCTGACGGCTGATCACATTGACCCACTGCGGGTCGTCCAATCGCGCATCGTCACGCTCGGCCAGCGCCGACAGGTCTTCGGTTTTGGGCAGCTCGCGGGTGATCATCGCGCCACGGTCGTAGGCCAGCCCTTTGCGCTCCAGGCCCCAGGCCACCACGTCGGCGGTGGGAATGCCCCATTTGGCGAAACGCTTGAGGTTCTGCCACTCGGACTTGACCCGCGGCTTGCCCAAGTAGCGGCGCAGGCCTTTGCCGGCACCGACGTAGCGTTTGACGTAGTAATTGACGCCCGCGCGCTCCACCCGAATCACTTCTGACAAGGGGTCGCGGGTCAGGCGCTCGCCTTGCAGCGCAAACACCGCATCAAGGCTGCCAAAGTCATCCGCCAGCGCGGCATACGCAGGTTCCAGGTTCCAACCCGCCATCAGATCGCATCCCCTAGCCGCTGTTTGCGCGCGTACAGCTTGTCGGCTTTACGCTGCATCAGGCTCAGCGACGCCGATTGCTCGGCGAGAATCTGGCGCAGTGGCTGGCGGAAATAACCTTTGAGAAAGCGCAACTTGTCACGCTGGGTCAGGCCGATGTCCAGCGCCGAGTAGTACAGCGCAGACAAGTCTTTGTCGCGCCAGCGCAGCGGCAGATGGGCACGCAATTGGGCGCGATGCAGGTCAATCACCGACAACTTGATGTCGCGCGCGTCGATCGGCTTGGCAGTGTCGAGCAGGAAGTGGCAAAGGTAGCAGTCGCGGTGGTTCACACCGCCACGGTGCATATCGCCGACCATGCGCGCCAGCTCAGCCGTCAGCGCCAGGCGCAAGGCCGGTGCAGGCGGCTGCGCGGCCCAATTGACGCTGAGGTCTTCGAGGCTGATGGTCGGCGCCAGTTCCTCGGTGATGATGAACGAATGCTGGTCGGCCGGGTTGTTGCCTTTTTCGCCAAAGGCCACGCCAGTCATGGTCGGCACGCCGAGTTCCTGCAAGCGGTGAATGGCATCCCATTCCAGGCCGGCACCGAGCACCGGCAACTTGGCGGTGATCAGGTTCTTGAGGATTTCCGCCCAACCGATGCCGCGGTGGATTTTGACGAAATACGCGCGGCCGTCGACTTCGGTGCGCAACGTGCGCCGCGCCGCCAGCTCGCGAAATACCTGGCCTTGCAGTTTTTCGACTTCGGCGAAGGCATCACGCCCGGCCCATAAGGTCTTGAACGGTTCGGCAAGAATCAACTTCATCGTTTTGGCTCCGCCAGAATCACATCCGCAGCGTGCTGCGGCATGCTGTAGAGGTCGGCCGTCTCGGCGAAGGCCAACCCATTGCGGCCCCAGGCCGCGCGCTGTGCAGTGTCGGTGAGCATGTTTGTCAGGTGCTGATTGAGCTGTGTTTGTTCAAACGGCTCATCCAGCACCAGGCCGCTGTCCGCTTCGGCGATGTAATGCGCGTAACCGCAAACGGCCGAAACCAGCACCGGCAAACCGGCCACCAGGGCTTCGAGCAACACGGTGCCGGTGTTTTCGTTGTACGCCGGGTGAATCAACAGGTCGGCGCCCAGCAGGAAACGCGGAATATCGCTGCGGCCCTTGAGGAACTGCACGTTATCGCCCAGCCCCAATGTGGCGCTTTGCAGTTGGAAGACCTTGGGGTCGTCCTGGCCAATCACAAACAGGCGCGTGCGTTTTTTAAGTTCTGCCGGTAACGCGGCCACGGCCTTGAGGCTGCGATCGACGCCCTTGGTCTTGAAGCCGGAGCCGATCTGCACCAGCAGCAGGTCGTCGTCAGCCAGGTTGAATTCCTTGCGAAACCCTTGCCGAATCGCGGCGGCATCCGGCGGCGCGCGACGGTCGTGGGCAATGCCCGGTGGCAGCAGGTGGAAGCGCTCCAGCGGGGTGTCGTAATGCTTGATAAACAGCGGTTGCTGCACTTCAGAGATCATCAAGACTTCGGTCTTGGCATCTTTGGCGAACACCGCACGCTCGTACTCGGCAAAGTGCTTGTAGCGGCCAAAGCTTTTGTAAAGCGAATGGCGCAGGTTCTGCGCCTTGTCTTCAAAACAGCCATCAGCGGCGTAGTAAACGTCCAGGCCAGGCATTTTGTTAAAGCCGATCAGGCGATCCACCGGGCGCTTGGCCAAGTCAGCGGCCATCCACGCACTGAGTTTCTCGTTGCGTCGGTGATTGAAGAACGCCTTGACCGGCGCCACCAGCACTTCGAAACCGGGCGGAATATCGCCTTCCCAAATCAGCGTGTAGACACGAATCGTGTGGCCGCGTTGCTGGCACTCCAGCGCGATGCGCATGAAGTCGCGCTGCAGGCCACCGAAGGGGAAGTATTTGTACAGAACAAAAGCCAGTTGCATCAGTGCAGCTCCTCAGCCAGTAACAACGTGCTCAGCCGGCTTGCCACACGCTCAGGGTTCAGGCGCGTGAAGCACAGGGGCGACTCGCGTTTGATGTCGAACCGACGCACATCGTCGGCTGTGGGTTGATAAGTACAGTGTTTTTGCAGGCACGGCGCGCAGGGGAAGTCGCTGGCCAAGTGAATCTGACCCTTGCCGTAGGCGCCGGTAAGGCCGGGGTTGGTGGGGCCGAACAGCGAAATGGTCGGCACATCCAGCGCGGCGGCCAAGTGCCCGAGGCCAGTGTCGACCGCCACGCAGGCACGCGCGCCGGCCAGCACACGCGCCATTCCAGCCAGGTTCAGCTTGGGCAGCACTTCGGCGTGCGGCAAGCCGTGGGCCAAGCGTTGCGCGCGGGCTTTTTCGTCGGCGTTGCCCCAAGGCAGCTTCACCTCCACGCCCAGGCGACCCATGCGCTCAGCCAACTCGCGCCAGTAGGCTTCGGGCCAGTGCTTGGTGTCCCACGTGGTGCCGTGCAGCAGCAGCACAAACGGTTTTTCAGGCGGCAGGCCCAGCAGTTTGTCGACGCTCAGGCCGTAATCGCCGAGGCCTTTGGGCAAGTCATAGCCCAGCGCAACCGCGAATAGCTGACGCAAACGCTCGACCGCATGCTGCCCACGCGCAACCGCCAGGCGCCGCGAGTAGAAGCGCGCGGCAATCGGCTCGCGGGCCGAATTTTTATCAAACCCCGCCACCGGCGCACGCACATAGCGTGTCAGCCAGGCGCTTTTCAGCAGGCCTTGCGCGTCGATCACCAAGTCGTATTTGGTCGACTGGATAAGCTGCTTGAAGCGTCGCCATTCGCCGCTTTTGAAGGTCTGCCAGAGGTTTTTGCGCCAGCGGCGAATCGCCACCGGAATCACCTTGTCTACCGCCGGGTGCCAGGTGGGAATTTCGGCAAAGCCTTCTTCCACCACCCAATCAAAGCGAATACCGGGGATCGCGCGCGCCGCGTCGGTGAGTGCAGGCAGGGCGTGAATCACATCGCCCAGGGATGAGGTTTTGACGACCAGTACGCGCAAACTAACGGACCTCGACCACGGAGCCCTGCAACCGCTGCAAGGCGTCGCTGACCGGTTGCGGCAGCAACTGGCGCAGGCAATTGTAGTGGCCGAAACGGCACGTGCGGTCAAAACACGGGCTGCAATCGAGGCCCAGGCGCACCACTTCAACCTTGTCGGCCAAGGGTGGCGTAAAGCCTGGCGAGGTCGAGCCGTACACCGCCACCAGCGGGCGATTCAACGCCGCCGCCACGTGCATCAGGCCGGAGTCGTTGGACACCACCGAGTCGGCGCAGGACAACAAGTCGATGGCCTCGGCCAGCGAGGTGTCGCCACTGAGGTTCACCGCCTCTTCGCGCAGCCCGGGAATCAGGCGCTGGCGGATGTCTTCACCCACCGAGTGATCGTTTTTCGAGCCGAACAACCAGACCTGCCAGCCTTCGCGGATCTTCATCTCGGCGACTTTGGCGTAATGCTCCGACGGCCAGCGCTTGGACTCGCCAAACTCCGCACCGGGGCACAGCGCCAGCACCGGCCGGTCGAGCACCAGGCCGAACTTGGCCAGCGCCGCGTCACGCGTTACCGGGTCGATTTGCAGGCTCGGCCGTGGGTACGGCGTCGGCAACTCGGCGCCCGGCTCGTAGGCCAGCGCCATGAAACGTTCGATCATCAGCGGGTAACGCGCCTTGTCGAGCGTGCGCACGTCGTTGAGCAACACGTAGCGAAACTCGCCGCGCCAGCCGGTGCGTTTGGGGATACCGGCAAAAAACGGCACCAACGCCGACTTGAGCGAGTTGGGCAGCAGAATAGCCTGATCGTATTCGCCAGCCAGGGATTTGCCGATGCGACGACGGGTCGCCAGCTCAAGCGCGCCGTGGCCGAGCGGAAAGCTCAAGGCCTTGCGCACTTGCGGCATGCGCTCAAGGATCGGCCGGCTCCACTCGGGGGCGAGCACGTCGATTTGGCAGTCGGGATGACGCTGTTTCAGGCACTGGAACAGTGTCTGCGCCATCACCATGTCACCGACCCAACTGGGCCCAACAATCAAAATATTCATGTAGTTTCCACAAACGATGCGGGGAGGCTTACGCCTCCCCGCCTCGATAATTACTGCGGATCGCGCTTTTTGTGGGAGCTGGCTTGCCTGCGATAGCATCGCCTCGGTATACCTGATACACCGAAGCGTCTGCATCGCGGGCAAGCCCGCTCCCACATAAAGCCGGTTTCCACATTAGATTGGCATCGCTCAATTCATCGGGTTTCAGCTTAAACCCAGTTCATTCCAGATTCGCATCACTTGACGCCGTTCGTCGGCGAACTGGTCCCCTGCAACCGTGCCGGCCTCGTTTTGCAAGGCCTGGCGGTGCGCGGCGGAACGGTACGCTTTATACACTTCGCGCAGCAGATGAGCATCGGCGGCGGGCATCAGCCCGACCTGCTCCAAACCTTCCAAAATGCGGATATTGTCGGTGTAGCGCAGCAACGATGGATGTTGCGCAGACCATGCCAAAGCCGCGTATTGCACCATAAATTCAATATCGACGATACCTCCGGCGTCCTGCTTGAGGTCGAACACGGCCGTGGCTGCGAAGGCATTCGCCGAGGTGCCCGCCGCTGTGCTCTTGGTGCCGAGGTTGTCGCGCATCTTGGCGCGCATCTCGCTGACCTCCTGGCGCAGCTTCGCCAAGTCGCGCGTGCGCCCAAGCACTTTGGCGCGCACCTGCTCGAACGCATGGCCCACATCCTGGCTGCCCACCAGCACCCGCGCACGGATCAGGGCCTGATGTTCCCAGGTCCAGGCTT
The DNA here is from genome assembly GCF_049199985.1 of Pseudomonas kitaguniensis. Classification (NCBI taxonomy): domain Bacteria; kingdom Pseudomonadati; phylum Pseudomonadota; class Gammaproteobacteria; order Pseudomonadales; family Pseudomonadaceae; genus Pseudomonas; species Pseudomonas kitaguniensis. The sequence continues at coordinate 30,518 of NZ_JBLZPT010000013.1, forward strand.
CATTTTCTTGATAGCGGGCAAATGCACCCAGCGAACTCACCAACAGGCCCGAGGCGCCGGAAGGTCGCAGGCGCATGTCCACTTCATATAACTGGCCGGAGTTGGTCTGGGTGGTCAGCAGGTGAATGATGCGCTGGCCGAGGCGCGTGAAGAACTGCGCGCCGTCGATCGGCTTGGCGCCGTCGGTTTCGGCCTGCGGGTCACCGTCATGGATAAACACCAGGTCCAGGTCGGAACCATGCCCCAGTTCGATGCCGCCGACTTTGCCATACCCGACAATCACAAAACCCGGGTTGCACACAGTACCGTCCAGCCGTTGCGGCGAGCCGTGGCGGGCCACCGTCTGGCGCCAGGCCAGGGCCAGCACTTGTTCGAGGATGGCCTCGGCGAGCCAGGTCAGGTAGTCGCTGACCTTCATCAGCGGCAGGCTGCCAGCGATTTCCGACGCAGCGACGCGCAGGCGGTGGGCCAGTTTGAAGTGGCGCAGCGCTTCCATTTGCTGCTCAAGGTCATCCTCGGGGATGCGCGTCAGGCGTTCGCGCAGCTCGGCGGCAAGTTCCGGCGCCAACGGCGGCTTGAACAGGCGGCCTTCGTTGAGCAGTTCATCAAGCAACAGCGGGAAACGCGTGATCTGCTCAGCGATCCATGGGCTGGCGGCGCACAAGGTCAGCAAGCGGCGCAGGGCATCGGGGTTTTCGGTAAGCAGCACCAAGTAGGCGGAACGGCGGGCCACGGCTTCGACCAGTGGCAGTACGCGCTCCAACACCAGATCCGGGTTGGCGTGCTCGACGGCCTGGGCCAGCAGGCGCGGAATAAACGCATCCAGCCGCTCGCGACCCAAGCGCTGCATGGCGCGCAATTGCGGGCTACCGCGCAGGCCGGCCAGGGCTTTGAGCGCTTTGGCGGCATCGCTGAAGCCCCCTTCGGCCAATTGGCGGCAGGCAGCGTCTTCGTCTTGCGACTCTTCCCACAGCGGCAACCATTCACCGCCGACAACCATTTCGCTTTCTTCGCCCTCTTCTTCATCAGGGTCTGCGATCACCTGACGGAAGTGCCAGTCCACCCGGCCGCGCCAGTACATCAGCCGCTCGTGGAAGGCGGCCCAGTCGGCGAAACCCAGCATAAACGCGATACGCGCCTGGTCTTCGGGGCCATCCGGGAGCATTTGCGTCTGCCGGTCGGCAATCGCCTGGATCGCGTGTTCGGTGTAACGCAAAAATTCATAGCCATTGCGCAACTCGGCGATCACCGCCGGCGGCAAATACCCTTGGCCTTCGAGCATGCCCAGCACCTTGAGCAGAGGCCGCTGTTGCAGGCTGAGGTCGCGCCCGCCGTGAATCAGCTGGAACGCCTGGGCGATAAATTCCACTTCACGAATGCCGCCCGAGCCCAACTTGATGTTCTCGGCCATGCCTTTGCGCCGCACTTCTTGCTGAATCAACTGCTTCATGGTGCGCAGCGCTTCGATGGCGGAAAAGTCCAGGTAACGGCGATACACAAACGGGCGCAGCATGTCGAGCAGTTGCGCGCCCGCCACTTGGTCGCCCGCCACAACCCGCGCCTTGATCATCGCGTAGCGTTCCCAGTCACGGCCCTGGTCCTGGTAATACTGCTCCAGCGCGTTAAAGCTCAGCACCAGCGCACCCGCCGAACCATACGGGCGCAGGCGCATGTCAACGCGGAACACGAACCCGTCGACGGTCATCGGGTCGAGCGCCTTGATCAATTTTTGACCAAGGCGGATGAAAAATTCCTGGTTGTCCAGCGCGCGCTTCACGCCCACCGTGTCGCCGCCCTCGGGGTAGGCGAAGATCAGGTCAATATCCGATGACAGGTTCAGCTCCACCGCGCCGAGCTTGCCCATGCCGAGGATGACCATGTGCTGCGCTTCACCGCTGCGCCGACCGGTGGGCGTGCCGAATTGCGCGCAATGGCGTTGGTACAGCCATTGATAAGCCTGGTCGATGCTGGCATCGGCCATGTCGGAGAGGTCGCGGCAGGTTTGCACCAGGTCGGCCTGGCGCGTCAGGTCGCGCCAGATAATGCGCACCTGTTGGCGCGTGCGCTGGCGACGCAGCACGCGGCCCAACTCATCTTCTGTTTCAGCTTGTTGCACGGCGCCAGCGATCTGCCCACACAGCTCGCCGGGCGCGAAGCCACGGTCCAGCTCGCCCCAGGCCACCAGTTCAAGCAACATCACAGGGTCACGCAGGCTCTGTTCAATCACAAAATCACTGGCGGCGCACACACGCGCAAAATCGGCCCAGCGTTGCGGCGTCCACGCAGAAAGGCCATGATCGTCGTCCAGCGCGGCCACCGCTTCCCGTAATGACTGCTCGGCTCGCGTCGCGAAAGGCACTAAAATGGCCGGTAATTCGGCCAGTGTTGGAAGGCTCATGGTCTATCCTTGATCGGCGCGTAAATGGCTTGTGGCGGTGAGCGCAAGACCCTCGCGCGGTGATGGACTGTCGAACAAAGGTTATAAATAGCTGAAATTAAATTAATCTTGGCAGGCAACATCAAACTTTCACCTTTTCTTGTTCGCAAAAGATCAACAATAACGATTATGCTCACCAGCCAGACCGAGCCATACGCTCAGTCTTGTGTAGTTTTACTACTCGTATATACATTCGAAAGGCTGAAATGGCCGACGATTTGTAGTAAAACTACAGGACGCCGAAGCAACCTTCGGCCATCCAAGAATTTATGTCGTCTGCCCACAAGGCCAGTCGCAAACTCAGGCAGCCGATTCTGGTAGCCTTTCCGCCCTGGAGCAAGCCATGCAAGACCTCGATCCCGTCGAAACCCAGGAATGGCTGGACGCCCTGGAATCGGTTCTCGACAAAGAAGGCGAAGACCGTGCTCACTACCTGATGACCCGTATGGGCGAACTCGCGACCCGCAGCGGCTCGCAACTGCCTTACGCCATCACTACGCCATACCGCAACACCATCCCCGTTACCCACGAAGCACGCATGCCTGGCGACCTGTTCATGGAACGCCGCATTCGCTCGCTGGTACGTTGGAACGCCATGGCGATGGTAATGCGCACGAACTTGAAAGATTCGGACCTGGGCGGTCACATCTCCAGCTTCGCTTCCAGCGCAACCCTGTATGACATCGGCTTCAACTACTTCTTCCAGGCCCCGACCGAAGAACACGGCGGCGACCTCATCTACTTCCAGGGCCACACCTCGCCAGGCGTTTACGCCCGTGCGTTCATGGAAGGCCGCATCAGCGAAGACCAGATGAACAACTTCCGTCAGGAAGTCGACGGTGGCGGCCTGTCGTCCTACCCGCACCCTTGGCTGATGCCGGACTTCTGGCAGTTCCCGACTGTGTCGATGGGCCTTGGCCCGATCCAGGCGATCTACCAGGCACGTTTCATGAAGTACCTGGAAGCGCGTGGCTTCATCCCGGAAGGCAAGCAGAAGGTTTGGTGCTTCCTGGGTGACGGCGAGTGTGACGAGCCGGAATCGCTGGGCGCCATCTCCCTGGCCGGCCGCGAGAAGCTCGACAACCTGATCTTCGTCATCAACTGCAACCTGCAGCGCCTCGACGGCCCGGTTCGCGGCAACGGCAAGATCATCCAGGAACTCGAAGGCGTGTTCCGTGGTGCCCACTGGAACGTGACCAAAGTTATCTGGGGGCGTTTCTGGGACCCACTGCTGGCCAAAGACGTCGACGGTATCCTGCAACGTCGGATGGACGAAGTCATCGACGGCGAGTACCAGAACTACAAGGCCAAAGACGGTGCGTTCGTGCGTGAACACTTCTTCAACACGCCGGAACTCAAGGCGATGGTTGCAGACTTGTCCGACGACGAGATCTGGAAACTCAACCGTGGCGGCCACGACCCGTACAAGGTGTATGCGGCGTACCACCAAGCGGTCAACCACAAAGAACAACCGACCGTCATCCTGGCCAAAACCATCAAAGGTTATGGCACCGGTGCCGGCGAAGCGAAAAACACTGCGCACAACACCAAGAAAGTCGATGTCGACAGCCTGAAGTTGTTCCGTGATCGCTTCGACATCCCGGTCAAGGATGAAGAGCTGGAGAACCTGCCGTTCTTCAAGCCAGAGCCAAACAGCGCCGAAGCGCGTTACCTGAGCGAACGCCGCACCGCGCTGGGCGGTTTCGTGCCACAGCGCCGCGCTAAAAGCTTCAACATCCCGACGCCGCCACTCGATACCCTCAAGGCTATCCTGGACGGCTCGGGCGACCGTGAGATTTCCACCACCATGGCCTTCGTGCGCATCCTCGCGCAATTGGTCAAGGACAAGGAAATCGGCTCGCGTATCGTCCCGATCATCCCGGACGAAGCGCGTACCTTCGGTATGGAAGGCATGTTCCGTCAGTTGGGCATCTACTCCTCCGTCGGCCAGCTCTACGAGCCAGTCGATAAAGACCAGGTGATGTTCTACAAGGAAGACAAGAAGGGCCAGATCCTCGAAGAAGGCATCAACGAAGCGGGCGCCATGAGCTCCTTCATCGCTGCCGGTACTTCGTACTCCAGCCACAACCAGCCGATGCTGCCGTTCTACATCTTCTACTCGATGTTCGGTTTCCAGCGTATCGGTGACCTGGCGTGGGCAGCGGGCGACAGCCGTACCCGTGGCTTCCTGATCGGCGGCACCGCCGGCCGTACCACGCTGAACGGCGAAGGCCTGCAACACGAAGACGGTCACAGCCACATCCTGGCTGCGACTATCCCGAACTGCCGCACCTTTGATCCAACCTACGGCTACGAGCTGGCGGTGATCATTCAGGACGGCATGAAGAAGATGACCGAAGAGCAACAGGACATTTTCTATTACATCACCGTGATGAACGAGTCTTACCAGCAGCCAGCCATGCCGGCCGGTGTTGAAGAAGGCATCATCAAGGGCATGTACCTGCTCGAAGAAGACACCAAGGAAGCGGCGCACCACGTACAACTGATGGGCTCCGGCACCATCCTGCGTGAAGTGCGTGAAGCGGCGAAGATCCTGCGTGACGAGTTCAACGTCGGCGCTGACGTATGGAGCGTTACCAGCTTCAACGAACTGCGTCGCGATGGCCTGGCCGTAGAGCGCAACAACCGCCTGCACCCTGGCCAGAAGCCTGCACTGAGCTACGTCGAAGAATGCCTGAACGGCCGTAAAGGTCCGGTTATCGCGTCCACCGACTACATGAAGCTGTTTGCTGAACAAATTCGCCAGTGGGTCCCGTCCAAGGAATTCAAAGTCCTGGGCACCGACGGTTTCGGCCGCAGTGACAGCCGCAAGAAGCTGCGTCACTTCTTCGAAGTCGACCGTCACTTCGTGGTGTTGGCAGCCCTGGAAGCCTTGGCTGACCGTGGTGAGATCGAACCCAAGGTGGTGGCTGACGCCATCGTCAAGTTCGGGATCAACCCGGAAAAACGCAACCCACTGGACTGCTGAGGAGATTTTTTGTGAGCGAACTCATTCGCGTACCTGACATCGGCAGCGGTGAAGGTGAAGTAATCGAGCTGTTTGTGAAGGTCGGCGACACCGTCGAAGCCGACCAGAGCATCCTGACCCTGGAATCGGACAAGGCGAGCATGGAAATCCCTGCTCCCAAGGCCGGCGTGGTCAAGAGCCTTAAAGTCAAGCTGGGCGACCGCCTGAAAGAAGGCGACGAACTGCTTGAGCTGGAAATCGAAGGCGCCGCTGATGCGGCCCCTGCGGCAGCGCCTGCCGGCGCTGCAGCGCCAGCAGAAAAACCTGCTGAAAAGCCTGCCGAGGCCCCAGCGGCCGAGGCGGCCGCTCCGGCTGCCGCCGCCGCCAGCGTTCAGGACATTCATGTTCCGGACATCGGCTCGTCGGGCAAGGCCAAGATCATTGAGCTGCTGGTCAAAGTCGGCGACACCGTCGAAGCCGACCAATCGCTGATCACCCTGGAGTCCGACAAGGCCTCCATGGAAATCCCGTCGCCGGCTGCCGGCGTTGTGGAAAGCATCGCGGTCAAGCTGGAAGACGAAGTCGGCACTGGCGACTTCATCCTCAAGCTCAAAGTACAAGGCGCTGCGCCTGCTGCGGCACCCGCTGCGGCCGCTGCTGCGCCGGCGGCCAAAGCTGAAGCTGCACCGGCACCGGCACCGGCACCGGCACCTGCCGCCGCTGCGGCACCGGCTGCAAAAGCTGAGGCTGCACCGGCCCCGGCGGCTGCCGCACCTGCGCCAAGCGGCGCCAAGGTTCACGCTGGCCCTGCCGTACGCCAACTGGCGCGTGAGTTCGGGGTTGAGCTGAACGCTGTGTCGGCCACTGGCCCTCACGGTCGTGTGCTGAAGGAAGACGTGCAGGTTTACGTCAAATCCATGATGCAGAAGGCCAAGGAAGCTCCGGCTGCCGGCGCTGCCACCGGTGGTTCGGGCATTCCGCCGATCCCGGTGGTGGACTTCAGCCGCTTCGGCGAAACCGAAGAAGTGCCGATGACCCGCCTGATGCAAATCGGCGCGTCGAGCCTGCACCGCAGCTGGCTGAACATCCCGCACGTGACTCAGTTCGACCAGGCCGACATTACCGACCTGGAAGCTTTCCGCGTTGCGCAGAAAGGCGTGGCCGAAAAGGCCGGTGTGAAACTGACCGTGTTGCCACTGCTGCTCAAGGCCTGTGCGCACCTGCTCAAGGAGCTGCCGGACTTCAACAGCTCGCTGGCGCCAAGCGGCAAAGCGATCATCCGCAAGAAATACGTGAACGTAGGTTTCGCAGTCGATACGCCGGATGGCCTGCTGGTGCCGGTGATCAAGAACGTCGACCAAAAAAGCCTGCTGCAACTGGCTGCCGAAGCGGCTGCGCTGGCTGCCAAGGCCCGCGACAAGAAGCTCACCGCCGACGACATGCAAGGCGCGTGCTTCACCATCTCCAGCCTCGGGCACATTGGCGGCACTGGCTTTACGCCAATCGTCAACGCGCCGGAAGTGGCGATCCTGGGTGTTTCCAAGGCCACTATCCAGCCTGTGTGGGACGGTAAAGCGTTCCAGCCGAAGCTGATGCTGCCGCTGTCGTTGTCTTACGATCACCGCGTGATCAACGGCGCCGCTGCGGCTCGCTTTACGCAGCGTCTGAGCCAACTGTTGAACGATATCCGCACTATCCTGCTGTAATCAGCCAGCGGCCTCCCCCGCAATGGGGAGGCTTGGCTGCACCGATTTTCGAGCGCCACGCTCGTACCTCAACCCCGTCAATTGGCGGGGCTTTTTTTGCCCCGAATTAATCTCACAAGCCGAACTCGCCCCTATCAAACTAGAAATAACCTATTGTTTTTGCTATTAAAATTTATCCAGGTTGGGGCTTTGGTTTTGAGTGCATATCCGTTTTGAGGTTAGGGCCTATATCGGCTCCTCTCTTACAGCGAGTCACTTTTGAAAGGCCCGAAAGCCGGCCCAATCCCCAAGCCGAACTCGGCCAAACTGTGGGAGGGGGCTTGCTCCCGATGGCGGTGGGTCAGTCAATTCATGTATCAACTGTAAAACTGCTATCGGGAGCAAGCCCCCTCCCACAGAAAGCAAAAAAAGCAGACCTACTGTGATGCAAAACTGCCTTTGATCTGCTTCAACCACTCAGGTCGGCTTTCAGGCCGCCGTGCTCTCGCTTTTGATCTGAGAAGCGCCCCGTTAACCACGATGGCCGCCCGAGCCACTTTGCTGCGCGACAGCGCCACATCAAAGATGCAGTGAAGCCCTCCCACAGAAAGCCAAATCCGATACGATTTTGCACCTGCGTCAATACGCCACCCATCACCTCAATTGCAGAAACTGCCCTCACGGCCGATAACAACCATATAGCACTTAGCCTTCATCCTCTCTTGTCAGTCCGTGCTGCATGATGCAACCTTGCCGCAGGCGACAGTAAAGAGGGCGTGAGCCCGGCGCCGTGCGCATTTTCCCAAGCGAGTTTCCCCCATGAAAAGCCAGCCCGATGTCGCCCGAATGGCGGCCGAGGTAGTGACGCAGTTACCGGTGCCCTCGCGCCTCGGTATGCTGCGTTTCGAGCGGCTTAATGAGGCAAGCTGGGCGCTGCTGTACCTCGACCCCAATTGCGAGCGCCAATTTGGCCTGTCCGCAGTTGAACTGTGCGCCCTGGTCGGTACGCCCTACGCCAGCCTGATGGAGCCCCAAGCGCGCTATCAGTTGCACGACACCATCCAGCAACAACTGACCCAGAGCCCGCATTACCTGGTGCGCTACACCCTGCACACCAGCGACGGCCCGTTGAGCCTGCTGGAAATGGGCGAGGCCTACAAACAACACAACCGTCACCTGCTGCGCGGCTACCTGATGGTTGTCGACGGGCTGTTCAGTGAAATCCCCGCAGCGGCCCCTACGGCCGACCTCGAAAACCAGAACAGCCGCTTGCAGATCGCTTTGGAACTCAACCAGCGCGCGCAACTGGAACAGTTGCAGCACCTGGAGCGCGTGCGTGCCCAACAGGAGCTGATTCTGCTGCTGGCGCGCCAGCGCTACACCACGCCGAACTCGCTGCAGGAAGCCGCAGAGCTGATCACCCGCAGCGCCTGCGACATCTACCAGATTGATTGCGCGAGCATCTGGAACCTCGAAGGCGAGCGCCTGGTGCCGATCTCGGCGTACCACCGCACCGACCAACAGCACCAGTTGCCTGAAGCGATCGACGCGAGCAGTTTCCCGGACTACCTGGAAGCCCTGCATTCGAGCCGCGCAATTGACGCCACCCACGCGATGCGCGATCCGCGCACCCGGGAAATGGCCGAAAGCCTGCGCGCCAAGGATGTACACGCGATGCTTGACGCGAGCATCCGCGTCGATGGTCAGGTCATCGGCGTGTTGTGCCTGGAACAAAGCGGCAGACCACGCGCGTGGCAGGCCGACGAAATCGCCTTTGCCGGTGAGCTGGCGGACCAGTTCGCGCAAGTCATCAACAACCACAACCGACGCACCGCCACCAGCGCTCTGCACTTGTTCCAGCGCGCCGTGGAACAAAGCGCGAATGCCTTTCTGTTGGTCAATTGCGACGGTGTGGTGGAATACGTCAACCCCAGTTTTACTGCGATCACCCAGTACAGCGCCGAGGAAGTCCATGGCCACCGCCTGGCGCAACTGCCGGCCCTGGAAAACCTCAGCGAGTTGCTTTTCGACGCGCCCTCCGCCCTGGCCAAAAGCAATAGTTGGCAGGGTGAATTCAAGAGCCGGCGTAAAAACCTCGAACCCTACTGGGGCCAGTTGTCGATTTCCAAGGTGTATGGCGACAACCGTGAGTTGACCCATTACATCGGCATCTACGAAGACATCACCCAGACCAAGCTGGCCCAGCAACGCATCGAGCGCCTGGCCTACACCGACAACCTGACTAACCTTGGCAACCGCCCGGCGTTTATCCGCAACCTCGATGAACGTTTTGCGCGCGACAGCGACCGCCCGATCAGCCTGCTGTTGGTCGACATCGACAACTTCAAGCGAATCAACGACAGCCTTGGCCACCAGACCGGCGACAAGCTGTTGATCAGCCTGGCCCGACGCCTGCGCAACAGTTTGAGTGCGAGTGGCAGCCTGGCGCGCTTTGCGAGTAATGAATTCGCGGTGTTGCTGGACGATACCGACCTGGAGAGCGGCCAACACGTCGCCAGCGAGCTACTGGCAACCCTCGACAAGCCGATGTTCGTCGACAACCAATTGATCAGCGTCACCGGCTCTGTGGGCCTGGCCTGCGCGCCGTTGCATGGCCGCGACCCGCAAACCCTGATGCGTAACGCAGGTTTGGCGCTGCACAAAGCCAAAGCCAACGGCAAACATCAGGTGCAGGTGTTTACCGAAGCGCTGAACGCCGAGGCCAGCTACAAGCTGTTCGTGGAGAACAACCTGCGCCGGGCGCTGACCCAGAACGAGCTGGACGTGTTCTACCAGCCCAAGCTGTGCCTGCGCAGCGGTCGCTTGCTGGGCATGGAAGCGCTGTTACGCTGGAACCACCCGGAAAAGGGCATGATCCGCCCCGACCAATTTATCAGCGTGGCCGAAGAGACCGGGCTGATCATTCCCATCGGCAAATGGATCGCCCGCCAGGCCTGCCGCATGAGCAAGCAGTTGAGCGCCGGCGGCCTGGGCAACTTGCAGGTGGCGATCAACCTGTCGCCCAAACAGTTCTCCGACCCTGACCTGGTGGCCTCGATCGCCACCATCCTCAAGGAAGAGCAGCTACCGGCCAACCTGCTGGAACTGGAGCTGACCGAAGGCCTGTTGCTGGAAGCCACGGAAGACACGCGCCTGCAGCTTGACCAACTGAAGAGCTTTGGCCTGACCCTGGCCATGGACGACTTCGGCACCGGCTACTCGTCGCTGAGCTACTTGAAAAAATTCCCCATCGACATCATTAAGATTGATCGCAGCTTTATCCACGAAATCCCGGATAACCAGGACGACATGGAAATTACCTCGGCAGTGATTGCCATGGCGCATAATCTCAAGCTTAAAGTGGTGGCCGAAGGTGTGGAAACCGCCGAGCAGTTGGCGTTCCTGCGGCGGCATCGCTGCGACGTCGGCCAGGGCTACCTGTTCGACCGGCCGATCCCCGGTTCCGAGCTGCTTGAGAAGCTTAAACGCTACCCTCGCGGGCCAATCGCCTGACAGCGCTGTAACACTGGGGCACACTAGTGCCCGACTTCTTACATTACTCAATCTGACTGAGAGGACTGATCATGGTCTTGCGCTCGGAAATTCTGGTGAACAAAAACGTGTTGCCTACTCAAGAACAAGCTTTGCCTGGCCGTGAAACCCCAATGACGCTGCCGGAAACGCATTTCGTCAACGGCAACCCGCTGCTGGGCCCGTTTCTCGACGACGTCGGGTTTGCGATTTTCGGCCTCGGGTGTTTCTGGGGTGCAGAGCGCAAATTCTGGGAGCGCGACGGCGTGGTCAGCACCGTGGTCGGCTACGCCGGCGGTTTTACCCCGAACCCGACGTACGAAGAAGTGTGCTCGGGCCTGACCGGCCACAGCGAAGTGGTGCTGGTGGTGTATGACCAGGCCAAAGTGAAATACGAAGACTTGTTGAAGATGTTCTGGGAACTGCACAACCCGACTCAGGGCATGCGCCAGGGCAACGACATCGGCACCCAATACCGTTCTGTGATCTACGCCACCACGCCTGAGCAACTGGCGGCGGCGCAGGCCAGCGCCGAGACTTACCAAGCCCAATTGAGCAAGGCCGGCTTGGGCGAGATCACCACGGAAATCGCCGAGGCGCCTACGGTGTTCTTCGCCGAGGCCTACCACCAGCAATACCTGGCGAAAAATCCGCAGGGGTACTGCGGGATTGGCGGCACAGGCGTGACCTGCCCGATCTGAACATCGGAGGTTTAAGCGGCAAGCTACAAGCTACAAGCAGCACGTGTTGCGCCGGGCTTTTAGCTTGCCGCTTGTCGCTTAAAACTTGCCGCTGCTTCTATTCCGCGATGAGCCAATCCATCTGCCACCCGCCTTGGGTCTGGCCAAGTTTTTTGGACAGCCATGGCAGCAACTCACGCAACTCCTCCTCCAAACCCCACGGCGGGTTGGCAATCGCCAGGCCCGAACCGGTCAGGGTGTTGGGCGTGTCCAATGGATGCACCAGCAATTCCACGCGCAGTAACTTCGGTGCACCGGTGCCGGCCAGGTCCTGGTAGAAACGGCGCAGCAGGCGCTGGTCTTTCACCGGGTACCAGATAGCCGCCACGGTCTGGCGCATACGGCTGACGGCTTCCTTGAGCGACGCCGCGCAACGCTGCATCTCGTCGAGCTTTTCAAACGGTGGATCAATCAGCATCAATGCGCGCTTTTCCGGCACCGGCAGCAAGGCACGCGGCACGTGCCAGCCCTCGCCCAAGTGCACTTTGACGCGACGGTCGCCCTTCATATTGTCCTTGAGCAGCACACCGTCTTCCGGGTGTTTTTCATTGAGCAATACACGGTCCTGCGGCCGCGTGAGGCGGCGCGCCAGTTCCGGCGAACCGGGGTAGTAGCGCAACTGGCCATCCGGGTTCATCTCATGCAGCACGCGCAGGTAGTCGGCGGTCAGCGGCGGCAGGTCGTTCTCGCCCCAGAGGCGCGCGATGCCTTCGAGGTATTCACCGGTGAGGTTCGCCTGATCACCCTGCAGGTCATACAGACCAATGCCTGCGTGAGTGTCGAGGTAGGCGAACGGCTGCTCCTTGCGCGACATCAGGGCGATGAGGCGGGTCAAAGTCAGGTGTTTGAAGACATCGGCATGGTTGCCGGCGTGAAAGGCGTGACGATAATTCATGGTTGCTCCTGCGCAGGGGGCGAAGTTTACCTTCTACCGGAGCAAAGGTGCAGGGCTGCGTGTCGGGCAATGCTGATGGCCGCGGGTGCCGAGCTCAACTCAACTCGCCGGCCAGGTAGTCGGCCAGTGCGGCAGGGCGGGTATCCGCGCCGCGTGCGAAGTAGCCGACCTTATGCCGCAAGGTCGTCGCCGCGAAGGCCGTGTAAAGGTCAGGGCGCTGTTCTTCGAGCCATTGCAGCAGGTTGCCGACCAGCACCTGCGGGGATCGCTCGGCCATAGGCGCTAATAACGCGGTAGGCACCCGCCACCACGGGCTGGCTTTGGCAGCGGTTACCGGGCCAGTCGCAACCGTCAGCGGCTGGCCATTGATCAAATACCGCTGGAACACCGGCAACACCCTGCCCGCCTCATCACCCAACGTTTGCAACATCGGCAGCCACTGAGCGCCATCCCAAAAACGCAAAAACACCGCTTGGTCATCGGGCATATACACCTTGGTCAACCCCTGCAGGTGCGCAATCACCGCTGCCTGCGGGCTGGAGGCGACTGCAAGCCAGCCCCAATCCGTCGACTCGGTGGTGGCTATCCAGTCGAGAAAAGCACTGCCGGGCTCGATGACGCCGACGTAGGGCATTACTTCATTCCACGCGGCATAGGGCGTGCCTGCCCAGATTGGCTGCGGCGGCGTTCCAGCGGCCATGGCTTGCCAAACGGCCAACGGCTGGGCATCGCTGGCACTGCTCAGCAGCACAAACATCTGCTCATTGGGCTGCAACGGGTAGCGTGCGAGCCAGGCGCCGGGAAACAAGGTGGACTGCATCGGGACAAATTCCTTTTAGGTTGGATTGGCAGACGTGCCGCTGACATCGCACTGCCCGTTCTTGCAGCGCTCACACTCTTCGCAGAACGGCGCAGCGCGCTTCAGGCTGGCCACTTGCACCCGGCTTAACGGTGCGGGAATGACCGCCAACAGTTTTTCTTTCACACCCGGCATCAACGGCGCTGCGGCGGGCGCTGGCGCACCGCCCAGTTGGATGGGCACGCTGCTGAAGATTCCACCCGCCGACAGCGTGATCGACTGCCCACCGGCCTGAATCGTTACGGTCGCGCCCGCATCAATCACGACGCTTTGCCCTGCACCGATCTGAATCGTGCGACCGGCGCGCATCTGTTGCGAGCCGCCGACCACCAAGTGATCATCCTGCTTGAGTTCTGTGAGGCGGTTGCCGTGGGTGATGCGCTGTTCTTCGCCTTGCAGCTCATGGTGCGACTCGCCGCCCACCGTCACCCGGCGCAGGTTATCCACCTGCACCTGCTGGTCATGCAACACGTGCTGGGTCCAATCGCGCTGGGCACGCAGGTAGATTTCTTCGGCACCCTTGCGGTCTTCAATCCGCAGTTCGTTGTAGCCACCACCACCCGGGCTGCTGTGACTGCGCAAAATGCTGCGGGTCTTGTCCGCCGGCAGATCCAGCGGCAAGGGTGTCGCCGCGTTGGGCAGGCAGCCCATCACGAGCGGCATGTCGAGGTCGCCATTGACGAATCCCACCAGCACTTCCATGCCGACTCGCGGAATCAGTACCGAACCGTAGCGGTCATGAGCCCAGGCACTGGCGACGCGTAACCAGCAACTGGAGTGCTCGTTATGTTCACCTGCGCGGTCCCAAGCCATTTGCACTTTGACTCGGCCGTATTCGTCGCAGTGTATTTCGCTGTCGGCAGGCCCGGTCACCACCGCGTTTTGATAGCCCGCAAGGGTTGGGCGCGACTGTTCGGGCAAGGGTGGGCGAAAGATCACATCCCACGGCGCGGCGACAAATTTATTGCGATAACCCTGGCTAAACTCGCCGCCTGCAGCCTCGGTTACAGCCTCCTCAAGCACTTGCGGCTGCTTGCCTTCGTGAGTGAGGTGCGCCACCAACCACAGGTCGTTCCATTCTGCGCGAGGATGCCCGGTCAACGTGAGGAATCGGCCACAGACCAACGCAGGCTCATCCCCCGCGCCTTGAGCCAGTCGATAGTCGCTGCGATGCCGCTCCAGCCGACGCTGAGCGAGGAACTTGCCATGCACGCGGTCAGAAAAATGGCCCGGCGAATGTTGTTCTTGCAGCGCTGGAAGCTGCTCGCCAGCGACTTCACTCTCGAGCACCAGGCGCGGCTTACGGAAATCGTAATCGCGCAAACTCACCGCCGTGGGGCGGGTGTCCAATTGCACGCTAAAACGCTTGATCGCCGGCGTGTCGGCCACCATCCCGGAGCCCGGGGTATAAGGCGTGGCTTGGTCGGGCTGGGCAAACACCGTTTGGTCATCGCCAAATACCAGCAAGTGCCCCTCGGTCGAATGCTGAAAGTGATAGTGAATGCCCTGCTCGGCGCACAGCCTGTGAATGAAGGCCAAATCGGTTTCCGCAAACTGCACGCAGTACTCGCGCTGCTCATAATTACCGCTCAAGCGAAATTCGAACCGGTCGCTCTGGATACCCTGCCCCACCAACACGCGCGCAACAATTTGCGGCACCGTCTGATGTTGAAAAATACGTTGATGACTGCTGTGCCGCAGATACGCCAGATGCGGCACAAGGCTGATCTGATAGCGCGTAAGACGTCGCCCGGAATCACCTTGTGCCACTCGGTCAACCAAACCATGAACACCATGGCCCTGATCATCGAAACCCAGGTACACCTGGCGATGCAGCAAGTTTTCAAGGTCGATATCGGGCTGTTCGCAGACCAACTCAAGGTCAAAACAGTAAGGCTGGCTGATGGCTTCGGTGCCAGTAAACTCAAATACCCTGAGTTCACTGGGTTGCCCATCAAGGGTCAGGGTAAAAGCACTTCGATTGGCAGGAGCGAACATCCGGTGTTTCTCTGCGAGGCTGGGCGGCCGATTCTGCACCCGCTGCCTGCCGATCTGGGCGCACAGCTGGCAAATCAGTAAAGTCCCACATCTTGATGGCCGAATTCTTGTTTCAGCCGAGTCGAGCGGCAGTCGTGCGCGTGCTAGCGTTAAGGCTCCTCTACTCGCCTCGCCGTCTGATGTGGCAATCCCATCAGTGGAATGGCCAGGAAACCGCATTCAAGTTCTACATGGCGACTCTGGGCGTGCTGATTTTTTAATCAGCCGGATACCGACTGAACAGGCCACAAAAAAAGGCCCGCCATCCGTAGGACGCGGGCCTTTTTTGCTCAGCGGGCACTCGGTGCCCGGCGAATTACTTGTTGAGGTTGTAGTCTTTTTCCGCCGCATCAAAGCGCTCGACCATACCCGCAGTCGGTGCGCCCAGCTTGCTCACGAAGAAGATCGCCAGGCTGGCGAAGATGAAGCCCGGGATGATTTCGTACAAGCCGAGCAGTTCGAAGTGTTTCCACACGATCACAGTGATGGCGCCGATCAGGATACCGGCCAGTGCGCCGTCGCGCGTCATGCCTTTCCAGATCACCGAGATCAACACCACAGGACCAAACGCGGCACCGAAACCGGCCCAGGCGTAGCTGACCAGGCCGAGCACGCGGTTGTCCGGGTTGGCGGCCATGGCGATGGCGATCAGCGCGACCAGCAACACCATCAGGCGGCCAACCCAGACCAGCTCAAGCTGCGAGGCGTTTTTGCGCAGGAAGCTCTTGTAAAAGTCTTCGGTCAGGGCGCTGGAGCACACCAGCAATTGGCAGCTCAGGGTGCTCATCACGGCAGCCAGGATGGCTGACAACAACACACCCGCGATCCAGGGATTGAACAGCAGCTTGGCCAGTTCAATGAACACACGCTCGTGGTTCTCGTTCACAGGCCCTGCGACTTCCGGGTGCGCGGAGAAATAAGCGATACCGAAGAACCCCACGGCCACCGTGCCAGCCAGGCACAGGATCATCCAGGTCATGGAAATGCGCCGAGCCTTGGCAATCGACTTCACCGAATCGGCGGCCATGAAGCGCGCCAGAATATGCGGCTGGCCGAAGTAACCCAGGCCCCAGCCCATCAGCGAGATGATGCCGATGAAGCTGGTGTTTTTCAGCATGTTGAAGTTGTCGGGGTTCTTCGCCTCGATGGCCAGGAAGGCAGTGTCGATGCCACCGGTGGCCAGCAGCACAATGATCGGCGTCAGAATCAGCGCGAAAATCATCAGCGTGGCTTGTACGGTGTCGGTCCAGCTGACCGCCAGGAAACCGCCCACAAAGGTGTAGGCAATCGTCGCTGCCGCGCCGGCCCACAGCGCAGTCTCGTAGGACATGCCGAACGTGCTTTCAAACAGACGCGCGCCGGCGACGATGCCGGACGCACAATAAATAGTGAAGAACACCAGAATCACCACCGCAGAGATGATCCGCAGCAGCCCGCTTTTGTCTTCGAAACGGCTGGAGAAGTAATCCGGCAGCGTCAGGGCGTCGCCGTTGTGTTCGGTCTGTACACGCAGACGGCCGGCCACGAACAACCAGTTCAGGTAGGCACCGACGATCAGGCCGATGGCGATCCAGCTTTCCGACAGGCCAGACATGTAGATCGCGCCGGGCAGGCCCATCAACAACCAGCCGCTCATGTCCGAGGCACCGGCCGACAAGGCGGTGACTACGCTGCCGAGGCTGCGACCGCCGAGGATGTAATCAGAAAGGTTGTTGGTGGAGCGATAGGCCATGAAGCCGATCAGCACCATTGCTGCGATGTAGATCACAAACGTGATCAGGGTGGGATTACTAACGCTCATAAGAGTGACGCCCTGGCTTTGTTTTTATGTAGCAGCGGTCTACCCGACGGCCACCCATTGTTAACCGGGTAGACGAAGCGGCGTGCCGTGCATTTATGACTGGCGTTTCCCCAGGAAAGCCGCCAGCCGATGAACCGAACTGCTCAAGCGGTTGCACCTTTGCCGCGAATGCTATTCAACAAAGCAAATAAGGTGCAACCAGTTTCTTGAGAATAAGTTGCACCTAAGTGTGTTTTGTACCAAACGACGCATTTTTGCTCCTTTTCGGAGCAAGAACAACCACGCTCAGAAGCAAACGCACCAAAGGGCGGCGGATTTTATCCAAGGCCGGAATTTTTCCTGTTTACCGTCGAAAATTTCATGAATAAAAAGGGTTGCACCCAGTTGCACCTCTGCATGCGCAAAGCTAATCTTGCCGCCAGCAGATGCCACTCGGTAGTGGCACCCATGAGGATAAAAAGATGGCAACGACCACCCTTGGGGTCAAACTTGACGACCCAACCCGCGAACGCCTGAAGGCGGCCGCGACCTCGATTGATCGCACGCCGCACTGGCTGATCAAACAGGCGATTTTCAATTACCTGGAGAAACTCGAGGGTGGTGCAACCCTGACCGAGCTCAATGGCTCGGGCAGCAAGGACGCGGAAGAGGCCAGCGACACACAGCCCGACCACGCCCACCAATGCTTCCTCGAATTTGCCGAGAGCATTCTGCCGCAATCGGTACTGCGCGCCTCGATCACCGCCGCTTACCGCCGCCCGGAGCCGGAAGTGGTGCCGATGCTGATCGAGCAGGCGCGCCTGCCGCAGCCCATGGCTGAAGCCACTAACAAGCTGGCCGCCTCGATTGCCGAAAAACTGCGCAACCAAAAGAGCGCCGGCGGCCGTGCCGGTATTGTTCAAGGCCTGCTGCAAGAGTTTTCCCTGTCGTCGCAGGAAGGCGTTGCGCTGATGTGCCTGGCCGAAGCGCTGCTGCGCATCCCGGACAAGGGCACCCGCGACGCGTTGATCCGCGACAAGATCAGCACCGGCAACTGGCAGCCGCACTTGGGCAACAGCCCGTCGCTGTTCGTCAACGCCGCCACGTGGGGCTTGCTGCTGACCGGCAAACTGGTGGCCACGCACAACGAGGCCGGTTTAACCTCGTCGCTGAGCCGCATCATTGGCAAAAGCGGCGAGCCGATGATCCGCAAGGGCGTCGACATGGCCATGCGCCTGATGGGCGAGCAGTTCGTGACCGGCGAAACCATCGCTGAAGCCCTGGCCAATGCGAGCAAGTTCGAAGCCAAGGGCTTCCGCTACTCCTACGACATGCTCGGTGAAGCCGCACTCACCGAACACGATGCCCAGAAGTACCTGGCCTCGTACGAGCAAGCCATTCATTCCATCGGCAAAGCCTCCCACGGCCGCGGGATTTATGAAGGCCCGGGCATTTCCATCAAGCTCTCGGCACTGCACCCGCGTTACAGCCGCGCCCAGTACGAGCGCGTGATGGAAGAGCTGTACCCGCGCTTGCTGTCGCTGACCCTGCTGGCCAAGCAATACGACATTGGCCTGAACATTGACGCCGAAGAAGCCGACCGCCTGGAGCTGTCGCTGGACCTGCTCGAACGCCTGTGCTTTGAGCCGCAACTGGCGGGCTGGAACGGCATCGGTTTCGTGATCCAGGCGTACCTGAAACGTTGCCCGTATGTGATCGACTACCTCATCGACCTCGCGCGCCGCAGCCGCCACCGCCTGATGATCCGCCTGGTTAAGGGCGCGTACTGGGACAGCGAAATCAAGCGCGCCCAAGTCGAAGGGCTGGAAGGCTACCCCGTGTACACCCGCAAGGTGTACACCGATGTGTCCTACATCGCCTGTGCACGCAAACTGCTGTCGGTGCCGGAAGCCATCTACCCGCAATTTGCCACGCACAACGCCCACACGCTGTCGGCTATTTACCACATCGCCGGCCAGAATTATTACCCCGGCCAGTACGAGTTCCAGTGCCTGCACGGCATGGGCGAACCCCTCTACGAGCAAGTAGTGGGCAAAGTTGCCGAAGGCAAGCTGAACCGTCCGTGCCGCGTGTATGCGCCGGTCGGCACTCACAAAACACTGCTGGCCTACCTGGTGCGTCGCCTGCTGGAAAACGGCGCCAACACCTCGTTCGTCAACCGGATTGCCGACCAGTCCATCTCGATTCAAGAGCTGGTGGCCGACCCGGTGGCCAGCATCGAGCAAATGGCCACGCTCGAAGGCGGCTTCGGTCTGCCGCACCCGCGCATCCCGTTGCCGCGCGATCTGTACGGCAGCGACCGCGCCAACTCGGCCGGTATCGACATGGCCAACGAACACCGCTTGGCGTCGCTGTCGTGCGCCTTGCTGGCCACCGCGCACACCGACTGGAAAGCCGCGCCGATGCTTGGCTGCGCCTCCAGCACCCAGCCGGCTGCCCCGGTGCTGAACCCGTCCGACCTGCGTGATGTGGTTGGCCATGTACAGGAAGCCAGCGTCGAAGACGTCGACAACGCTTTACAGTGCGCGATTAACGCCGGCCCGATCTGGCAGGCCACCCCGCCCGCCGAGCGCGCCGCGATCCTGGAACGTGCCGCCGACTTGATGGAAAGCGAGATTCAACCGTTGATGGGCCTGCTGGCGCGCGAAGCCGGCAAGACCTTCGCCAACGCCATCGCCGAAGTGCGTGAAGCGGTGGACTTCCTGCGTTATTACGCCGTACAGGCGCGCAACGATTTCACCAACGACGCCCACCGCCCGCTGGGCCCGGTGGTGTGTATCAGCCCGTGGAACTTCCCGCTGGCGATTTTCAGTGGCCAAGTCGCCGCGGCACTTGCCGCCGGTAACCCGGTATTGGCCAAGCCTGCCGAACAGACCCCGCTGGTGGCCGCGCAAGCCGTGCGCATCCTGCTCGAAGCGGGTATTCCCGAAGGCGTGCTGCAATTGCTGCCAGGCCAGGGCGAAACTGTCGGTGCGCGACTGGTCGGCGATGATCGCGTCAAAGGCGTGATGTTCACCGGTTCCACCGAGGTGGCGCGCCTGCTGCAACGCAGCGTCGCCGGTCGTCTGGATGCTCAGGGCCGTCCAATTCCGCTGATCGCCGAAACCGGTGGCCAAAACGCGATGATCGTCGACTCTTCGGCGCTGACCGAACAAGTGGTCATCGACGTGGTGTCGTCGGCCTTCGACAGCGCCGGTCAACGTTGCTCGGCACTGCGCGTGCTGTGCCTGCAGGAAGATTCGGCTGACCGTGTAATCGAAATGCTCAAGGGCGCCATGGCCGAATGCCGTCTGGGCAACCCGGAGCGCCTGTCGGTAGACATCGGCCCGGTGATCGACGCCGACGCCAAGGCCGGCATCGAGAAACACATTCAGGCCATGCGCGACAAAGGCCGCACGGTGTACCAGGTGGCGATTGCCGACAGCGACGAGATCAAGCGCGGCACCTTTGTAACGCCTACCTTGATCGAACTGGAAAGCTTCGACGAACTGCAACGGGAGATCTTCGGCCCAGTGCTGCACGTGGTGCGCTACAAACGCAAAGAGATCGACCAGTTGATCGCGCAGATCAATGCGTCCGGCTACGGCCTGACCCTGGGCGTGCACACGCGTATCGACGAGACCATCGCCAAGGTGATCGACAACGTCAATGCCGGTAACGTCTACGTTAACCGCAACATTGTCGGCGCCGTGGTCGGCGTGCAGCCATTCGGAGGCGAAGGCCTGTCGGGCACTGGCCCGAAAGCCGGTGGCCCGTTATACCTTTACCGTCTGCTGTCGACGCGCCCTACAGATGCAATCGAACAGTCCTTCGTACGTGCCGACAAGTTGGCCGCACCGGACGTGCGTTTGCGTGATGCCATGAGCCAACCGTTGAGCGCCCTTAGAGCCTGGGCCGACAGCCATAAGTTCAGCGAACTAAGCGCCCTGTGCAGCCAGTTCGCCGCGCAATCGCAAAGCGGTATCACCCGCCAACTGGCTGGCCCGACCGGCGAGCGCAACAGCTACGCCATCCTGCCGCGCGAGCATGTGTTGTGCCTCGCAGACGTTGAAGGCGACCTGCTGACGCAACTGGCGGCGGTACTGGCGGTAGGCGGTTCGGCGGTATGGCCGGAAACCGAGCTGACCAAAGCCGTATTGCCACGCCTGCCCAAAGACATTCAGGCGAAGATCAAGCGCGTGGCTGACTGGACCAAAGACGATGTGCTGTTCGACGCGGTCTTGCACCACGGCGACTCCGACCAACTGCGCGCGGTGTGCCAGCAAGTGGCCCAGCGTGGCGGGGCCATCGTGGGCGTGCAGGGCTTGTCGCAAGGCGAGACTGCGATTGCGCTGGAGCGCTTGGTGATCGAGCGTGCATTGAGCGTTAACACCGCTGCAGCGGGCGGTAATGCCAGCCTGATGACCATCGGCTAACTGACTAAATGCAATAAAACTGTGGGAGGGGGCTTGCTCCCTCCTATCAAACTACAAATAACCTATTGTTTTTGCTGTTGAAATTTATCCAGGTTTGTGGCTTTGGCTTTGGCTTTGAGTGCATATCCGTTATTGAGGTTATGGCTTGAATTTCGACACGGTTGCTCACTCCGATATTACGGAGCGGGCCGCCGCGACGGGGCGCTTCTCAGATCAAGATCACAATCAAAAGCAGGCGGCCTGAAAGCCGACCCAATCTCCCAAGCCGAATGTGGTCAAACTGTGGGAGGGGGCTTGCTCCCGATGGCGGTGGGTCAGTCAACTCATGTATCAACTGTATAACTGCTATCGGGAGCAAGCCCCCTCCCACAGAAAGCAAAAAAAGCAGATCTGCCGTGTATGCAAAACCCGCCCTTGATCTGCTTCAACCACTCAGGTCGGCTTTCAGGCCGCCGTGCTCTTGCTCTTGATCTTTGTGATCTTGATCTGAGAAGCGCCCCGTTAAACCACGATGGCCGCACGCTGGCTTGCTGCGCGACAGCGCTATATCAAAGATGCAGTGGAGCCTCCCACAGTTGATGGCATGTCAATTCCTCGCCCATGTTTTGCCTCTGCATCACCCAGATCAATCTTGCTATCCAGCATCTATTCGCACACTTAGACTCAGGCGATTCCCTTTAAAGGTAAACCGCCATGTCCGAGACGCTGCTCAGTTCCCGCAATCTGGCTTTCGAGCTGTACGAAGTCCTCGATGCCGAGGGCCTGACCCAGCGCGAGCGGTTTGCCGAGCACAACCGCGAAACCTTCGACGCCGCCATCAGCACTGCCCGCAGCATTGCCGAGAAGTACTTTGCGCCGCACAACCGCAAAAACGACGAAAACGAACCGCGCTTTGAAGACGGCAAGGCGATTCTGATTCCCGAGGTCAAGCCAGCGGTCGACGCGTTCCTCGCGGCCGGCTTCCTCAACGCCGCACGCAGTTTCGAGGCTGGCGGCATGCAGTTGCCGACCTTGCTCTCCCAAGCCTGCTTTGCGCACTTCCAGTCGGCCAACGCGGCGTCAACGTCCTACCCGTTCCTGACCATGGGCGCCGCCAACCTGATCGAAAGCTTCGGCACCGAGGCGCAGAAACAGCGCTTCCTGCAACCGATGATCGACGGCCGATTCTTCGGCACCATGGCCCTGACCGAGCCGCACGCCGGTTCATCCTTGTCGGATATTCGTACGCGCGCAGAGCCTGCATCTGACGGTACTTATCGCCTCAAGGGCAACAAGATCTTCATCTCCGGCGGCGACCATTCGCTGTCAGAGAACATCGTGCACATGGTGCTGGCCAAGTTGCCGGACGCACCGGCCGGGGTTAAGGGCATTTCGCTGTTTATCGTGCCCAAATTCCTGGTCAACGACGATGGCAGCCTGGGCGCGCGCAACGATGTGCTGCTGGCCGGCCTGTTCCACAAGATGGGTTGGCGCGGCACCACATCCACCGCGCTTAACTTCGGCGATAACGGCAACTGTGTCGGCTACCTGGTGGGTAAACCGCACCAGGGCCTGAGCTGCATGTTTCAGATGATGAACGAGGCGCGCATTGGCGTCGGCATGGGCGCAGTGATGCTCGGTTACGCTGGCTACCTGTATTCCCTGGCGTACGCCCGCGAACGCCCGCAAGGTCGCCTGCCCGACAGCAAAGACCCGGCCACTGCACCGGTTTCGATCATCCAGCACGCCGATATAAAGCGCATGCTGCTGACCCAAAAGGCTTACGTGGAAGGCGCCTTTGACCTCGGCCTGTACGCCGCGCGGTTGTTCGATGACACCACCACGCTGGAAACCGACGCCGAGCGCACGCACGCCCACGAATTGCTCGACCTGCTCACGCCCATCGTCAAATCCTGGCCGTCGGAGTTCTGCCTCAAGGCCAACGAACTGGCGATCCAGATTCTTGGCGGCCACGGCTACACCCGTGAATACCCGGTGGAACAGTACTACCGCGACAACCGCCTGAACCCGATCCATGAAGGCACGCACGGCATTCAGTCGCTGGATTTGCTGGGGCGCAAGCTGGCGCAGAACGGCGGTGCCGGCTTGAAGCAACTGATCCGCCTGATCGCCGAAACCGGCGCACGCGCCCAGCAATACGCGCAGCTGACGGCGCTGCGAGCGCCGCTGGAACAGTTGGTGGCGCGCCTGCAAAGCGTAACGCTTGGCCTGCTGACTGATCTTGCGCAAGGCAAGGTCAACAGTAGCCTGGCGAATTCGGCGCTGTACTTGAAGGTGTTCGGGCACACGGTGATTGGCTGGCGCTGGCTGGAGCAGGCGATTCGCGCCGAAGAAGGCTTGGCCAAGGGCAATGCGGCCGATGTCGCCTTCTATAAAGGCAAGCTCCAGGCCGCCCGGTACTTCCTGACCTGGGAAGTGCCGAGCTGCCATCATGAACTGGCGATTCTGGAGGCACGCGATGACACGTGCCTGGGGATGCAGGATGAGTGGTTCTAACCCCTAGACGCTCACGGCTGGCCGATAGCCTTGGAGATCACATCGACCGTGGCGCTGACTTGCTCTTGGTAACGGTCGAGTTCCTGCTGGTGATGCTTTTGCATTTCGATCTGCTCGGCACACAGGTTCAGCGCGGCCAGTACCAATAATTTGTCACCGATCAGCGTCGGGTACTTTTTCTTGGTGGTGGCCAAGGAGGCCTTGAGCATGGTCACAGCGTGCATCAGGGTTTGATCTTCCCCTTGCGGCGCCTTGATCGAGTAATCCTCTCCGAGAATCGAAACGACCTTTATTCCTTCGTTCATGCGCCGACAGGACCTGCGCTCACACGCTCAACCAATGCCTGGATGCGCGCGGCCGTGGAGCCGTTTTTTTCTTCCTGCTCCATCAAGTTCAGTTGCAGGCTGTCGTTGTCGTCCTTGGCGCGGGCCAGTTCGGCCTTGAGCGATTCATTGCTGCCCAACAGGTCCTGATTCTGTTGTACCAAGTCGCTGACCAGTTGTTCCAACTGGCTGAGGGATGCTTCTAACATTTTGATTTCTCGGGCATTTTTAAAGGGCGGTGACGATAAAGAAAATTCACCTCGGATGCCAGGGTTATCCCCGGCGCGCAGCCCGATTTTTAGCCGCCGGGCCGCGCTTTCGAGCCTTAGTGACTGCAATTACCCCATCTGGTTCCTGAATCCACCCAACCCCCGGTCAGATGCGACAAAAGCGCGCGCCCCCTTAAGACTTTAGTCGCATTGCCGATAGGCCATTCACACCCCGTCTGATGGCCGCATGGATCGCGCTTCTCCCCCAGGATTCCAGCATGTCACTTCGTCATATGAATATTGCTCCAAGAGCCTTTCTCGGCTTCGCTTTTATTGGTGCACTCATGTTGTTTCTCGGTGTGTTCGCCCTGAGTCAACTGGGCAAGATGCGCAGTGCGACCCAAGACATCACCCTGAGCAGTGTGCCGAGCATTCGCGCCCTCGATGAGTTCACCCAACTGACGCTGCGCCTGCGGGTGTTGTCGTACCGGTTGCTGACTAACCGCGAGCCGGAAGTGCAGCAAAAGACCCTCGAGTCTTTTGAGCTGCGCAACCAGCAAATTCGCGCCGCCCAAGGCGTCTACGAAAAACTGATCGAAGGCAACGAGGAGCGCGCCGCCTACGACGAATACGTTCGGCTGCTTGCCCAATACCATCAGATCGAAGAGCGCATGAAAAGCCTGTCTCGCGCAGGCCAAGTGGATGCGCTGCGCGGCCTGCTGAATACCGAGTTGCTGAGCAACTCCGAGCAAGTCAACAGCGTGCTGACGCGCTTGTTGGACCTCAATAACAAGATGGTCCTGGCCACCAACCGCGACGCCGAAGACCAATACACGTCGGCGTTTTCGATGGTGGTCGGCCTGCTGATCATCGCCACGGCATTGACGATACTGTTCGCGTGGCTGCTGACCCGCAGCATCACCCTGCCAATCGCGCAGGCGCTGGAAGCGGCTGAAGCGGTGGCCGAAGGCAACCTGACGCGCCCGATCAAGGTCGACGGCAACGACGAGGCCGGCCGCCTGCTCGCCGCCATGGCCAAAATGCAGGACAAGCTGCGCGACACCCTGCAACGCATCGCAGGCTCCGCCACTCAGTTGGCCTCTGCCGCCGAAGAACTGAACGCCGTCACCGACGAAAGCGCGCGTGGCCTGACGCAGCAAAACAATGAAATCGAACAAGCCGCCACCGCCGTCAACCAGATGACCAGCGCCGTCGAAGAAGTCGCGCGCAATGCCGTCAGCACCTCCCAAGCCTCGCGCGAAGCCACCACTTCTGCCGGTGACGGCCGCGACCTGGTGCAAGAAACCGTCAGCGCGATCGAACGTATGAGCGGCGAAGTGCAAGCCACCGCCACCTTGATCAGCGACCTGGCGAATGAGTCGCGTGATATTGGCAAAGTGCTCGACGTGATTCGCGGCCTGGCCGACCAGACCAACCTGCTGGCGCTCAACGCAGCGATTGAGGCAGCGCGCGCGGGCGAAGCGGGCCGTGGTTTCGCCGTGGTTGCAGATGAAGTGCGGGCGTTGGCCCATCGCACCCAGCAATCGACCAGCGAAATCGAGCGGATGATCGGCAGCATTCAATCCGGCACCGAACACGCCGTGGACTCGATGCGTAACAGCACCGAGCGCGCTGAGTCGACGCTGAGCATCGCCAAAGGTGCAGGTTTATCGCTGGATACCATTAACACGGCGATTACGGAGATCAACGAGCGCAACTTGATGATCGCCAGCGCAGCCGAAGAACAAGCGCAAGTGGCGCGGGAAGTGGACCGCAACCTGGTGAATATTCGGGATCTGTCGGTGCAATCGGCGACCGGCGCCAGCCAAACCAGTGCAGCGAGCAATGAGTTGTCGCGCTTGGCGGTGGATTTGAACGGGATGGTCGGCCGCTTTCGCCTATAACTGACGCCTCGGCAAAAAATGTGCGAGCGGGCTTGCTCGCGATAGCGGCGTGTCAGATAAGTATTTTTCAACTGACACAGCGCAATCGCGAGCAAGCCCGCTCGCACATTTGGATCTGTGCGATTCAGAAAAACCTTTTTGACAGCACAGCAATTCAACAGGTTAGAATCGCTGGCACGCAGACTGCATGGTCAGTTTGTGCCCGTCTTTCCTGCTCATGGAGTACTGCCCTTTGAATGCGACAACCATCAACAGCCTGTTCTTGATCGGCGCGTTGCTGGTGAGTGCGAGCATTCTGGTCAGTTCTTTATCGTCCCGCCTGGGCATCCCGATCCTGGTGATCATCCTGGCCGTGGGCATGATCGCCGGCGTCGATGGCGGCGGCATCATCTTTGATAATTACCCAACCGCCTACCTGGTGGGCAACCTCGCCCTGGCCGTGATTTTGCTCGACGGCGGCCTGCGCACACGCGTTGCCAGTTTCCGCGTGGCACTGTGGCCGGCGTTGTCGCTGGCCACGGTGGGCGTATTGATCACCACCGGCCTCACCGGCATGGCGGCCGCCTGGCTGTTCAACCTCAATATCATTCAAGGCTTGCTGATCGGCGCCATCGTCGGCTCCACGGACGCCGCCGCGGTGTTCTCGCTGCTCGGCGGCAAAGGCCTGAACGAGCGGGTCACCGCCAGCCTGGAAATCGAATCCGGCAGCAACGACCCGATGGCGGTGTTCCTCACCGTCACCCTGATCGACATGCTCGCCAGCGGCCAGACCGGCTTGCACTGGAGCCTGCTGACGCACTTGGTGCGCGAATTCGGCATCGGCGGCGTCGTGGGCCTCGGCGGCGGCTGGCTGATGCTGCAGATGGTCAACCGCATCAACCTGGCCAACGGCCTTTATCCGATCCTGGTGATCGCCGGCGGCCTGTTCGTGTTCGCCCTGACCAACGCCCTGCACGGCAGCGGCTTCCTCGCCGTGTACCTGTGCGGCCTGGTGATCGGTAACCGGCCGGTGCGCAGCCGTCATGGCATTTTGCACATGCTCGACGGCATGGCCTGGCTGGCGCAAATCGGCATGTTCCTGGTGCTGGGCTTGCTGGTCACGCCGCATGACTTGCTGCCCATCGCGCTGCCGGCATTGGGCCTGGCGCTGTGGATGATTCTGTTCGCGCGGCCGCTGTCGGTGATGATCGGCCTGCTGCCGTTCAAGGCGTTCCACGGTCGCGAAAAAGCCTTTATCGCCTGGGTCGGGCTGCGCGGCGCGGTACCGATCATTCTGGCGGTGTTCCCGCTGATGGCCGGCCTGCCCCATGCGCAGTTGTACTTCAACCTGGCCTTTTTTATCGTGCTGGTCTCGCTGCTGGTACAAGGCACCAGCCTGCCGTGGGTGGCCAAGCTGCTGAAAGTAACCGTACCGCCAGACCCTGCGCCGATTTCCCGCGCGGCCCTGGAAGTGCACGTCACCAGCGAGTGGGAGCTGTTCGTGTACCGCCTTGGCGCGGAAAAATGGTGCATCGGCGCGGCCCTGCGGGAGCTGAAAATGCCCGAAGGTACGCGCATCGCCGCGCTGTTTCGTGGCCAGCAACTGCTCCATCCGTCGGGTAGTACGGTGTTGGAAGTGGATGATTTGCTCTGCGTCATCGGGCACGAACACAACCTGCCGGCGTTGGGCAAACTGTTCAGCCAGGCACCGCAACGCGGCCTCGACCTGCGTTTTTTTGGCGACTTTGTACTCGAAGGCGACGCGCAATTGGGCGCGGTTTCCGCCCTGTATGGCCTCAAGCTCGAAGGGATCGACCCGGACATGCCACTGAGCCGCTTCATCACGCAAAAAGTCGGCGGCGCGCCCGTGGTGGGCGATCAGGTAGAGTGGAACAACACCCTGTGGACCGTCGCGGTCATGGACGGGAACAAGATCGGAAAAGTCGGCGTCAAATTCCCCGAAGGAAGTCGTCCAGGGCCTGGGCTCTTCCTCTAAACTGCGGGGCTACGGCGTCACGCCCCCCACCTTCTTTACCTTGCTCGACCGGTAACCATGACGACTTTGCGCACTTTTTTAGCCACTGCCCTGCTCGGCCTGACGCTTTGTGTCGGCAGCGTTTACGCCGCCGACCCGCCCAGCGCCGAGGCTATCCAGCAATCTTTGGACAAGCTGCCTGACCGCAAGCTGCCCGACGCCGACATGAAGGCGTTGCAATCCATTCTGCAGCAAACCCTGACCTTCTTGGGCAACAAGCAGGATTACGAGCAACGCCTCACCGACCTCAAGCACCAGTTGGCCGATGCACCGCGCGAGGCCACCGAAAACCAGCGTGATCTGGTGCGGCTAAAAGCCACCAAGATCACCCCGGTCGCACAGCGCTACGCAACGCTCGCGGTGCCGCAGCTTGAGCAACTATTGGTGCAGCGCACCACCCAGCAAGGCGATCTGCAAAAAGAGTTGGCCGACGCCAACAGCCTGACCATCGCGGCGCAAACCCGCCCCGAGCGCGCGCAAACCGAAATCAGCAGCAGCCAAACGCGCATCCAGCAGATCAATTCGATCCTCAAGGCGGGTAAAGACAACGGCAAAGCCATCAGTGGCGACCAGCGCAACCAGCTGAATGCAGAACTCGCCGCGCTGAATGCGCTGATCCCCCTGCGCCGCCAGGAGCTGGCCGGCAACAGCCAACTGCAAGACCTCGGTAACAGCCGGCACGATCTGATCCAGGAACGCACCTCGCGCCTGGAGCAAGAGATTCAAGACCTGCAAACCCTGATCAACCAGAAGCGCCTGGCGCAGTCTCAGCAGACCGTTACCCAGCAGTCCATCGAAGCGCAAAAGTCCGGCGGCAGCAGCATTCTGGCTGCGGAAAGCGCGGCAAACCTGAAACTCTCCGACTACCTGCTCAGAAGCACCGACCGGCTTAACGACCTGACCCAGAAAAACCTGCAGACCAAGCAGCAACTGGACACCGTGACCCAAAGCGACTCGGCGCTGGACGAACAGATCAACGTGCTTAAGGGCAGCCTGCTGCTCTCCAAGATCCTCTATAAACAGAAACAAGCGCTGCCGCGCCTTACTGTCGACCGCGACCTGGCCGACGACATCGCCAACATTCGCCTGTACCAGTTCGAGGTTAACCAACAGCGCGAGTTGATCAGCTCGCCGAGCGCCTATGTGGATAACTTGCTGGCCAACCAGCCGCCGGAAGACGTCACCCCGCAACTGCGCCGTACTCTGCTGGAGCTGGCAATCACCCGCAGCGACCTGCTCGAGCGCCTGAGCCGTGAACTGAGCGCACTGCTTAACGAATCGATCACCCTGCAACTCAACCAGAAACAACTGCTGAGCACCGCCAGTACGCTGCGCGCGACCCTCGACGAGCAAATGTTCTGGATCCCCAGCAACAAGCCGCTGGACACCGAGTGGCTGGAAACCGTACCGGCACACCTGAGCAAGCAAGTCACCACGCTGCCATGGGCCTCCAGCGTCAGCGAACTGTACGACGGCCTGACCCAGCGCCCGCTGCTGTTTTTGCCGCTGCTGCTGTTGATCGGCGTGTTGTTGTGGCGGCGCAAAGCGTTGTACCAGCGCCTCAACAAAGTCCACCTCGACATCGGCCACTTCAAGCGCGACAGCCAGTGGCATACACCGCAGGCCATCCTGATCAATATTTTGCTGGCGATGCCGGTGTCGCTGGGCCTCGCGCTGTGCGGCTACGCATTGCAGATCGACGCCCGTGGGCAAAACGCCAACCTCGGCGCGGCGCTGCTGCAAATCGCCCAGGCGTGGCTGGTGTTCTACACCGCTTATCGCATTCTGGCGCCGGGTGGCGTGGCGGAACTGCACTTCCGTTGGGAAAAACCCCAGGTCGAGTTCCTGCAAGGCTGGGTACGCAAACTCGGGCTGGTGGTCTTGGCCCTGGTGGCCGTGGTGGCAATCGCCGAACACCAACCGGCGGCGCTGGCCGACGATGTGCTGGGTATCGGCGTGGTACTTACCTGCTACGCGTTGATGGCCTGGCTGCTGGGCCGCCTGCTGCTGCACAGCCCGGCCCACGAAAAGGCCTCGCTGTTTCGTAAAGCCGTGGGCCTGATGTTTACCGCCCTGCCCGTCGCGCTGTTTATCGCCGTGTGTTTTGGCTATTACTACACCGCACTCAAACTCAGCGACCGCTTGATCAACACCCTGTACCTGCTGATGTTCTGGCTGGTGATCGAAGCTACCTTTGTGCGCGGCCTCGGGGTTGCCGCACGGCGCCTGGCCTATGCGCGCGCCTTGGCCAAACGCCAGGCCGCCAAGGAAGCCGGTGACGGTGAAGCCGTGATCGAGGAGCCGACGCTGGACATCGAACAGGTCAACGAACAGTCCATGCGCCTGATCCGCCTGGCCTTGCTCGGCGGCTTTATCGCGGCGCTGTACTGGGTGTGGAAAGACCTGATCACGGTGTTCTCCTACCTCGACAACGTGACCCTCTACGAATACACCAGCGGCACCGGCGCCAATATCAGCATGGTGCCGATCAGCATCGGCGACTTGCTCGGCGCCTCGATCATCGTCGGCATCACCTTTGCCCTGGCGCGCAACCTGCCCGGCTTGCTGGAAGTGTTGGTGCTGTCCAAACTGGATCTGGCCCAAGGCAGCGCCTACGCGACCACCACCTTGCTGTCGTATGTGATTGCCGGTGTCGGCTTCGTCTCAACCCTGTCGACCCTCGGCGTGAGCTGGGACAAGTTGCAATGGCTGGTGGCGGCGCTTTCGGTGGGGTTGGGCTTCGGGATGCAGGAGATCTTTGCCAACTTCATCTCCGGCATCATGATCCTGTTCGAACGCCCGGTGCGCATCGGTGACACCATCACCATCGGCAACCTGTCGGGCACGGTGAGCAAAATCCGTATCCGCGCCACCACCATCACCGACTTCGACCGCAAAGACATCATTGTCCCGAACAAGACGTTCATCACCGGGCAACTGATCAACTGGTCGCTGACCGACACCATCACCCGCGTCACCCTGAAACTCGGCGTGGACTACGGCTCTGACCTCGACCTGGTGAAGGAGCTGTTGCTCAAGGCCGCGAGGGAAAACCCACGGGTGTTGAAAGACCCGGAACCCCACGTTTACTTCCTCAACTTCGGCGAAAGCACCCTCGACCACGAGCTGCGCATGCACGTGCGTGACCTCGGCGACCGCAACCCGGTACTGGATGAGGTCAACCGCTACATCAACCGTGAGTTCAAGAAACAGCACATCAACATCTCGTTCCGGCAGATGGAGGTGTACCTCAAGAACATGCACGGTCAGGAATACAAACTGGTGCCGGCCGAGGACGAGCGCAAAACCATCGTCGGCCCTGCGGTTGTGCAGGACGCGCCCGAGCCGCCCGCCGGCAAAGTCGAAGATGCACCGGAACCGCCGCCGAGCAAACTCGACTAAACGCCCTATCCCCAGCAGAATGCTCAAACATTCTGCTGGAGATGGCCGGTGAAAGCCCTCGACGAACTGACCTTCGACAACCGCTTCGCACGCCTCGGCGACGCGTTCTCAACCCACGTACTGCCTGAGCCCCTCGACGAGCCGCACCTTGTAGCGGCGAGCAGCGCCGCCCTGGCCCTGCTCGACCTCGACCCGGCCGTGGCCGAAACGCCGGTGTTCGCCGAACTGTTCAGCGGGCACACACTGTGGGCCGACGCCGAGCCGCGTGCGATGGTCTATTCCGGGCATCAGTTCGGCGGCTACAGCCCGCAATTGGGCGATGGCCGTGGGTTGTTGCTCGGCGAGGTCTATAACGCAGCTGGCGAACACTGGGACCTGCACCTCAAAGGCGCCGGCATGACGCCTTACTCGCGCATGGGCGATGGCCGCGCGGTGCTGCGCTCTTCGATTCGCGAGTTTTTGGCCTCTGAAGCGCTGCATGCGCTGGGTATTCCCAGCAGCCGCGCGGCCTGCGTGATCGGCTCCAGCACCCCGGTGTGGCGCGAGAAACAGGAACGCGGCGCGATGGTGCTGCGCTTGGCGCCCAGCCATATCCGCTTCGGCCATTTCGAATATTTCTACTACACCAAAAAGCCCGAGCAGCAGGCCGAGTTGGCCGAACACGTGTTGAACCTGCACTACCCCGAGTGCCGCGAACAGCCAGAACCCTACCTGGCGATGTTCCGCGAGATCGTCGAGCGCAACGCCGAAATGATCGCAAAATGGCAGGCCTATGGCTTCTGCCACGGCGTGATGAACACCGACAATATGTCGATCCTCGGCATCACTTTCGACTTCGGGCCGTTTGCGTTTCTGGATGACTTTGACGCGCACTTCATCTGCAACCACTCCGATCATGAAGGGCGCTACTCATTCAGCAATCAGGTGCCCATCGGGCAGTGGAACCTCAGCGCATTGGCCCAGGCGCTGACGCCGTTTATCAGCGTCGATGCTTTGAAGGAGGCGCTTGGCCTGTACCTGCCGCTGTACCAGGCGCACTACCTGGATTTGATGCGTCGCCGGCTCGGCCTCACCACCGCTGAAGACGATGACCAGGCACTGCTGGAGCGCTTGCTCAAACTGATGCAGAACAGCGGCGTCGACTACACGCTGTTCTTCCGCCGCCTGGGCGATGCACCGGCAGCGCTGGCCGTGACGAAGCTGCGCGATGACTTCGTCGACCTCGCCGGTTTTGATGCCTGGGCCGAGTTGTACACCGCCCGCGTAGCCCGCGACGGCGACAGCGACGAGGCAAAACGCCGTGCGCGCATGCACGCGGTGAACCCGCTGTATATCCTGCGCAATTACCTGGCGCAAAACGCGATTGCTGCCGCCGAGTCAGGCGATTACAGCGAAGTACGCCGGCTGCATGAGGTGCTGAGCAAGCCGTTTGAAGAGCAACCGGGGATGGAGCAATACGCCCAGCGGCCGCCGGATTGGGGCAAGCATTTGGAAATTAGCTGTTCGTCATAAGGAGACGCTCGATGAAGCTTTCGGACATCCCGGCAGGGCTATTACGCGGTACGCGCCTGCACCTTGCGGCACCGGCACTCGACAGAGTGCCGGCAATGCATCGCCTGATCAGCGATTTCAGCCAACCCCACGCTGAGTTTTTGATGTGGGCGAATGGCACCGCCAGCCTGGAAGATGCCCGCACCACTATGCAAACGGCTGTGGATAACTTCAGCGCCGATAAGACCGAATACACGTTTTTGATTATCGAAAACAGCTCCGACGCGCTGGTCGGCTGCATCAGCCTGTTTATTCACGACCTGCGCATTCCTTACCTGGAAATAGGCTACTGGATTGGCAGCGCCAGCATGGGTAAAGGCTACGCCAGCGAAGCGTGCGCCTTGGTGCGAAACATCGCTGTGGAGTTCTTCAACGCCAAGCGAATCGCACTCACCACGGCCGCGCGAAACACTCGCAGCATTAGAGTGGCAGAACGTTGCGGGTTTGAACGTGAGGCAGTGCTTTCGAATGCGCGGATCGATAAAGCCGGCGTGGTTGATGACACCTGTGTGTATGTGTTCAAAGGTGCCTCGGCTAAATAAAGGTCTCCACCGACACGCCAAACCGCTCGGCCAGCCAGCGAATTTGCCGCACGTTCAGCTGGCGCTTGCCGCTCAACACCTCGGAGACGACCGATTGGGCGCCAACCCCTGGCAGGTCGCTCTGGTTCAAACCGTGCTCGCGCATCATTGCGCGCAGCACGTCGACACCACTGGCAACAGGCATCGGGCGATGCTCAAGATCGTAAGCTTCGATCCAGTCGCTGAGGATGTCCACCAAGCTCATCAGCGGATTTGATTCCTCCTCACCGACCAGGTCCAGCAGTTCGTCGAGAGCAATTACCAGTAGGTCGTAATCCGCCTCGTTTTTTGGCTTGCGCAGCAAAGGTGAAACAAAATGCCAATGTTCAGCAGCGAGCCGGATGAGTGCGCTCATCTGATTTTCTCCTTCCAATTGTGTTGTTACCAGATTCTTTTCTCGCTGATCACTCGCATGCAACATCCTTATCGCATCTTGCTATGAAGGTTAAACCTGAATTCGAACTATCGCAATTTGCTATATTCGCAAACAGACGGATGGCGCAAAACAGGACAAGCTCCAACAGCCTAGATAGGCGATCTCACATCAGCTTGGGTAAACTGTGAGTGGATGAGTCGTTTGCTCCACACCTTGATAAACCCGCTCGCCGACTCCAAGTTCACTCCATGGCCAATTCCAAGGAGCCCCCGATGTCCGAACCTCTTGTCATCCCCTGCCCGCATTGCAACGGCCTCAACCGCATCCCCGGCGAACGCCTGAGCGATGCGCCCAAGTGCGGGCGGTGCAAGCAGCCGGTGTTGTTGAGCAAACCTTTTGAGCTGAAACAGGGCGACTATGCCAGCCAGATCAAGGGCGACCTGCCGTTGCTGGTGGATGTGTGGGCCGAGTGGTGTGGGCCATGCAAGTCGTTTGCGCCGGTGTTTGAACAGGCGGCTGGGCAACTGGCGGGCAGGTGCCGGTTGGCCAAGCTCGACAGCGAGGCTAATCAGCAACTGTCGGCGCAGTTAGGGATTCGTTCGATCCCCAGTTTGATTCTATTCAAGAACGGCCGCGAAGTGGCGCGCCAGAGCGGGGCGTTTCCACTGGCGCAGTTGATGAGCTGGCTGCGTAGCCAAGGTGTCTAGTGTGGGAGGCGGTTTGCTGCCTCCCACATTTCAAGCGCGTTTTACCTTGAGGCTGCGGGGGTTTCGCGGTCCATTATCTGGCCTACCAGCATGACGCCGAGCTCGCTCAATTGATGAATCGCCAGTGCCACGTCGCGGTGTTCGCCGGTGAGGTCGTTGGACAGGTTGAGTAACAGCGTGCAGACGGACGAAAAGGTTTCGTAACTGTTGAGCACGAGGGTTTCGGTGGGTAGGTTGGGGGTGATGCTGAAAAGATTGGTAGCTTTGGACATATTCGATGTTCCCGCTTAGGGCTGCGAATACTTCGCTACTAAACGAAGGGTGGCAGCTGTACGCAGGTTAGTAGACCGGGGAACATCGAAAAGACCGGCGCACCCGAAAGTGCCCTGCGCACAGCCACCTTCAAAGATGGAGCTTGTACTCTTTAAGATGTTCTGCAGGCTACTAAACCCGATCACTGAACATTCAGTGACCGGAGAACCTTAGAGACGCCCATCCAGACGCACAAGCCGGGCGATTCTGGCTTATCTGTAGGCAATGAGACAAGGCACACCCCTGTTTGCCAGACCCTTCCTACACCTCGCGTGGGATAACGCCAAAGCGCCCGCAGGAATGCGGTCAACATGTGGGAGAACGGCCGCGAAGTGGCGCACCAGAGCGGGGCATTTGCGCTGGCGCAGTTGATGAGCTGGCTGCGTAGCCAAGGTGTCTAGTGTGGGAGGCGGTTTGCTGCCTCCCACATTTCAAGCGCGTTTTACCTTGAGGCTGCGGGGGTTTCACGGTCCATTATCTGGCCTACCAGCATGACGCCGAGTTCGCTCAATTGATGAATCGCCAGGGCCACGTCGCGGTGTTCGCCGGTTAGGTCGTTGGACAGGTTGAGTAACAGCGTGCGGACGGAAGAGAACGTTTCGTAACTGTTGAGCACTAGGGTTTCGGTGGGGAGGTTGGGTGCAACGGTATAAAGGTTAACCATGGATCGTCTCCGAGCGGGAGCCGCAACCAGCCGCTACTAAACGGAGGGTGGCAGCTGTACGCAGGTTAGTAGACCGGGGAGACGCAACCGGCGCGCTCGAAAGCGCCCTTCGTACAGCCACCATCACGTTCAGGAAAGTCCTGACCGAAGAGTTGCTGTACGCCTCACCACGGGCTACTAAACCCGATCACTGAACATTCAGTGACCGGAGAACCTTAGAGACGCCCATCCAGACGCACAAGCCGGGCGATTCTGGCTTATCTGTAGGCAATGAGACAAGGCACACCCCTGCTTGCCAGACCCTTCCTACACCTCGCGTGGGATAACGCCAAAGCGCTCGCAGGAATGCGGTCAACATGTGGGAGCTGGCTTGCCTGCGATGGCATCACCTCGGTCTCACCGAAATACCGAGGTGCCTGCATCGCGAGCAAGCCCGGCTCCCACACAAGCCCGTTCCCACCGTTGGTTGGGTGTTGCGCTTTGGATCAGGCGTTTTCGAGCAGGTTATGCAACTCCACAAACTGCTGCGTCAGCTTATGCCGCGGATCCAGGTGAATCAGCGGCTTGTTCTGCTGGTGCGACTCGCGCATGCGCACCGAGCTGGCCAGGTACACCGGCAGCACCGGCAACCCTTCGGCAATCAACTCGTCGAGCATCTGCTGCGGCAGGCTCGCGCGGGCCTGGAACTGGTTGACCACAATGCCTTCCACTTCGAGGCCTTCGTTGTGGTCTTCCTTCAATTCTTCGATCTCAGCCAGCAGGCCGTACAGCGCCTGACGCGAGAAGCTGTCGCAATCGAAGGGGATCAGCACACGATCAGCGGCAATCAGCGCCGAAACCGCGTAAAAATTCAATGCCGGCGGCGTATCCAGGTAGATCCGGTCGTAATCTTCGCTCAACTCATCCAGCAGCTTTCGCAGCTTGTTGATCTTGTGCTTGGCCTCAAGCTTGGGCTGCAAGTCGGCAAGCTCCGCCGTGGCGGTGATCACGTGCAGGTTGTCGAACGGGGTTTCGTAAATATCTACCCGGTTCTTCTTCGAAAACGGACCGCTGGACAGGGTTTGCTTGAAGAATTCCGCAATGCCCATCGGTATATCGTTGCCGGTAAGACCGGTGAGGTACTGGGTTGAGTTGGCTTGTGCATCGAGGTCCACCAACAGGGTTCTGTAGCCTTCACTGGCGCTGACCGCCGCCAGGTTGCAGGCAATGCTGGACTTGCCAACGCCGCCTTTTTGATTGAACACCACGCGCCGCATGGAAAAACCTCCGCGTTTCAATGAATGTTCGAGTGTAGAGGGCAAAAGCGCCTGCTAGCTACCTCGTTTATGCATGCACTGCTGCAGTGTGCGGCCAGATTCGCAGTCACTGTGCTACGGCTCTGACAGATCAAAAGGAATAGTCCTATAACCCCATCAGGCATGCAGTAGCGGATAATCTATAAATCGTTCGCTAAAAATTGTAATCAGCTGTGAATAATTCTTTACCAAAGTTTGCTAGAACCCCGCAGCACCGGGATAATGCGCGCCATTCGGCCATTGCTCGCTGTCCCGGTTTTCGGGGCCAACGGCCGCATATGGAAGCCCGCAGGGGCGGGATAACGTCTCAGTGATCAACTTCAACATCGCCCAATGGCGCGCCTGGGCTCCTGGCCTGGAGAGTGCGCAGGACTGGCGTGCCTGGTGCCAAGCACCCGTGTTGCTGCCCGCCAGCGTTGCCGCCCCCGACGTGTCGTTCCTGCCGGCCATGCAGCGTCGGCGCCTGAGCCGCTTGGCGCGCATGGCTTTCAGCGTGGGCTGGCCGTTGGCTGAAGGCCTGCAAAACCTGCCGCTGGTGTTTATTTCCCGGCACGGCGAAACCCCGCGCACCCTCGATATTCTGAGCGATCTGGCCAACGACGAGCCGTTGTCACCCACCCAGTTCAGCCTGTCGGTGCACAACGCGGTGATTGGCCTGTGGTCGATCCTGCGTAACGAAACCAGCGAAATGACCGCGCTTGCCGCCGCTGGCGATGGCCTGGAACACGGCCTGCTTGAGGCCGCCGCGCTGCTTAACGAAGGCGCGCCGGCAGTGTTGCTGGTGATCACCGAAGAACAAGCGCCCGAAGCCTATGCCAACTGGATCGTTGACGTGCCCTTCCCCTACGCGCTCGGCCTGCTGCTGACACCCGGCGACGAGTGGCAGCTGGAACTCACCACCGGCACTGTCCAACCCACTCAAACCCAGTGGCCCCACGCCCTGAACCTGCTACGCACCCTGCTGACCGAACAGGGCGCCTGCCAACATGCCTGGAAGAACCGCGTATGGAACTGGCAACGCAAGCCCTGAACAACAAGCCACGGGACGCCTATTACTGGCGCCTGTTCGCCACCGCCGCGAGCTTCTTCATGTTCGGCGTCGGCGGCCTGTGCCTGCGCTTACTGGTGTTGCCGTTGCTCAGTTGCTTGCCGGGGAGTGCGCAAAAACACCAGCGCCGCGCCCGCCACACCATCAGCACACTGTTCTGGTTTTTTATCCGTTTGATGCAGCGCGCAGGCGTGCTGACCTACAGCGTCGAAGGCGCCGAAAACCTTGGTCGCCCAGGCCAGATGATTATCGCCAACCACCCGTCGCTGATCGACGTGGTGTTCCTGATCGGCCTGATGCGCCAAACCAACTGCGTGATCAAGCAGAGCCTGTTTCAAAACCCGTTCACCCGTGGGCCGGTGCGCGACGCGGGCTACATCAGCAATGACGGCAGCGCCGACATGCTCGATGCCGCCGCCGACGCGCTGCGTGAAGGCCAGACGCTGATCATTTTCCCGGAGGGCACGCGCACCTCGCCGGGGCAAATGCCGGCGTTTCATCGCGGTGGCGCGGCCATTGCGCTGCGCGGTGCAACGGTCATCACGCCGGTGGTGATCAAGGTCAGCCCCACCACCCTGACCAAGGCCGAACCCTGGTATCGCATCCCCAAACGCCGCTTTCACTTCAGTTTGCGCGTGGGGGCCGATATAGAACCGCAGGCGTTCGCAACACTCGGCCCAGCGCCTCAAGCTTCACGCAAGCTCAACGATTACCTGCACCACTATTTTATTAAGGAGCTCGCCGAAGATGAGCGACCAACACCGCCTTGAGCACGACATAAAAATGCTGATCATCGAGGCCCTGGGCCTGGAAGACATCAGCGCCGACGACATTGGCAGCGAGCAAACCCTGTTCGGCGAAGGCCTGGGCCTGGATTCGGTCGACGCCCTGGAATTGGGCCTGGCGATTCAGAAAACGTACGGCATCAAGATCGACGCCGACGCCAAGGACACGCGCAATCACTTCACCAATGTGGCCAGCCTTGCGGCGTTCGTCACAGCCAGACAGGCAGCTTGAGAGCGGACCATGCAAACTCGTGACGATATTTTCAACACCCTGCGCGACGCCTTGGTGGAACTGTTTGAACTGGAACCTGCGCGCGTCACACTCGACGCCAACCTGTACCAGGACTTGGAAATCGACAGCATCGATGCCGTCGACCTGATCGACCATATCAAGCGCCAGACCGGCAAGAAAATCGCCGCCGAAGAGTTCAAAGCGGTGCGCACGGTAAGCGACGTGGTTGAGGCGGTGTACCGCCTGGTGCAACCTGCCGCATGAGCCGGCTGATCGGCCTTGGCCTGTTGCTGGCGGGGCTGCTGTACCCCTTTGCGGTGTATTACGGCACCGAACACTTTGCGCCGTGGCAATTCGGCCTGCTGCTGGGCAGCCTGTGGTTGTTGCGCGCGCTGATGGGCGCGCAACAACCCGGCAACCGCTGGATGGCCGTGGCGGCGATTGTGTTTTGCCTGGCGCTGGCCTGGTTCGACAGCCCGCACTTGCTGCGCTGGTACCCAAGCCTGGTCAGCGCGTTCATGCTGGGGCTGTTTGGCTTGAGCCTGAAATACGGCCCGCCGATGGTCGAGCGCATGGCGCGCATCAGCGAACCGCAGTTGCCGCCCAGAGCGCTGGTGTATACGCGCCAGGTCACGGTGGTGTGGAGTGTATTTTTTTTGTGTAATGGCCTGCTCGCCGCCGCCCTCACCCTGTGGGCGCCGTTGAGCTGGTGGACGTTGTACACAGGCTTTATCGCCTACGGGCTGATGGGGCTTTTGTTTGCCGTGGAATGGCTGGTACGACAAAGGGTTCGAGGCCGCGTATGGAAGGTTTAAAACTTGAGCACCTGTTGCTTGAGCCGCTGCAACAGCGTTCGGTCACCACCGAACCTGCGATGAACCACGCCCAGCTGTGGGCGCACGCCCTGAGCCTGGCGGCAGGCCTGCAAGCGCGTGGCATTCAGCGTTTGGCGGTGCACCTGGAAGACGCCGGCTTGCTGGCGATTGCCCTGTTGGGCGCCTGGCGTGCGGGTGCCTGCGTGTTGCTGCCGGCCGACCTGCAAGCGCAAACCCGCCAACGCTGGAGCGCTGACGTTGACGCTTGGCTGGTTGCAGAGGGCGACCTCGACGCGCTGTATCAAGCGCCGTTGAGCGCCGCCGCGCTCGACCTGGACACCTGCCAACTCAGCCTGTGCACGTCCGGCTCCAGTGGCGAGCCCAAGCGTATCGACAAAACCCTGCGCCAACTGGCCAACGAAGTTGCGGCGCTGGAAAGCCTGTGGGGCGCGGACCTCAAAGGCGCGTGCATCATCGGCAGCGTCGCCACGCAACATATCTACGGCTTGCTGTTTCGCGTGTTGTGGCCGCTGTGTTCAGGGCGCACTTTTGTGCGCAAACAGCTGGCCTTCCCCGAAGACCTGCAGCGCGCCAGCCGCGAGCATGCGCAATTTGCCTGGGTCGCCAGCCCGGCGCTGCTCAAGCGCATGGGCGATAACCTTGACTGGCCCGCGCTGAGCCAGGTGTGCCGGGTGTTTTCGTCCGGCGGCGCCTTGCCGATTGAGGCCGCCGCCAGCCTCTACGAGCGTTTACAGCAATGGCCGACGGAAATTCTCGGCAGTTCGGAAACCGGTGGCATCGCCTGGCGCCAGGGCGCGCAGCCGTGGCAGCCATTTGCCGACGTGCAACTGAGCCAGGATGCCGAGGGTGCGCTGCGCGTTGCCTCACCTTACTTGCCCGCCGGGCATACCGAACAGACCGCCGATGCGGCACGCCTGCATGCCGATGGCCGTTTCGAACTGCTGGGCCGCTTGGACCGCATCGTCAAACTGGAAGAAAAACGCATCTCGCTGCCCATGCTCGAACAGGCGCTGATGGCCCACGCCTGGGTCGCCGAAACCCGCTTGGGCGTGGTGCAGGAAAACCGCGCCTCCCTCGGCGCACTGGTGGTGCTCAGCGCCGAAGGTTTGCATGCGCTGCGCAATCAAGGCCGCCGCGCCGTCACCCAGGCATTGCGCCAGCACCTGAGCCAACATTGCGAAGCCCTGGCGCTGCCACGCCGCTGGCGTTTGCTGCGCCAGTTACCGCTGAATGCACAAGGCAAACTGCCGCAGGCAGATGTCGCCGCGCTGCTGATCGCCCCACGGCCGAAAACGCCACACGTGCTGGAGCAAGTCGAAGCCAACGGTGAATGGACCTTGCAACTGGCCGTCCCGCCGGACCTGGCCTATTTCAGCGGGCACTTCCCGGTAACGCCGGTGCTGCCAGGCGTGGTACAGGTGGAATGGGCCTTCAACCTCGGCCAGCAACTGCTCGACCTGCCCGGCACCTTTGCCGGCATGGAGGTGCTCAAGTTCCAGCAACTGGTGCGCCCCGGCGACCACATCGAACTGCACCTGCGCTTTGATCAGGAACGCAGCAAACTGTATTTCGCCTACCGCAACGGCGTCGCCGCCTGCTCCAGCGGCCGCATCCAACTGGTGGACGCGCATGCATAACCCCTGCGC
The DNA here is from genome assembly GCF_049199985.1 of Pseudomonas kitaguniensis. NCBI lineage: Bacteria > Pseudomonadati > Pseudomonadota > Gammaproteobacteria > Pseudomonadales > Pseudomonadaceae > Pseudomonas > Pseudomonas kitaguniensis. Next base: position 72,267 of record NZ_JBLZPT010000013.1, read on the forward strand.
CCTGATCCCGGTCTACAACCATGAAGCCGCCGTGCCGGCCGTCATCCACAGCCTGTTAAACAGCGGCCTGCCCTGCTTGCTGGTCGACGACGGCAGCAGCCCAACCTGCGCGGCGGTGCTGGCGCAACTGGCGAGCCTGCAAAACGTCACCTTGCTGACCTTGCCGCGCAACCAAGGCAAGGGCGGCGCGGTGATGGCCGGTTTCCGCGAGGCCGCGCGACTGGGGTTCAGCCACGCGCTGCAAGTGGACGCCGACGGCCAGCACGACCTGCGCGAAGTCGAGAGCTTCCTGGATGCCTCGCGCACTCACCCCGACGCGCTGATCTGCGGCTACCCCGAGTACGACGACAGCGTGCCCAAAGGCCGCTTGTACGCGCGCTACCTGACCCACGTGTGGGTGTGGATCAACACCTTGTCGTTGCAAATTCGCGACTCGATGTGCGGCTTTCGCGTGTACCCGCTGGCGCCCACGCTGGCACTGATGGACTCGGCCTACATCGGCACGCGGATGGATTTTGACTCCGACATTCTGGTGCGCCTGGCCTGGCGCAACCAGCCGATGCGCTGGCTGCCGACGCAGGTGCACTACCCCGCTGACGGGCTCTCGCACTTCCGTTTATTCCACGACAACGTGCGTATTTCAGCCATGCACACCCGGCTGTTTTTCGGCATGTTGCTGCGCGCGCCGATGATCCTGTGGCGACGGTGGCAGGCATGAGCGACAGCACCAGGCATTGGGCCGACCGCAAGGAGCGTGGCAGCTTCTGGCTGATGAAATTCACGGCGGTCGCCGCCAAAGTACTCGGCCGCCGCCTGTTGAGCCCGTTGCTGTACGCCATCGTGCTGTACTTCTTTGTCTTCGGCCGCAGCGCGCGCCAAAGCGCCTGGCAGTACCAACAGCGCCTGGCCGACTGGAGCGGGCGCGATGAACTGCGCCCCACGCATAAAAAAGTCTTCGGCCAGTTCATGGCCTTCGCCGAGTCCTTGCTCGACAAGCTCGACGTGTGGAACGGCAAGCTGCGCATCGAACACATCGAAATCCACGACCCGGCGCAGCTGCGCGGGCAACTGCGCGGCGGGCGCGGGCAGATGCTGGTGGGCGCGCACCTGGGCAACCTCGAAGTGTGCCGCGCGCTCGCCGAAATCGGCGAGCAAGTCACCATGAACGTGCTGGTGCACACCAAGCACGCCGAACACTTCAACCGCCTGCTGGGCGAAGCCGGCGCCACGCATTTGCGCCTGATTCAGGTCAGCGAACTGGACCCGGCCACCATGCTGCTGCTCAGCCAGCGCCTGGACGAGGGCGAGTGGCTGGCGATTGCCGGCGACCGCGTGCCGTTGCACGGCGCACGCACGGTGCGCGTGGACTTCCTCGGGCAGGCCGCCGCCTTCCCGCAAGGCCCATGGCTGCTGGCCGGCCTGCTCAAATGCCGGGTGAACCTGCTGATGTGCCTCAAACACGATAAGCGCTACCGCCTGAGCATCGAGCCGTTTGCCGACTTGATCGAGTGGAAGCGCAGCACCCGCGAGCAGGTGATTGCCGAGTGGACCGCGCGCTACGCCGCACGCCTGGGCGAGTTTTGCCTGCAAGCCCCCCAACAATGGTTCAACTTTTACCCTTTCTGGAAAACCGATGACCCCGCATCTTGAGCCGGTAACCTTTGGCGAACGCGCGTTGCGCATTGAAGACGTGCTGGCCCTGGCCAACCGTCAGGCGCCCACGCAATTGCAGGGCGATGCGGCGTATCGCCAGCGCATCGCCAAAGGCGCGCAGTTCCTCGACTCGTTGCTGAACAAGGAAGGCGTGATCTACGGCGTAACCACCGGCTACGGCGACTCGTGCGTGGTGGCGGTGCCGTTGCAGCACGTCGAGGCGTTGCCGCGTCATCTGTACACCTTCCACGGCTGCGGGCTGGGCAAGTTACTCGACGCCCAAGCCACGCGCGCGGTGCTGGCGGCGCGTTTGCAGTCGCTGTGCCACGGCGTTTCCGGGGTGCGTGTGGAACTGCTTGAGCGCCTGCACGCGTTCCTCGAACACGACGTGCTGCCGTTGATCCCGGAAGAAGGCTCGGTGGGCGCCAGCGGTGATTTGACGCCGCTGTCTTACGTGGCCGCCACCTTGTCCGGTGAACGCGACGTGCTGTTCGGCGGCGAACGCCGCAACGCCGCCGACGTGCACCGCGAGCTGGGCTGGGAGCCGCTGGTGCTGCGCCCCAAAGAAGCATTGGCATTGATGAACGGCACCGCCGTGATGACCGGGCTTGCGTGCCTGGCCTTTGCCCGCGCCGACTACCTGCTGCAACTGGCCACGCGCATCACCGCGTTGAACGTGGTGGCGTTGCAAGGCAACCCGGAACACTTCGACGAACGCCTGTTCGCCGCCAAGCCGCACCCTGGGCAGATGCAAGTTGCCGCGTGGCTGCGCAAAGACCTGGCGATTGATGCACCGACCGCGCCGCTGCATCGCCTGCAAGACCGTTATTCGCTGCGCTGCGCGCCGCATGTGCTGGGCGTGCTGGCCGACAGCCTGAACTGGCTGCGTTCGTTTATCGAAATCGAGCTGAACAGCGCGAATGACAACCCGATCATCGACGCCGAGGAAGAACGCGTGCTGCACGGCGGGCACTTTTACGGCGGGCACATCGCCTTCGCCATGGACAGCCTCAAGACCCTGGTGGCCAACGTGGCCGACCTGCTCGACCGGCAGCTCGCGCTGTTGGTAGACGTGCGTTACAACCACGGCCTGCCGAGCAACCTGTCGGGCGCCCCGGCTGACCGCGCGATGATCAACCACGGCTTCAAGGCGGTGCAGATCGGCACCAGCGCATGGACCGCCGAAGCGCTGAAAAACACCATGCCGGCCAGCGTGTTCTCGCGCTCCACCGAGTGCCATAACCAGGACAAAGTGAGCATGGGCACCATCGCCGCGCGCGATGCGATCCGCGTGCTGGAGCTGACCGAACAGGTCGCCGCCGCCACCTTGCTCGCCGCCAACCAGGGCGTTTGGCTGCGCGCCCAGGCCGACGACGCGCGCGCCCTGCCACCGGCGTTGGCCGCCATGCACGAGGAATTGGCCAAAGACTTTGCGCCGGTCATCGAAGACCGCGCGCTGGAAGGCGAACTGCGCCTGTGCCTGAAACGCATTGCCGAGCAACACTGGAGGCTGCATGCGTAGCCCCGGTGTGTTGCATTGCGACACTGAAATCCTCGTGCCGTTTTTCGACGTCGACAGCATGAATGTGGTGTGGCACGGGCATTACGTGAAGTACCTTGAAGTGGCGCGTTGCGCGCTGCTGGACAAGATCGGGCATAACTACACGGCGATGCTGGCGTCGGGCTACGCCTGGCCGGTGATCGATATGCAGCTGCGTTATGTGCGTGGCGCGGTGTTCGGCCAGACCATTAACGTGCGCGCCAGCCTGGTCGAGTGGGAGAATCGTTTGAAGGTCAATTACCTGATTACCGACCTCGCCAGCGGCGAGCGTTTGACCCGCGCCAGCACGGTGCAAGTAGCGGTGAAAATTGCCAGCCACGAGATGCAAATGGCATCGCCCACAGTATTCACGAACGCCGTCGAAAGGGCTTTGAAATGAGATCCACTGTGGGAGCGGGCTTGCTCGCGATGGTCGTTAACGATAACGCTGGTCCGCTGACACTACGCGGCGCCCTCAGGTTCTTCGCGAGCAAGCCCGCTCCCACCTTGATCGGGTTGTTGCTGAGCTTCAGCGCGCATGCTTTTGACGTGCAGCAGTTGAGTGATCAGTTGGCAAAACCGTCGGTGATTCACGGCAGTTTCATCCAGGAAAAACACCTGCGTGCCCTGCCCCAACCCTTGGTCAGCAAAGGCACCTTCGTACTCGCCAAAGACCACGGTTTGCTGTGGCGGCTGAAAACGCCGTTGCAACAGGACTACCGCATCAGCGCCCAAGGCATCGCCCGGCGTGACGCCAATGGCTGGCAATTGCTGCCGAACAAGAGCGCCGGCGCCGAGCAAAATCGCTTGTTCCTCGCTGTGCTGCAGGGCGACAGCAGTGGCTTGCAGCGCGATTTCGAATTGCAGCTGCAAGGCGAAGCCAACCAATGGACGCTCACGCTGATTCCGCGCTCGTTGCTGCTAAAACAAGTGTTCAGCCAAATCAACATCGACGGCGGCGCGCTGGTGCAAAAAGTCGAACTGCTGGAAACCCAGGGCGACAGCACCGTGCTGCGCATGCAGGACAGCACCGCCGACCAACCGTTAAGCGACGCGGAGCACCATGACTTTGCTCAGTGAGCGCCTGCTGCCGCGCCTGTTCCTGATGCTGCTGGTGGCCGTGCTGGCCCTAGCTGGTTGGCAGTGGCGCCATGGCGCGCCGTTGTCGGCCAACCTGATGGAACTGGTGCCAGGCAACACGCCGGATGCGCTGGAGCAGCAAGCCGAACAGCGCATGCAGGAGCCGTTGAACCGCGAGATGCTGGTACTCGTGGGGCATGCCGAGCGCCAGCAAGCCGTGGCGGTGGCGCAACAATTGGGCGAACGCTGGCAGGCCAGCGGGTTGTTTGAAAAGGTCCAGTGGAACCTGCAAGCCGACTTGCCGGCGCTGCGTGAGCAACTGCTGCGCGGGCGGTTGGCGATGCTTTCAGCCAAGGACCGCGAGCAACTGATCGAGCAGCCCGAGGCGTTTATTCAACAGCGTGTGCAGGCGCTGTTCGACCCCTTTACCGGGTTCAGCCTGGTGCCAAGCCAGGACGACTGGCTGGGCCTTACCGGGCGCATCCAGAACAGCCAGCCGCAGCATGGCTCGGTGCAGTTGGACATCGGCAGCGGCGCACTGATAGCCGAGGCCGACGGCAAGAGCTGGGTGATGCTGCGTGCGCGCACCACTGGCAATGCCTTCGACATGAAACTGCCGGTGCAAGTGGCCGACTTGCTTCAGGCCTGCCGTGCGCAAGCCAGCGAACACGGCGCGCAATTGCTCGCCGCCAGCGGTTTGCTCTACGCGGCCAATGGGCAGCAACAGGCCAGCCGCGAGATCACTTGGGTCGGCGGCGGCGCAACGTTGGGCATTCTGTTACTGCTGTTGCTGGCGTTTCGTCGCTGGCGCGTGCTGCTGGCCTTTGTGCCGGTGCTGGTGGGCATGCTGTTTGGCGCGGTGGCGTGTGTGGCGCTGTTCGGCCATATGCACGTGATGACCCTGGTGCTGGGTTCCAGCCTGATCGGCGTGGCGGTGGATTACCCGCTGCACTACCTGTCGAAAAGCTGGAGCCTGCAGCCATGGCGCAGTTGGCCGGCGTTGCGCCTCACGCTGCCGGGCCTGAGCCTGAGCCTGGCGACCAGTTGCATCGGCTACCTGGCGCTGGCCTGGACGCCTTTTCCGGCCTTGACGCAAATCGCGGTGTTCTCCGCCGCAGGTCTGCTCGGCGCTTACTTGTCTGCCGTGTGCCTGTTGCCCGCGCTGCTCAAGGGCGTGGAACTGCGCCCCGCGCAATGGCCGCTGCGCATCGCCGAATGCCTGTGGCAGCTGCGTGCCGGGTTGATCAAACGCGTGCCAAGCGCGGTGCTGCTGGTGTGGGTGCTGCTGTTTTGCGCCGGTGGCCTGTGGCAGTTGAACAGCAAAAACGACATTCGCCAATGGATCGGCGCGCCGCCGCAGTTACTGCAAGAGGCGCAAGCCGTGGCGCGCATTACCGGCTTCCAGCCCACCAGCCAATTCTTTTTGGTGCGCGCGGACAATCAACAACAGTTGCTGGAACGCCAGGCTGCGCTGGGCCAGCGCCTGGACCAACTGGTCAACATGAACAAGCTGCAGGGCTATTTGGCGCTGAACCAACTGGTCGGTTTGCCCGCCGAGCAACAACAACTGCGCGATGCATTGAGCAGGCTGGCGCCATTCTGGCAGCCGCTGGTCGACCTCGGCGTGCCCGCCAGCGCCTTGCAGGCCGAAGTCGCGCAACTGCAAGCGCTGCCCACCGAAGACATCGACGCCGCGCTGGTCGGCCCATTGGCCGAACCCTGGCGCACGCTGTGGCTGGGCCAAGTGGACGGCGGCGTGGCGGCGATGGTCAGCCTGCAAGGCTTGAACAGCCCGGCGTTGCTGCGGGTGCAGGCGCTGGATTTACCCGGCGTGCAGTTGGTGGATCGCCTCGGCGATTTGAACCGGGTGTTCGCCGACACGCAGATCAGCGCGGCTGAATTGAAGTTGATGTCGTGCGTGCTGATCGTGCTGTTGCTGATACTGCCGTTTGGCGTTGGCGGTGCCTTGCGCATCGTCGCCCTGCCGCTGCTCGCGGCACTCTGCAGCTTGGCCAGCCTGGGTTGGCTGGACCAGCCGCTGACCCTGTTCAGCTTGTTCGGCCTGCTGTTGGTCACGGCGATCAGTGTCGACTACGCGATTTTGATGCGCGAGCAAATCGGCGGCCCTGCCGTGAGTCTTTTAGGTACGCTGTTGGCGGCGCTGACGACCTGGTTGTCGTTTGGGCTGCTGGCGGTGTCGAGTACACCGGCCGTGAGCAATTTCGGCCTGTCGGTCAGCCTGGGCCTGGCGTTCAGCTTTATGCTGGCGCCTTGGGCCGGCCATCAGAAGCACGCCTTATGAATGTGAATATCGCCAAAGTGGCAAGGAGCCTTCGTGCCCACAGTTGAAATGGAACGTCGCCAGGTGGTGGTGATCGGTGCAGGGCCATCCGGCGCTATCGCCGCCGCGCTGCTAAAGCGCAACGGGCATGATGTATTGATCATCGAGCGTGAGCATTTCCCTCGCTTCTCGATTGGCGAGAGCCTGCTGTCGCACTGCATCGACTTTATCGAAGAAGCCGGCATGCTCGACGCCGTGCAGGCGGCGGGTTTTCAGGTAAAAACCGGCGCCGCGTTCGCGTGGGGCGAGCGTTACAGCGCGTTTGATTTTGGTGACACGTTCAGCAACGGCAAGCCCATCACCTACCAGGTAGAGCGCGGCGCGTTCGACAAGTTGCTGGCCGATCAGGCGGCGCTGCAAGGCGTGGACATTCGCTACGGTGAAAGCGTTGTCGGCGTCGACATGGCAGGCAAGTGCCGCTACTTGCACGTGCGCCGCGAAAACGGCAGCGAGTACCACCTCAAAGCGACGTTCGTGCTCGACGCCAGCGGCTACGGCCGCGTGCTCCCGCGCTTGCTGGACCTGGAAGCACCGTCGAATTTCCCGGTGCGCCAAGCGGTGTTTACCCACGTTGAAGACCGTATCGAACACCCAGGCTTCGACCGCAGCAAGATCCTCATCACCACGCACCCGACCCATCGCGACATCTGGTTTTGGACCATCCCGTTCAGCAACGGCCGTTGCTCGGTGGGCGTGGTCGCCGCCAAGCAGCATTTCGAAGGCCGCGACGGTGACCTCGACGCCTGCCTGCGCGGTTTTATCGCCGAAACCCCAAGCCTTGCGCGCGTGTTGCAACACGCCGTGTGGGATACGCCGGCGCGCACGCTCAGCGGCTACTCGGCCAACGTCAAAACCTTGCACGGCCCAGGCTTTGCGCTGCTGGGCAATGCGGCGGAATTTCTCGACCCGGTATTTTCCTCCGGCGTGACCATCGCCATGCGTTCGGCGAGCATGGCCGCAGGCCTGCTGCATCGACAACTCACGGGCGACACGGTGGACTGGCAGCGCGAGTTCGCCGAGCCGTTGAAGCGCGGTGTCGACACCTTCCGCTGCTACGTCGAAGGCTGGTACGCGGGGACGTTTCAGGATGTGATTTTTCACCCTGGCAGCTCCAACGACATTCGCCGGATGATCAGCGCAATTCTCGCAGGCTATGCGTGGGATGAGCGCAACCCGTTTGTCAGCGAACCCAAGCGGCGCTTGCGGGTGTTGTCGGAGATTTGTGCAGGGGATGCCGCGTGAGCAGCCAATACCTGAGCAAAAACTACGTGGAAGAAACCCGCTTCGGCCTGTGGTTCCTGCGTAGCCACACCTGGCAGCACCGTGTGTTGCGCGTGGCGATCAATGACCTGCAGGGTTTGTTCAGCGAGCCGTTGCCCGTGGCGCCGGTGTTGCTCGACGCCGGTTGCGGTCAGGGCAAATCGTTCAAGCTGTTGCAGCAAGTGTTCGCCCCGCAGCGCCTGATTGGCCTGGATGCCGACCCTCACAGCCTGGCACTGAGCAAGGCCGAAGCCGCGCGCCAAGGCTTGGCCGTCGAGCTGGTCGGCAGCGACTGTGCGACCCTGGAGGTGCCGGACGCGAGCGTCGACATTTTGTTCTGCCATCAGACCTTCCACCATCTGGTGGAGCAGCATCGCGCACTTCAGGAGTTTTACCGGGTGCTCAAGCCGGGCGGCTACTTGTTGTTTGCCGAGTCCACCGAAGCGTATATCGATACGTGGGTGATTCGCTGGCTGTTCCGCCACCCGATGCACGTACAAAAAAGCGCCGAAGAATACTTGGACATGCTGCGCGAGCAGGGCTTTGAATTCGGCCCGCAAAACGTCTCGTACCCGTATTTGTGGTGGAGCCGCGCCGGTGACTTCGGCCTGCTCGAACGATTGGGCCTGCGCAAGCCGCCGCCGGTGGGCCAGCGTGAAGAAACCCTGGTGAACTGCGTGGCGCGTAAACCTTTAACGAGCGCCGCTACATGATCCGCCTGTTCTTGATGGGCTGCCTGTTGCTGCTGAGCGCCTGCGCCAGCCAGCCACCGCTGCCCGAGAAAAACCCGGCGCTGGCCTTGCCGATGCAATTGCATGTGCAGCGCAAGGAAGGCGTGCAAAGCCAGGATTGGCTGCTGGTGATTCAGCGCGAAGGCACCGCCCTTCGCTGGTCGATGATGGACCCGCTGGGCATTCCTCTGGCCCGGCAAAAGCTGATCAATGGCCAGTGGCAGGCCGATGGCTTGCTGCCGCCGAATCCACAAGCGCGCGAGCTGTTTGCCGCCTTGCTGTTTGCCTTGACCTCGGCGGATGAGCTGCGCGCGCTTTACCCGAGCGCACAGGCGATGGACCTCACGCGCACGTTGCCGGGGCATTGGCAAATTGTGTATCAGTCGTCGGAGGTGTTCAGCGTGAACATCAGCGGTCAGCCGTTGAGCTACCGCGTCACGCCGCTGGGGGCTGAGCGATGACGGCCTACCTGAATGCGCTCGGCGTGATCTGCGCCCTCGGCCGTGGCCAGGCCGAGGTCAGCCGCAGCCTGTTCGCCGGTGACTGTTCGGGCATGCGCGCCGAGAGCGGCTGGGTGCCTGAGCGCGTGGTGCCGGTGGCCGGCGTGCACGGCGCACTGGCGAGCCTGCCGGTGCAACTGAACCAGCACAGCAGCCGCAACAACCAGTTGCTGCTGGAAGCGGCGCTGCAGATCGACGATGAGATCCGCCAGGCGATCCACACCTATGGCGCCTCCCGCGTTGCCGTTGTGTTGGGCACCAGCACCTCGGGCATCGACGAAGCCAGCCGTGGCATCGCGCGTTACCTGCGCGACCAGCAGTTCCCCGGCGACTATGACTACCAGCAACAGGAACTCAGCGCTCCGGCGAATTTTCTCGCCGAGTGGCTGCAATTGAGCGGCCCGGCTTACGTTATTTCCACCGCCTGCACCTCCAGCGCCCGCGCGTTGATGAGTGCCCAGCGCCTGCTCGACCTTGGCGTGTGCGACGCGGTGATCTGCGGCGGTGTCGACAGCCTGTGCAAACTGACGCTCAACGGTTTTGCCGCGCTGGAAGCGGTGTCGAATCAACGCTGCAACCCGTTCTCGGTGAACCGCAATGGCATCAACATCGGCGAAGCGGCCGTGCTGTTCGTGATGAGCCGGCAAACCGCACCTATCGCATTGCTGGGCAGCGGCGCGAGCTGCGACGCGCACCATATTTCGGCGCCCGAACCCACCGGCAAAGGTGCGTTGCTGGCGATGCGCAAGGCCTTGGCCAGCGCCAAACGGCTGCCCGAGCAAATCGGTTACCTGAACCTGCACGGCACCGCGACCCACCACAACGACGCGATGGAAAGCCTGGCCGTGGCCAGCGTGTTCGCCAACGGCGTGGCGTGCTCATCGACCAAGCCCATGAGCGGCCACACCCTCGGCGCAGCGGGCGCATTGGAAGCCGCGTTCTGCTGGCTGAGCCTGACCCACGGCGTTATCCCGCCGCACGTGTGGGACGGCCAGGCCGACCCGGCGCTGCCGGGGTTGCAGTGGGCGCACGCCGGCGACACTTTGAAAAAACGCTGCCTGATGAGCAACTCGTTTGCCTTCGGCGGCAACAACGTCAGCCTGATTATTGCGGAGGCCCCATGATCAATTGGCCACTCGCCGAACTGCTGCCCCACGCGGGCGACATGATCCTGATCGACCAGGTGCTGTCGTTCGATGAAGAGCAGGTTCACACCCGCGCCACCGTCACGCCCGGTGGCCTGTTCAACCGGCCCGACGGCAGCCTGCCCGCCTGGGTCGGTATCGAGCTGATGGCGCAGAGCGTCGCCGCGTATGCCGGATGCCACGCGCGCCAAAAAGGCCAAGCGGTGGAACTCGGTTTTCTGCTGGGCACACGCAATTTTGTGTGCAACGTTGCGCACTTCCCCGCAGGCGCCGAGCTGCGTATCCACGGCCTGCGCTCGCTGGAGGACGACAACGGCATGGGTGTGTTCGAATGCCACCTCACCGGCGTGGGTATCCAGGCCAGCGCGCGCTTGAACGTATTTCGACCGCCGCAGGCGGCCAATTATTTAGCTGAATTGAAGGACCAAACGCCATGACTGAATCCGTACTGGTCACCGGCTCCAGCCGTGGTATCGGCCGCGCCATTGCCCTGCGCCTGGCCCAGGCCGGGCATGACATCGTGCTGCATTGCCGCAGTGGCCGGGTTGAAGCCGACACGGTGCAGGCCGAGGTCGAGGCCTTGGGCCGCAAGGCGCGCGTGCTGCAATTTGATGTGGCAGACCGCGCCAGTTGCAAAGCCATCCTGGAAGCAGACGTGGAACAGCATGGCGCCTATTACGGCGTGGTCCTGAACGCTGGCCTGACCCGCGACGGCGCGTTCCCGGCCTTGTCGGAAGACGATTGGGACGTGGTGATGCGCACCAACCTCGACGGTTTCTACAACGTGCTGCACCCGGTGATGATGCCGATGATTCGTCGGCGCGCCGCTGGCCGTATCGTCTGCATTACCTCGGTGTCCGGGTTGATCGGCAACCGTGGCCAGGTCAATTACAGCGCCTCGAAAGCCGGCCTGATCGGCGCGGCCAAGGCGCTGGCCATCGAGCTGGGCAAGCGCAAGATCACCGTCAACTGCGTCGCTCCCGGCTTGATCGACACCGCAATGCTGGATGAAAACGTGCCGGTGGAAGAACTGATGAAGATGATCCCCGCGCAACGCATGGGCACCCCGGAAGAAGTCGCGGGCGCGGTGAATTTTCTGATGTCGGCCGAAGCCAGCTACATCACGCGCCAGGTGTTGGCCGTGAATGGAGGCCTGTGCTGATGAAGCGCGTTGTAGTCACCGGCATGGCCGGCATGACCTCGTTGGGCAGCGATTGGGAGACCATCGCCGCCAACTTTCGCGCCAACCGCAGCGGCATTCGGCGCATGGACGAGTGGGACCGCTTCATCGAATTGAACACACGCCTGGCCGGGCCAATCGACGACTTTGTGGTGCCCGCGCACTGGACCCGCAAGCAACTGCGCAGCATGGGCCGCGTTTCACGCCTGGCGGTGTGGGCGGCGGAGCAAGCGTTGCAGGATGCCGGGTTGCTCGGCGATGAATCGATCAAGGACGGGCGCATGGGCGTGGCCTGCGGCTCGTCCACCGGCAGCACCGACGAGATCAAGGCGTTCGGCAATATGCTGCTGAACTCGGTGGCCGAGGGGCTGAATGCCAATTCCTACGTGCGCATGATGCCGCATACCACGGCGGCGAATATCAGCATCTTTTTCGGCCTCACCGGGCGGCTGATTCCCACGTCCAGCGCCTGCACCAGCGGCAGCCAGGGCATTGGTTATGCCTACGAGGCGATCAAATTTGGCCGTTTACCGTTGATGCTCGCAGGCGGCGCCGAAGAGCTGTGCCCCACCGAAGCCATGGTGTTCGATGCGCTGTACGCCACCAGCCTGAAAAACGATGCGCCGCAAACCAGCCCGCGCCCTTACGACAGCGGCCGTGACGGCTTGGTGATCGGCGAAGGCGGCGGCATGCTGGTGCTCGAAGAACTCGAACACGCGTTGGCCCGCGGTGCGCACATCCACGCCGAACTGGTGGGTTTCGGCAGCAACGCGGACGGCCAGCACACCACGCGCCCGGAACAGAAAACCATGCGCCGCGCGATGGAGCTAGCGCTGGAAGACGCCGGGCTTGAACCCGGCGCCATCGGCTACGTCAACGGCCATGGCACCGCCACCGATCAAGGTGACATCGCCGAGACGCTGGCCACCCACAGCCTGTTCGGCAGCCGCATGCCGATCAGCTCGCAAAAAAGTTTCCTCGGCCACACCCTGGGCGCCTGTGGCGCGCTGGAGTCGTGGTTCAGCATCGAAATGATGAACCGCGACCAGTACGTGCACACCTTCAACCTCGACTCCGTCGACCCGCATTGCGGCGAGCTGGATTACCTGCAAGGCGGGTTTCGCGAGATGCACCACGACTACGTGATGAACAACAACTTTGCCTTTGGCGGCGTCAACACCTCGCTGATCTTCCGGCGCTGGCGCTGAGGTATTAACCGACGGGCTACGCCATCAGCTACCGCGACAGCCTGACCGCACTGCGCAGCAATGGCACGAATGAGTGGGTTGAGCGAACAGGCACCGCGAAGCAAAACTGAGGATCGCAGTGAGTCGGAAAACAGACCGCCTGCAATCGGTGGCAAAGCGCCGCTTATTTTTTCTACATACACAATAAACTGTGGCGAGCGGGCTTGCTAGCTCGCCACAGAAGCACGCCTGATCGCCGGGCTTTACTGAGTGGCTTTGCGCGTCAACAGGTCCACAAACGCGTTGGCCATCGGCGTTTGCGCGCCTTTGCGCTGCACCAGCCATACCGACGTTACCGCCTCCTGGTCGAGCAAAGTGCGATACACCACGCCATCAATGCGTATGCGCTGATAAGACGCCGGCAACACCGACACGCCCAAACCCGCTGCCACCAGCCCGATAATCGTCATGGCCTCGCCGGCTTCCTGGGCGAAGTGCGGGCTGAAGCCAGCGTCGCGTGCCAGGTTGATCAGCTGCGCGTACAGGCCGCTGCCGTAGCTGCGCGGGAAAAATACAAACGGCTCCTCAGCCAGTTGCGCCAGGTGCAAGCCGCGCTCACCGCCCGCCACCAAGGGGTGACCGGCGCTGAGTACCGCGACCAAAGGTTCGCGCATCAGCTCAACCACGCTCAGCGAATCCGGCAATGGCAGCGGGCGCATCAAGCCGACTTGAATCGACTCATCCACCAGCGACTCGGCGACTTCCGTGCTGCTCATCTCCTGCAGGTTCAGGTGCACCGCCGGGAACGCCTGGCGAAACGCGAAGATCGCCTGCGGAATGCTCGCGTTGAACGGCGCCGACGAGGTGAAGCCGATCTTCAATTCGCCCAGTTCGCCCAACTGCGCGCGACGCGCCACGTCCGCCGCTTTATCGACTTGAGCCAGCACCAGCCGTGCCTCTTGCAGGAACAGTCGCCCGGCTTCGCTCAGTTCAACCCGACGATTGGTGCGCTCAAATAACCGCGCACCCACTTCCCGTTCCAGCGCTTGAATCTGCTGGCTCAACGGCGGTTGCGAGATGCCCAGCACCTGCGCGGCGCGACCGAAATGCAGTTCTTCGGCGACGGCAATGAAGTACCGCAGGTGACGTAATTCCATGCAAACTCCATTAGGTCGTAAAAGCTCTCAAACAGGTCGAACAATATATTGGAAAGAATCATTAGGCAGCTATATTCTTTTTCCATTGCCAGTCCTGGCAGGCTTTCCCTCCCCGAGGTCCTTGTGAAATCTGCTGTCGCGCCCTTTGCTCAAGAAGTCCCGCCTACCGCCCTGGATGAGGTGGTGGCCCAGCTCAACGAGGAGTACATCGAAAAAGGCACACCGATGTTCATGCGCACAGTGCTGGCGCTGTTCTCCGGTGGGTTCGCTACCTTTGCCCTGCTGTATTGCGTGCAGCCGATGATGCCGGCGCTGTCCCATGAGTTTTCCATCAATGCGGCGCAAAGCAGCCTGATCCTGTCGGTGGCTACAGCGATGCTCGCGCTGGGTTTGCTGATCACCGGGCCGGTTTCCGACACACTCGGGCGCAAACCGGTGATGGTTGCGGCGCTGTTCTGCGCGGCGCTGGCGACCATCGCCAGCGGTTTGATGCCGACGTGGGAAGGGATTCTGCTGATGCGCGCGCTGGTCGGCCTGTCTTTAAGCGGCTTGGCCGCGGTGGCGATGACTTACCTGAGCGAAGAGATTCATCCGCAACATATTGGCCTGGCCATGGGCCTGTACATCGGCGGCAACGCGATTGGCGGCATGAGCGGGCGCTTGATCATGGGCGTGCTGATCGACTTTGTCAGTTGGCACACCGCGACGCTGATCATCGGCGCCCTGGCACTGATCGCGGCCACGGTGTTCTGGAAAATCCTCCCCGAGTCGCGCAACTTCCGCGCCAGCAGCCTCAAACCACGCAGCCTGGTGGAAGGCTTCGTGATGCACTTCAAGGACGCAGGCCTGCCGTGGTTGTTCCTCGAAGCGTTTCTGTTGATGGGCGCGTTCGTCACGCTGTTCAACTACATCGGCTATCGCCTGCTGGCCTCGCCTTATGAATTGAGCCAAGCGGTGGTCGGCCTGCTCTCGCTGGTGTACCTGTCGGGCATCTACAGCTCGGCAAAAATCGGCTCGCTGGCCGACCGCCTCGGCCGCCGCCGCGTACTCTGGGCCACCATCGTGTTGATGCTCGCAGGCATCGCCCTGACGCTGTTCAGGCCGCTATGGCTGGTGGTGCCCGGCATGCTGATCTTCACCTTTGGCTTCTTCGCCGCCCACTCGGTTGCCAGCAGTTGGATCGGCCGCCGCGCGCTGAAAGCCAAGGGCCAGGCCTCGTCGTTGTACCTGTTCTGCTACTACGCGGGGTCAAGCATTGCCGGTACAGCGGGCGGGTTCTTCTGGCATTTTGCCGGCTGGAACGGAATTGGCGGGTTTATCGTGGCGCTGTTGATCGGTGCGCTGCTGGTGGCGTTGAAGCTGGCGAAATTGGCGCCATTGGGGCACGCCAAAAGCCAGTAACACCTGCGCCTCTGGCGGTTCTGACGGGCCAAGGTACACTGACGGCATTCGTCAGTCTTGGTAAAGGAAAGCCAGAATGCGCCTGGACCAGCTTCATATTCAGAATTTTCGTTGCTACGAAGATGCCACTTTTAACTTTCAGCCGGGGTTTAACCTGGTGGTGGGGGTTAATGGGAGCGGCAAGACTTCGTTGTTGCAGGCGGTGGCGGTTTCATTTTTCGAATTTGGCAAACTTGTACGTGCAGAACAACCCTGCCTGCAAACAAAAGATATTCGGTTCGTGATCGACAGTGTAAATGGCCGTACACGACTCGAACGCATTGACCCTGTTCGAATAGCAGCAAAAGGCAATATTTTCAAAGCGACTGAGTGGAAGCTGGCGCACGCTGGAGAAACAGGCCCTTATCTTGTCGACTCTAACGTCGATGCTCAAATTCAGCTCGTAAGAACCAGCATCAATCTTGCTGTGAATGTGGACCTGCCGGTACTGGCGTTTTATCGTGCTAATCGCCACTGGAAGAGTGCCAACGTGTCTGCCGAGTTTGCTGCGCAACAACGCGTATCCCGATTCGACGGCTACAACAATTGGTTCGATGCCGTTACCGACTTGAAAGACTTTGAAGGTTGGTTGATTGGGCGAACCCTCGAACGCATGCAAGACCTTTTGGACACGAAAACCGCGCCTGTGGAATTTGATGACGAACTTGCGTGGGTTAACCAAGCCATACAATTCGCGGTTCCAGACGCGCAAGGCTTGCGTTATGACATAAGGCTTCAAAGCCTCCTGATCAATCTTTCAGGCAACAACACCCTTCCATTCTACGAACTCAGTGATGGTCAACGTGGAATGATTGCGCTCTTCGCCGACATTGCCCGCCGCATGTGCATTCTTAACCCACACCTCGGTAAGAACGTGCTGAAAGATACCTCGGGCATTGTGGTTATTGATGAATTGGATATTCACCTGCATCCCGCTTGGCAGCGCAGTATCGTTCAAGCCCTGAAGGCCGCATTTCCCAATGTGCAATTCATCGCCGCCAGCCACTCACCGCAAATCATCGGTAGTCTGAGGCCTGAGGAGGTCATGCTTTTAGACCGCGGTGATAGCTCACACCCACGAGTTACGTACGGACTCGACTCCAGCCGGGTACTCGAAGAAGTCATGGGTGTATCCGAACGAGAGCCGGAAATAGAAATGCTCCTTAGCGAACTGTTCAGCACAATCGAAGACAACGACCTTCAAAAAGCCAAGACTCAACTTCAGACGCTCAGAACAAAAGCGCCCGGTCTTCCGGAGTTCCTCAGAGCTGAAGCGCTCCTCAAGCGCAAGGAGATGATTGGTCGATGAAACGCGTTATCAAAGGAACTGAACCCGTATCATTTACCGAGTGGAAAGCATTAGAAAATGAGCAGTGGACGCCCACTTATCGCGATCTTAAGCACCCACAGAAAAAGCAACTGCACACCAGCCTGCTCAACGAACAAGGTTATGCGTGCTGTTATTGCGGCGACAAAATCACACTGGACTCCAGCCACATAGAGCACTTCCGACCCCAGAAACACTTTAGGCACCTGGGTCTGGAATATATAAACCTTCACGCATCTTGCCAAGGTGAGACAGAAACGCCCAAGCCCGCCCACTGCGGTCACAGCAAAAAAAGCGACTTCTGCGAGGACACCCACATATCTCCGCTAGAGGATGACTGCGAGAATCGATTCAAATTCACCTTGTTAGGTGAGATTAAAGGCAATGACGACTCACCTGCCGAGAGCATGATCAATCTGCTTGCACTGGATATTGAGTTCCTTAACAGCCGCCGCAAGGAGAAACTGGAAGGTATTTTCGACAACGCCTTTCTGGCTGATTTCACGATGGAAGAGTTGGAGACCATCATTCAGCGTTCGCGTCAGCCCCTCAGTGGTCAATACGAAGCGTTCGACCACGTCGTTGCTCGCTATGCAGAACAACTCCTCGGACACTAAAACCAACCCAAACAAAAACGCCCGGCATTAGCCGGGCGTTTTTGATAGGGCTGCAATCACTCGTGATACTGCGCCGACAGCTCATGCACCGCGCGCAGGAACGCGCCGGCATGCTCCGGGTTCACTTCTGGCGTGATGCCGTGGCCGAGGTTGAACACGTGGCCACTGCCTTTGCCGTAGCTTTCGAGAATACGCCCGACTTCGCTGCGGATCGCTTCCGGCTTGGCGTAGAGCACGGTCGGGTCCATGTTGCCTTGCAACGCAACCTGGTTGCCGACGCGGCGGCGGGCTTCGCCGATGTCGCAGGTCCAGTCCAGGCCGAGCGCGTCAGCACCGGCGCCGGCGATGCTTTCCAGCCACAGGCCGCCGCCTTTGGTGAACAGGATCACCGGCACTTTGCGGCCTTCGTGTTCGCGGATCAGGCCGCTGACGATTTTGCGCATGTAAGCCAGGGAGAACTCCTGGTACGCCGCCGCCGACAGGTTGCCGCCCCACGTGTCGAAAATCTGCACCGCTTGCGCGCCGGCCATGATCTGGCCGTTGAGGTAGCTGGTGACCGACTGCGCCAGCTTGTCCAGCAGCAGGTGCATGGCTTGCGGGTTGTCGTAGAGCATGGCCTTGGTCTTGCGGAAGTCTTTCGACGAGCCGCCTTCGACCATGTAGGTGGCCAGGGTCCATGGGCTGCCGGAGAAGCCGATCAGCGGCACGCGGCCGTTGAGTTCGCGGCGGATGGTGCTGACGGCGTCCATCACGTAGCCGAGGTCTTTGTGCGGGTCGGGGATCGGCAGGGCTTCGATATCGGCCAGGGTGCTGACGACCTTCCTGAAACGCGGGCCTTCGCCGGTCTCAAAGTACAGGCCTTGGCCCATGGCGTCAGGGATGGTGAGAATATCGGAGAACAGAATGGCCGCGTCCAGTTGTGGATAGCGGTCCAGCGGCTGCATCGTGACTTCGCAGGCGAACGCAGGGTTCATGCACAGGCTCATGAAGTCGCCGGCATGGGCGCGACTGGCGCGGTATTCCGGCAGGTAGCGACCGGCTTGACGCATCATCCACACGGGCGTGACGTCTACGGGTTGCTTGAGCAGGGCACGAAGGAAACGGTCGTTCTTGAGGGCAGTCATGTCGGCATCCGCAAAAAAAGTGCGGGCATTTTCTCAGAGCGCGAAGCAAAAGGCACGGTATGCGCCGTGCCTTTTGTCTATCGGGTCGATTTGTCGCATAAAAGCAGCGCCAAGTTTCAAGCTGCAAGCCCCAAGCATCGAGGCTTCTAGCTTGCAGCTAATTGCTTGAAGCTTACCGCTGGCGTCGTCAGACGCCCAGGTAATCGAGGATGCCTTCGGCGGCATTGCGGCCTTCGAAGATCGCCGTCACCACCAGGTCAGAACCACGAACCATATCGCCACCGGCGAAGATTTTCGGGTTGCTGGTCTGGTGCTTGTACTGGCCTTGTTCCGGGGCGACGACGCGGCCCTGGCTGTCGGTCTGGATCTCGAACTGCCCGAACCACGGCGCCGGGCTTGGGCGGAAACCGAAAGCGATGACCACGGCGTCTGCCGGGATGATCTCTTCGGAGCCCGGAATCGGCTCAGGGCTGCGGCGGCCACGCGCGTCCGGCTCGCCGAGACGCGTCTCGACCACCTTCACGCCTTCGACGCGGTCTTCACCGACGATAGCGATCGGCTGGCGGTTGTAGAGGAATCGCACGCCTTCTTCCTTGGCGTTCTTTACCTCTTTGCGCGAGCCCGGCATGTTGGCTTCGTCACGACGGTACGCACAGATCACCGACTTGGCGCCCTGGCGAATCGAGGTGCGGTTGCAGTCCATCGCGGTGTCACCACCGCCCAGCACCACGACCTTTTTGCCTTTCATGTCGACGAAATCTTCCGGCGCCTTTTCAAAGCCCAGGTTGCGGTTGACGTTGGCGATCAAGTAGTCGAGCGCGTCATACACGCCCGGCAAATCCTCACCGGCAAAGCCGCCCTTCATGTAGGTGTAGGTGCCCATGCCCATGAACACGGCATCGTATTCGGCGAGCAGTTGCTCCATGGTCACGTCTTTGCCGATCTCGGTGTTCAGGCGGAACTCGATGCCCATGCCGGTGAACACTTCACGACGGTTGCTCAGTACGGTTTTTTCCAGCTTGAACTCGGGGATGCCGAAGGTCAGCAAGCCGCCGATTTCCGGGTTCTTGTCGAACACCACCGGGGTCACGCCGCCGCGCACCAGCACGTCGGCACAGCCCAAACCCGCCGGGCCTGCGCCAATGATCGCGACGCGTTTGCCGGTCGGCTTGACCTTGGACATGTCCGGGCGCCAGCCCATGGCGAACGCGGTGTCGGTGATGTACTTCTCCACCGAGCCGATAGTCACTGCGCCAAAACCGTCATTGAGCGTGCAAGCGCCCTCACACAGACGGTCCTGCGGGCAAACGCGGCCGCACACTTCCGGCAAGGTGTTGGTCTGGTGCGACAGCTCGGCGGCCGCGAGGATGTTGCCCTCGGCCACCAGTTTCAGCCAATTGGGAATGAAGTTGTGCACCGGGCACTTCCATTCGCAATACGGGTTACCGCACCCCAGGCAGCGGTGGGCCTGGTCGGCCGAGTGCTGGGGTTTGAAGGGTTCGTAGATTTCCACGAACTCTTTTTTGCGTTGACGCAACAGTTTCTTCTTCGGATCTTTGCGCCCGACATCGATGAATTGGAAGTCGTTATTGAGACGTTCGCCCATCTTCAAAACCTCTTACACGACAGCTCCAAGCGGCAAGCTTGAAGCTGCAAGAAAATCACATTAACCGGCACACCGCGCACTGCATCTAACTTGCGGCTTGAAGCTCGCCGCTTGCAACTGCCCTTATTGCGGGTTGGCACGGATGCTGGAAAGCAACGATTTCAGGTTGGCAGCCTTGGGCTTGACCAGCCAGAAACGACGCAGGTAGTCGTCCAGGTTTTCGGCGAGGTTACGCCCCCATTCGCTGCCGGTTTCCTCGACGTACTCGTCCAGCACGTGCTGCAAGTGGTTCCGGTAGGATTCCATGGCTTCGCCGCTGATCCGCTGGATCTCGACCAACTCGTGGTTGACCTTGTCGACGAAGGTGTTGTCCTGGTCGAGCACGTAGGCGAAACCGCCGGTCATGCCCGAACCGAAGTTGTAACCGGTCTTGCCGAGTACCGCGACAAAACCGCCGGTCATGTACTCGCAGCAGTGATCGCCAGTGCCTTCCACCACGGTGTGGGCACCGGAGTTACGCACGGCGAAACGCTCACCGGCCGTACCCGCGGCAAACAGCTTGCCACCGGTGGCGCCGTACAAGCAGGTGTTGCCGATAATCGCGCTGTCTTGTGACTTGTAAACGCTGCCCGCTGGCGGAACGATCACCAGCTTGCCGCCGGTCATGCCCTTGCCCACGTAGTCGTTGGCGTCACCTTCCAGGTACATGTGCAGGCCGCCGGCGTTCCACACGCCAAAACTCTGGCCCGCAGTGCCCTTGAAGCGGAACGTGATCGGCGCCTTGGCCATGCCCTGGTTGCCGTGCTTGCGCGCGATTTCGCCGGAGATACGTGCGCCGATGGAGCGGTCGCAGTTGCAAATATCCAGCGCGAATTCGCCGCCGCTGGCGTCATTGATCGAGGAGCTGGCCATGTCGACCATCTTCTCGGCCAACAGGCCTTTGTCGAACGGTGGGTTGCGCTCCACCTGGCAGAATTGTGGCTTGTCGGCCGGGATGTGATCGCTGCCCAACAGCGGCGTCAGGTCCAAGTGCTGTTGCTTGGCGGTCTGGCCTTGAAGGATGTCGAGCAGGTCGGTGCGGCCGATCAGTTCTTCCAGCGAACGCACGCCCAGCTTGGCCAGCCACTCACGGGTTTCTTCGGCGACGTAGGTGAAGAAGTTCACCACCATGTCGACGGTGCCGATGTAGTGATCCTTGCGCAGCTTTTCGTTCTGCGTCGCGACGCCGGTGGCGCAGTTGTTCAGGTGGCAGATGCGCAGGTATTTGCAGCCCAGCGCGATCATTGGCGCAGTGCCGAAGCCGAAGCTTTCGGCGCCGAGGATCGCGGCCTTGATCACGTCGAGGCCGGTTTTCAGGCCGCCGTCGGTTTGCACCCGCACCTTGCCGCGCAGGTCGTTGCCGCGCAGGGTCTGGTGAGTTTCAGCCAGGCCGAGTTCCCACGGTGCGCCCGCGTATTTGATCGAGGTCAGCGGCGAAGCGCCAGTGCCGCCGTCGTAGCCCGAAATGGTGATCAGGTCGGCATAGGCCTTGGCCACACCGGCGGCGATGGTGCCCACGCCGGCTTCTGCGACCAGTTTCACCGAGACCAGCGCCTGCGGGTTGACTTGTTTCAAGTCGAAAATCAGCTGCGACAGGTCTTCAATCGAGTAGATGTCGTGGTGCGGCGGTGGCGAAATCAGGGTCACGCCGGGGACTGCATAACGCAGTTTGGCGATCAAACCGTTGACCTTGCCGCCAGGCAGTTGCCCGCCTTCGCCGGGCTTGGCGCCCTGCGCGACTTTGATCTGCAGCACTTCGGCGTTGACCAGGTATTCGGGGGTTACACCGAAACGGCCGGTCGCGACCTGCTTGATTTTCGAGCTTTTGATGGTGCCGTAGCGCGCCGGGTCTTCACCGCCTTCGCCGGAGTTGGAACGCGCACCCAGGCGGTTCATGGCTTCGGCCAGGGCTTCGTGAGCCTCGGGCGACAACGCGCCCAGGGAAATACCCGCGGAGTCGAAACGCTTGAGGATTGATTCCAGCGGTTCGATTTCGCTGATCGCCAGCGGCGTGTCGAGGGTTTTGACCTTGAACATATCGCGGATCATCGACACCGGGCGGTTATCCACCAGCGCGGTGTATTCCTTGAACTTGGCGTAGTCGCCCTGCTGCACAGCGGCTTGCAGGGTGCTGACCACGTCGGGGTTGTACGCGTGGTATTCGCCACCGTGCACGAACTTGAGCAGGCCGCCTTGCTGGATCGGCTTGCGCGCGCTCCAGGCTTCGGCCGCCAGGGCTTTTTGTTCGGCTTCGAGGTCGACGAAACGCGCGCCCTTGATGCGGCTCGGCACGCCACGGAAGCTCAGCTCGCAGACTTCTTCGGACAGGCCGATAGCCTCGAACAACTGCGCGCCACGGTACGAGGTAACGGTGGAGATGCCCATCTTCGAGAGGATCTTCAACAGGCCCTTGGTGATGCCCTTGCGGTAGTTCTTGAACACCTCATAAAGGTCGCCGAGCACTTCGCCGGTACGGATCAGGTCACCCAGCACTTCGTACGCCAGGAACGGGTAAACCGCCGAGGCGCCGAAGCCGATCAGCACCGCAAAGTGGTGCGGGTCGCGGGCGGTGGCGGTTTCCACAAGGATGTTGGAGTCGCAGCGCAGGCCTTTTTCGGTCAGGCGGTGGTGCACCGCGCCGGTGGCCAAAGAGGCGTGGATCGGCAGTTTGCCTGGGGCAATGTGGCGGTCGGTCAGTACGATTTGAGTACGACCGGCGCGCACCGCTTCTTCGGCCTGATCGGCGACGTTGCGCACAGCGGCTTCAAGGCCGAGGCTTTCGTCGTAGTTCAGGTCGATGATCTGGCGGTCGAAGCCCGGGCGTTCCAGGGTCATCAACGAACGCCACTTGGCTGGCGAAATAACCGGCGAACTGAGGATCACGCGGGACGCGTGCTCCGGCGATTCCTGGAAGATGTTGCGCTCGGCACCGAGGCACACTTCCAGCGACATCACGATGGCTTCACGCAGCGGGTCAATCGGCGGGTTGGTGACCTGCGCAAATTGCTGGCGGAAGTAGTCGTACGGCGTGCGCACGCGCTGGGACAGCACGGCCATTGGCGTGTCATCGCCCATCGAGCCGACAGCCTCGTAGCCTTGCTCGCCGAGCGGGCGCAGCACTTGGTCGCGCTCCTCGAACGTGACCTGGTACATCTTCATGTACTGCTTGAGCTGGTCCACGTCATAAAAAGCCGAACCGTGGTCGTTGTCTTCCATGGTCGCCTGGATGCGCAAAGCGTTCTTGCGCAGCCATTGCTTGTACGGGTGACGCGACTTCAAGCGGTTGTCGATGGCGTCCGTGTCGAGGATCTGCCCGGTTTCGGTGTCCACGGCCAGGATCTGGCCAGGCCCTACACGGCCTTTGGCGATAACGTCTTCAGGCTTGTAGTCCCAAACGCCGATTTCCGACGCCAGGGTGATGAAACCGTTGGTGGTGGTGACCCAACGCGCCGGGCGCAGACCGTTACGGTCGAGCAGGCACACCGCGTAGCGGCCGTCGGTCATTACCACGCCGGCCGGGCCGTCCCACGGTTCCATGTGCATCGAGTTGTATTCATAGAACGCCCGCAGGTCCGGGTCCATGGTCTCGACGTTCTGCCACGCAGGCGGAATGATCATGCGCACGCCACGGAACAGGTCGATGCCGCCAGTGACCATCAGCTCAAGCATGTTGTCCATGCTTGAGGAGTCGGAACCCACGCGGTTAACCAGCGGGCCGAGTTCTTCGAGGTCCATCAAATCGTTGGCGAACTTGGTGCGTCGGGCCACGGCCCAGTTGCGGTTGCCGGTGATGGTGTTGATCTCGCCGTTGTGGGCGAGGAAACGGAATGGCTGAGCCAGCGGCCATTTCGGCAGGGTATTGGTGGAGAAGCGCTGGTGGAACACGCAAATGGCGGTTTGCAGGCGCTCATCGCTCAGGTCTGGATAGAAGGCGGTCAAATCCGCCGGCATCATCAGGCCTTTATAAATGATGGTCTTGTGCGAAAAGCTGCAGATGTAGTGGTCGGCGTCGGCTGCGTTGGACACCGACGAGCGACGACGCGAGGTAAACAGCTTGATCGCCATGTCCTGGTCGCTCAGGCCGTCACCTGCAATAAACACTTGTTCGATCTGCGGCAGGCGCTCCAGGGCCAGGCGGCCAAGCACGCTGGTGTCGATCGGCACTTTGCGCCAGCCCACCAGTTGCAGGCCGGCAGCCAGGATCTCGCGGTTCATGTTCTCGCGAGCGGCTTGCGCTTTAACCGGGTCCTGGTTGAAGAACACCATGCCCACGGCGTACTGCTTGGGCAGGTCGACAGCAAATTGCTCTTTAGCAACAGCGCGCAGGAACTGGTCGGGCTTTTGAATCAGCAAGCCGCAACCGTCACCGGTCTTGCCATCGGCGTTGATCCCACCGCGGTGGGTCATGCAGGTCAGGGCCTCGACGGCCGTTTGTAAAAGGGTATGACTGGGCTCGCCCTGCATGTGGGCAATCAGGCCGAAACCGCAGTTATCCTTGAATTCATCGGGTTGGTACAGACCTGCTTTCATAGACACTTTCTCACCAGGCTGCCTCTTATTTCGAGACAAATTTCTTTTCAATTCAACCGGTTACCTTCCGCGCCGAACGTCTGCCGGCTTGGCGGGGGCAAAAGGGAGGTCATTGTACACACCGACACTTAGGCTCACAAATTTAGCGACGAAATGTCGCAAATGTATGTCGCATTTATGAAAGGTTTAAAGCGATATGCTGTGCTAGTCAAAACCTTTTTAATTTTGACTGCTACGACTCAATAGCTACTGTGACGCAGACACTACAAAGCGCGCGGCCTTGAGGGCAGCACGCACTTGCGGTTTTCTTGAGGTGCCGGGAGAGGCGGCCTGGGTAAGGCCGCCGAATCTTCAGCGAGTTGTTGCCAGTTCCTGTTGGACGCTGGCGACAGTGCGAGGCCAAGGTTTACCAGCCTGAACCTTCGCTGGCAAGGCCTTGATGGCGGAATCGGCTGCTGCACGGCTGGAGAAATTGCCGTAGGTGATCACGTAGAGAGGCTTGCCGTTGAGCACTTTCTTGAAATAACGGTACTCGCCGCCCTGCTCTTTCACGAACGCCTGAGCGTTGGCTTCGGAGCTGGTGCCGAGGATCTGCACCACGAAGTTGCCGGTCGGTTGGCTGGCGTACCAGCTGCTGCCGGCAGCGCCAGCCTTGGCAACGGTGGCGGCCGGTTTTTCAGCAGGCTTGGCCGCCGGGGCGGGTTTGGCGGCTGGCGCAGGTGCGACCGGTTTGGTCACAGGCGCAGGCTTGGCGGTGGCGACAGTGGGCGCCGGTGTCGGCGTCGGCGCGGGTTTGGCAGCGGCAGTCGCCGCCGGGCCAGCCGGTACGCCGGCAGGTGGCGCGGTGGTGGTAACCGTCGGCGGGGTGGCGCTGGAGCCTTCAACCGGCACGCCGTCATCGCCTTCGGCAATGCCACCGGCTTCTTCGGCGAGCGGGCCGCGCATCACGGGTTGGCCGACCATCGGCAGGTTGGTCGGTTGGCCGGAGTTGGCGAATTCGACATTTGGCGTGGGCTTGCCCAGTGGCAACTGCGCCTGTTCGGTTGGCGCGCCGGCCGTGGTGGGCGCTTTGCTGCGACCTGGAATCAACCAGGCGGCGGCGACAGCGACCACAACAACGGCGGAAATAGCCAATACGTGCTTCTTAGGCATAGTAAACCCCATCTTTGGACGCTTAACCGCAGAACGGCTGGCAATCATGGCTTCGATCAAGGCATCGCGAGCGACCTGGTTGATGGTGCCAGGCCAACCGTCGGAGCTTTCGTGAATATCAGAGATCTGCGAAGCGGAGAAAAGTTCGATGCCAGCGCCTGCGCCTTCGAGGCGTTGAGCCAGGTATTCGCGGGTTTCTTCCTCTTCGTACGGCTGCAGTTCGATGACGTGAAACAGCTCCTGATCACCGCTGATCTGCTCCAGATCGGCGATTAACGACGACTCACCAAACAGGAACACGTGCGGGCGACCTTCCGGCGTACCCGCCGCCAACGCCAGCAACGCTTCCAGGGCGGATTCGTCGAGCTGCTCGGCGTCGTCCACCAGCAGGTAGACTTCCTGACCGGTCAGGCCCAACTGCACCACTTGCTTGAGGATAGCGTTCGGCTCGGCGGTGGCGACGTTCAGCGCCTGCGCCACTTGGCGCAACACGCCTGCCGCATCACCGGCACCGCGTGCCGACACCACCACGCTCTGTACCGATTGCTTATTGGTGCTGGCAACCAGCGCCTGGCGCAGCAAGGTCTTGCCGCTGCCCAATGGGCCGGTGACCACCAGCAACAGCTGGCTGTAACGCGCCAGATGGTGCAATTGGCCAAGCACCGGCTTGCGCTGGGCAGGGAAAAATTTGAAACCAGGCACCCGTGGAGCGAATGGGTCGTGGCTTAACTGGTAATGGCCGAGGAACGCCTCGTCGGCATGCAAACTAGTCATCGGGATCTTATTAACCTTTCAGCTGGGCCAGGGCGCGGTAATCCGCTCCCAGCGTAGCCTGTAAAATCTCTTTCGGATAATCGTCGGTCACCACAGCTTCGCCAATGTGGCGCAGCAGCACCAGTCGCAGTCGACCGTCGATCACTTTCTTGTCTATTGCCATATGTTCGAGAAAATCCGCCTCAGTCATTGCCGAGGGCGGAATAACCGGCAAACCGGCGCGCTGGAACAGACGGATACCGCGATCCCGCTCTTGCGCGCTGATCCAGCCCAAGCGTTGCGACATCTCCAATGCCATCACCGTGCCAGCCGCGACGGCCTCGCCATGCAGCCACACACCATAGCCCATGTGCGTTTCGATCGCATGGCCGAAGGTGTGGCCCAAGTTGAGCGTGGCGCGTACGCCGGATTCACGTTCATCGGCATTCACTACCAGCGCCTTGGCGGCGCAGGAGCGCGAAATCGCTTCGGTCAGCGCCACTTGGTCGAGGGCGCGCAGCGCGTCCACATCCGCTTCGAGCCAGGTCAAAAACGGCTCGTCGCAGATCAGCCCGTACTTGATCACCTCGGCCAGACCCGCCGACAGCTCGCGCGGCGGCAGGGTCTTGAGGGTAGCGGTATCGATCAGTACGGCTTGCGGCTGGTAAAACGCGCCAACCATGTTCTTGCCCAACGGGTGGTTGATGCCGGTTTTGCCGCCCACCGACGAATCGACCTGAGACAACAAGGTGGTCGGCACCTGGATAAAGTCCACGCCACGCTGGTAACAGGCGGCGGCAAAACCGGCCATGTCGCCGATCACACCGCCGCCCAAGGCGACCACGGTGGTACGACGGTCATGGCGCGCAGTCAGCAGGCCATCAAATATCAGTTGCAGGGTTTCCCAGTTCTTGTGGGCTTCGCCGTCAGGCAAGATCACCGAAATCACCGAGTACGCCGCCAGGCTGCGGCTCAGACGCTCAAGGTACAGCGGCGCGACCGTTTCGTTGGAGATGATCGCCACTTGCCGACCGGCAATATGCGGCGCAAGCAACTCGGGCAGGTCCAACAGACCTTCGCCAATATGGATTGGGTAGCTGCGCTCGCCTAGATCGACCTTAAGTGTCTGCATGTGTCCCCGCGTGAAGATATATGTACGATCGGCAACGCTCAGTTGACGCCGCCTGATGGCTCTGCGCCACACCTCGAACCGTGATAACGCGCCGCCGAGAATAGCGCATTTCGGGCTTGGCTTTAACGGGGTGGTAACTGCTGCAAGCGCTCGAGAATGTCGAGAACCACCATTCGTGGCGGCCGCTCATCGGTTTCAACCACCAGATCGGCGATTTCCCGATACAGCGGATCGCGCAGCGTCAGCAGATCCTTGAGGGTTTTGGCCGGGTCGGCGGTGCGCAGCAACGGGCGATTGCGATCGCGGGCAGTACGGCCCACTTGCTGTTCAACCGACGCATGCAGGTAAACCACGCGCCCACCGGCATGCAGCGCCCGGCGGTTTTCATCGCGCATGACAGCGCCGCCGCCGGTGGCCAACACCACGCCGTCGAAGCCGCACAGCTCGGCAATCATCGCCTGCTCGCGGTCGCGAAAGCCCAGCTCGCCTTCCTTATCGAAAATCCATGGGATATTGGCGCCCGTGCGCAATTCAATTTCCTTGTCGGAATCTTTGAATGGCAGGCGCAGCTCTTTGGCCAGCAAACGGCCGATGGTGCTTTTTCCAGCCCCCATCGGTCCTACAAGAATCAAATTTCGCACAGAATCAACGACTCACAGCAATCGCCTGGTTATTCATAATACGCGGAGTCAGGAATACCAGCAGCTCGGATTTTCTTTGTGCCAGCACATCGCGCCGGAAAAGGCGGCCAAGATACGGCACATCGCCCAAAAATGGCACTTTATCTACCACTTTGCTTTGGGTATCTGAAAAAACCCCGCCGATGACGATGGTCTCGCCATCCTTGACCAGCACCTTGGCGTTGACTTCGTTTTTCTTGATGGGCGGAACGTCGTTGAGCTTGTTCAAATAGTCCGGCTCGTCCTTGGTGACTTTGACCTCCATGAACACCCAGCCGTCAGGGGTGATTTGCGGGGTTACCTCAAGTGACAGCGAGGCCTCCTTGAATGACACCGAAGTGGCACCCCTGGAGGTGGATTCCTGATAGGGAATCTCGGTGCCCTTGAGGATCCGTGCGGTCTCCTTGTCGGAAGTGACCACCTTGGGCTGTGAGACGATTTCACCGTTGCCGGTTTTCTCCATGGCGGTGAGTTCCAGGTCGAGCAACAGGTTGTCGGTGATAAAACCGATGCCCATGCCTGCGGTACCCGTGAGTGAACCCAAGTCAACAAACGACGAACCGGGCGGGCTCGCCAGTGCTTCAGCGCCCTCGGCCGAAGGCTTGCCAAGCCCGCCAGCGCCCCAGTTACCACGGTTGAGCCGGCCACCCCAGCGCACGCCGAGGCTTTTGTCGTAGTCGACATTGGCCTCGACGATGCGTGCCTCGATCATCACCTGGCGTACCGGAATATCCAGCTGCGCCACGATGCGCCGCAGCTCTTCAAGCCGCTCGCCGGTCTGGTAGGCGATGATGTTATTGGTGCGCTCATCCACCACCACCGAGCCGCGCTCGTCGGGCACGCCTTCGATGCTGGTCACCGACTGGAATAACTTGGCCAGGTCCGCTGCCTTGGCGTAATTGACTTGCAACAGCTCCCGGCGCAGTGGCGCCAACTCAGCCAGTTGCTTGCGCGACTCAAGCACCAGCAGTTCGC
This sequence comes from Pseudomonas kitaguniensis, assembly GCF_049199985.1. NCBI lineage: Bacteria > Pseudomonadati > Pseudomonadota > Gammaproteobacteria > Pseudomonadales > Pseudomonadaceae > Pseudomonas > Pseudomonas kitaguniensis. Next base: position 101,416 of record NZ_JBLZPT010000013.1, read on the forward strand.
GGGCGGCCAACTCTTCGGCGGGCGCCACCAGCAAAACACCCGCCGTCACGCGCTTGTCCAAGCCTTTGGTTTGCAACACCAGGTCCAGCGCCTGGTCCCAAGGCACGTCCTTGAGCCGCAGGGTAATTGAGCCTTGCACCTCATCGCTGGCCACCAGGTTGAGCCCGGCGACATCGGCGATCTGCTGCAATACCGCACGCAACTCGATGTTCTGGAAGTTAAGGTTCAGCGTTTCACCGCGGGGAGCGCCCAAACCTGCGCTGCCGGGGGGCGGCAGTTGGATCAGGTCCACGCGATGAGGCACAGCAAAAGCCATCGGTGCCGTGAACGCTATCCATAGCGCCACACCGAAGGACGGCAAAGTCCTTTTCATTGTTTGATTCCGTTATGAGTTGACGTTTAAAACGAGGGTTCGCGAACGCTGCAGCCAGGCGCCCTGTTCATCCGGGAACAGCTCGGCCAGTTCGATGTGGCCGGCATGAATGGCCGTGACCTGGCCGTGGTTCGGCCCCAAGTAGTCGCCGACCGCAAGCCGATGCACGCTGGACGCGGCGCGCAGCAAGACGAAGGTGTGCACACCCCGGGACAAGGTGCCGACCATTTTGAACTGGTCGACGGCCAGACCTTCAAGCGCTCCACGCGCCCGAGCGAGGTCTGGCGCAGGCGCCGGGCGGCCAGGCGCATGATCGACCTGCAAGGTGCGCGGCTGGAACGGATCACGCAGCGAAGCGGCGCTGTAGGCAAATCGCGGCAGCGGCTCAACCGTCACACCCGAGGGGCTGCGCGGCGATGCGCTCCGATAGGTCTTGGCCAGCAGCGCCAGGTGCACCCGCGCGCCATCAGAACGAAGCACAACATCGTGCACGCTGACGATGCGCGACAACCCGCCCAGAGCACTCACGAACGTCGCCAAGTCGTGGTAGGCGCCCACAACACCAACCTGCACAGGCTCCTCGATAAACAACGGCTGAGGTTGCTCGTCCAGCACGGTGACGCCCTCCACCGCCAAACCGTTGGCAACCGCCAGCCGGGCAATGTCTTCGAGCAAGCCTGGGGTGTCTGACTCGCCGGGCATTTGCCGTAAAAGCCCGGCAACCGCCTCCTGCATCACGTGGGCGTGACGCGTGCGGCCCTCAACGCTGGCCGCCAAGCCAGCCTTTTGCGCAAGCGCCTGTCGCAGTTCAACAGCCTGCGCCTCGGACGTATTAAGCCGATCACGCGCAGGGCTCAGGTACACGCCGTTGCCCACTAAAAACACGAGCCCTGCCAGCGCGCAGCCGAACAGAAGCTTGCCCGGCAAGGGCCATTTCGCAGCGTTGTGAGAAAGCGTGAAAAAGTCGAGCCTGGGCAGGCTCATGGCAGCGCCTCGGTGGAATCGCCTTGGCGCACCACCAGTTGAAATTGGTTAGCGCCGCGCTCGCCTTCCGCTCGCACATGCCGCAACCGAGTGGCGTGAGCACCTTCAGAAGCCTCCAGGCGGCGCATCAATTGCGCGATGTCCTGGCTGGACTCGGCACTGCCGCTGATGCTGACGGTATCGCCCTTGGCGACCACCTCATGCAGGTGCACCCCGTCGGGCACCGCACGGGCCAGTTTGTCCAAAAGCTCGGCGCTGGCGGAGCGGGCTTCGTGCACATCCTGCACGACCTTCATGCGCTCGGTCATTTGCAGGCTCTGCTCCTGCAAGTCGTCGATGGTCTTGATAAGCGAATCCTGAACGGTGACTGCTTTGCTCAGGTGATTGTTACGCGTTACCTGCCGGTCGATAGCCTGATCGATAACTTGATCTGCCAGCCACACCGCCGCCAGCGCGACACCTGCGAACACCAGCAAAAATACCAGGAAGTATTTGCGCCGCCGCTCGGCCAGCGCCTGACGCCAAGGCAAAAGATTGATCCGTGTCATCCTGCGAAACTCCTCAGGGCCAACCCACAAGCAATTCCCATCCCGTGGGCATCCACCGCCCATTGTGCGCCATCGACACGATGGCACGGCGTGAAGCTGGCGAAATCCTGACTGCAAGCGCGCTCCAATGCAAACCCTTCAACATCCACCACGCGCGCCACCAGCCCGGCCAGGGCTAAAACCGCCTCGCGGGCCTCGACTTGCTCCCGCAGGCAGGCGGCCAACACAACTTCGACCCTCAGAGGGTCTTGGGCGCACGGGCCGCGAACCTGAAAGTCGATGGCGACATCATCCAATGGGTAAGGAATGTATTGATCGGCCTCCATCTGGATGTTCCAGACCATTTCCTCGTCGCTGAGCCCGGCTTGCATTTCGATCACCCTGGTGATGACCGATGGCCCCGCCACCGCAACCGCCGCCCGGCGCGTTGAGGTGCGTAGCCGCGATAACGCCTGGCGCAGCGCCTGCCCTATGGCTGCAAGGTCCAACAAGGTGCCGTCGACTACCGCGTGGGCTGGCAATGCCTGGGCGGCGTAACCCTGAATGGTGTAGCCGTCGGCTGACCGGCCCAGCTCAACCAGCTTGATGCCTGCGTCATTGATGTCGATGCCCAATACGGCGTCGACTTTTCGCCTGAAAAATCCTTTTCGCATAAAACTCCCTAAAATTTTGCCTGTCATACCGCCTGATTGCGCATTGGCGTGGTGCATTCGGTCGACTTGTTTGAGTAGCACGAATGACGCCCCAAGCCGAAAATGCTTTAATGCCCAGCGTTTTTCCCCGCTTTTTATCTGCTGCTCGGGTCGATCCATCGTTTGCCATGCATGCCCCGACGCGTAACTCTTTCTTTTCTCTGGAAATCCAAAAGCCTTGATTCGTCTGCTGAAGTTTTTCGGGTACTCCATTGTCGCGGTCGTCTGCGGGCTACTGCTCGTACTCAGCGGTGCATACCTCTACCTTAGTCCGGGTTTGCCCTCCGTAGAGGCACTCAGAAGTATCCAGTTGCAGATTCCTTTGCGGGTCTACAGCAGCGATGAAAAACTGATCGCGGAGTTCGGCGAGATGCGCCGCACACCGATCCGTTTCGCCGACATTCCGCCCAACTTCATCAGCGCCTTGCTGTCGGCTGAAGACGATAATTTTGCCAATCATTATGGTGTCGACCCTAGCAGCCTGGTGCGTGCGGCCACTCAGTTGGTAAAAAGCGGACACATTCAGTCCGGCGGCAGCACCATCACCATGCAGGTGGCGAAAAACTTCTTCCTCACCAGCGAGCGCAGTTTTTCGCGAAAAGCCACCGAGATTCTGCTGGCGCTGCAAATTGAACGTCAGTTGACCAAGGACGAAATCCTTGAGCTGTACGTCAACAAAATCTACCTGGGCAATCGTGCCTACGGGATCGAGGCAGCGTCGCAGGTTTACTATGGCAAGTCGATTCGTGACGCCAGCCTGGCGCAGATGGCGATGATTGCCGGCCTGCCCAAGGCACCGTCGCGTTTTAACCCGCTGGCCAACCCGGCACGCAGCAAAGAGCGTCGCGACTGGATCCTGGGCCGCATGTACAAGCTCGGCAAAATCGATCAGGCCGCTTACGAAAGCGCTGTGGCCGAGCCGTTGAACGCCAGCTACCACGTACCGACGCCGGAAGTGAACGCACCGTACATCGCTGAAATGGCGCGGGCCGAAATGGTCGGCCGCTATGGCAGCGAGGCCTACACCGAAGGCTTTCGCGTGACCACGACCGTGCCGAGCGACCTGCAGGAAATCGCCAATACCTCGGTGCATTCAGGCTTGGTCACCTATGACCAGCGCCATGGCTATCGCGGCCCTGAGTCACGCCTGCCGGGCAAAACCCTGAGCGCCTGGACCACCGAACTGAGCAAACAGCGCCCGATCAGCGGCCTGGAACCCGCCATCGTCACCCAAGTGATGAAAGATGGCGTGCAGGTGCTGACGCGCACCGGCGAAGCGCATGTGGCGTGGGACAGCATGAAGTGGGCGCGCCCCTTCTTGAACACCAACAGCATGGGCCCGATGCCCAAGCAGCCGTCGGACGTGGCGCAGGTGGGTGATTTGATCCGCGTGCAGCGCCAGAAAGACGACAGCCTGAAATTCAGCCAAGTGCCCGTGGCACAGGGCGCGCTCGTGTCGCTGGACCCACAGAACGGGGCCATCCGCGCGCTGGTCGGCGGCTTCGCCTTTGAGCAAAGCAATTACAACCGCGCGACCCAGGCCAAGCGTCAGCCGGGTTCGAGCTTCAAGCCATTTATCTACAGCGCCGCGCTGGACAATGGCTACACCGCTGCCAGCCTGGTCAACGATGCGCCTATCGTGTTCGTCGACGAGTACCTGGACAAAGTCTGGCGCCCGAAGAACGACACCAACACCTTCCTCGGCCCGATCCGCGTGCGCGAGGCGCTGTACAAGTCGCGTAACCTGGTGTCGATCCGCCTGCTGCAGGCGATGGGCGTCGGCAAAACCATCGACTACATCACGCGCTTTGGCTTCGCCAAGTCGGACCTGCCACCGAATCTGTCGCTGGCCCTCGGCACCGCAACCCTCACGCCGATGGAAATCGCCACGGGCTGGAGCACGTTTGCCAATGGCGGCTACAAGATCACGCCGTACCTGATCGACAAGATCGAGAGCCGCAATGGCGACACCCTGTTCACCGCCAACCCCCCACGCGTGCCGGGTGACGTGGTCAACGGCGTGGCAGCCACCGACGGCCTCGCGGCGCCGAGCAACGGCGGTATCACTATCGAGCCGACGCCAGGCGCAGCGCCCGCCACCAACGCCACTGCCCCGGCCGAGCCACAAGCACCGGCCATAGCTGAGCGCATCGTCGACGGCCGCACGACCTACATCCTCAACAGCATCCTTGAAGACGTGATCAAGAAGGGCACCGGCCGACGCGCACTGGCCCTTGGCCGAGCAGACATCGCGGGCAAAACCGGTACCACCAACGAGTCCAAAGACGCTTGGTTCTCCGGCTACAACGCCGACTACGTGACGACTGTGTGGACGGGCTACGATCAGCCGGAAAGCCTCGGCCGTCGCGAGTTTGGTGGCACCGTCGCGCTGCCGATCTGGATGAGCTACATGGGCGCGGCCTTGAAAGACAAGCCGCTGCACACTCAGCCCGAGCCGGAAGGCATCCTCAGCCTGCGGATTGATCCGGTCAGTGGCCGCGCAGCATCGCCAAGCACCCCGAACGCGTACTTCGAGCTGTTCAAGAGCGAAGACACACCGCCATCCGTCAACGAGCTGGGCAATGGTGTTGCACCCGGCAGCCCACTGCCGGCGGATGAAGGCGCGCCAATCGACCTCTTTTAGCAGCTACAAGCTTCAAGCTACAAGCTGCAAGGAAGAGCCATGCAGCACCGCTCTCAGCTCTCAGCTTGAAGCTTGAAGCTTGTAGCTTGTAGCTTGTAGCTCTCAGCTTGTAGCTTGCAGCTTTCCCCGCCCCACAAAAAACCCGGCCTTCTGAGCCGGGTTTTTTGTGGGGCAAGGGCTTAGCCGTTGAACACATCATCCACGCTTTGCAGCGGGTAGTGCTTCGGATACGGCAGGGTGGCCACACCGGTCTCGATGGCGGCTTTGGCCACGGCATCCGAGATCAGGGTGATCAGGCGCTTGTCCATTGGTTTCGGGATGATGTACTCACGACCGAATTCCAGCTTGGCGCCACCGTAGGCGTCGCACACGTCTTGAGGAACCGGCAGTTTGGCCAGTTCACGCAGGGCGTTGGCGGCAGCTACTTTCATTTCTTCGTTGATGCGCTTGGCGCGAACGTCCAGTGCACCACGGAAGATGAACGGGAAGCCCAGTACGTTGTTGACCTGGTTCGGGTAGTCCGAACGGCCAGTCGCCATGATCACGTCGTTACGGGTGGCGTGAGCCAGCTCCGGCGAGATTTCCGGGTCTGGGTTGGAGCAGGCGAACACGATCGGGTTGGCCGCCATGGACTTCAGGCCATCAGCGCTCAGCAGGTTCGGGCCGGACAGGCCGACGAACACGTCTGCACCGTTGAGGGCATCCGCCAGGGTGCGCTTGGACGACGGGTGGGCAAACATCGCCTTGTACTGGTTCAGGTCGGTACGCTCGGACTGGATAACGCCCTTGCTGTCGACCATGTAGATGTTTTCCAGCTTGGCGCCCATGCTCACGATCAGCTTCATGCAGGAGATGGCCGCAGCGCCGGCGCCCAGGCAGACGATCTTCGCGTCAGCCAGGGTTTTTCCGGCGATTTCCAGGGCGTTGATCATGCCGGCCGCAGTCACGATTGCGGTGCCGTGCTGGTCATCGTGGAATACCGGGATGTCGCACTGCTCGATCAGGGCCTTTTCGATTTCAAAGCACTCAGGCGCCTTGATGTCTTCCAGGTTGATGCCACCAAAGGTGATGGAAATACGTTTGACGGTGTCGATGAAAGCCTGCGGGCTTTCGGAGTCGACTTCGATGTCGAAAACATCGATACCGGCAAAGCGCTTGAACAGCACGCCTTTACCTTCCATGACCGGCTTGGAAGCCAATGGGCCGAGGTTACCCAGGCCGAGAATCGCGGTGCCATCGGAAATCACTGCAACCAGGTTGCCTTTGCCGGTGTACTTGTACGCCAGTTCAGGATCGCGGGCGATTTCACGTACGGGCTCGGCAACGCCAGGGCTGTAGGCCAGCGACAGGTCGCGGGCGGTGGCAGTGGCTTTGGTGAGCTCTACACTCAGCTTTCCTGGACGAGGATGAGCATGATATTCGAGAGCGGCAGTTTTCAAATCAGACATATCGGCATTCCGCTTTTACTGTTGGTCGACGGACCGCCGAGGATACGCGTGTCGTAAAGTCCCCACAAGACTGGTCAGTCACAGGTGTCAAGGCCGCTGCGCTAAGACTTTCGGCCAAGAGCCACGCGGCACAAGGGCTTAACTGTTCACAATCCGATTAAAAAATGTCTACAATTTTTTCTTTCAGCATTGATGTGAGCGATGCACTACCGGATGAAGTCGGCCACATTTCAGGCACAAAAAAGGCGCCCGCGATGGGCGCCTTTTTTAACAGCTTGCAAAAGCCCGCAGGGCTTTTGAGCCTTACTCTGCTGGAGTAGCTGCAGCAGGCTTCTTGCCGAAAGCACCAAAGCGATCTGCGAAGCGCTGTACACGGCCGCCGGTGTCCAGAGTTTTCTGCTTACCGGTGTAGAACGGGTGGCACTCGTTGCATACGTCAGTACCCAGTGGCTTGCACAGGTTCGAACGTGTTTCGAACTTGTTGCCGCAGCTGCAGGTTACTTCGATGGTTTCGTACGCTGGATGGATATCGGCTTTCATGGTGACTTCCTCGGGCTAGCGTGCCGCCACTCGACACTATTGTCGAATACCGCACGTAATTAGGCCGCGGATTCTACCAGACCTTTTAAAACGTGCAAGCGCAGGTTACGGCTGACCAGCCGTGTAAAAGCACCTTTCATCAGAAAACCGGCCGCGCAGATGCCGGGGCGGGCTCCCAAGCAGAATGCAGTCAACTGTGTGCGGGCTTGCTCGCGATAGCATCAACTCGGTATGCCTGATGCTCCGAGGTGCCTGCATCGCGAGCAAGCCCGCTCCCACAAAAGCGCTTCCCGCATTAACCACGATGCGCACACCAGAGACACGACACCTCCACTGCCGGTCTGCTAGTCTCCCGCCCCTGCGCCACCGCCTGCCTTTATATGAGACCCCTCGCGTGCCCGACGCCATTTTGCGCCTTGCCCTGCCCTCGCCCCTGCGCCGCCTGTTCGACTATCGGGCCCCGGCCGGCGTGCTGCGGGCGCAGTTGCAACCGGGCATGCGCGTGCGCGTGCCGTTTGGGCGCCGGGAAATGATCGGCATTCTGGTAGAAGTCGCCGACCACAGCGAAGTCCCGGCAGAAAAGCTCAAACCCGCGCTGGCCATCCTCGACGCCACACCGCCACTGCCGCCCGCGCTGTTCAAGTTGTGCCTGTGGACCGCCCAGTATTACCAGCACAGCCTGGGTGACACCTTGAGCTGGGCGCTGCCGGTGTTGTTGCGCCAGGGCGAGCTGGCCGAAGCACGCCAGGAACGCTTCTGGTCGATGGTGCCCGGCGCCCGCCTGGATGACCCGCGCATTGCCCGCGCGCCGCGCCAGCGTGAAGCGTTGGCGACGCTGGCGCAGCACCCGCATGGCGTCGCCCATCAGCTACTCAGCAAGCTGATGCTGAGCAAAGACAGCCTCGACCTGTTGCTTGCCAAGGGCCTGGTTCAGGTCGAAATCCGCAAGCATGCACCCAGCCCGCGCCACGAACACTGGCTGGCTCAGCCGGAGTTGCCGCTTAACCCCGAGCAACGCGCTGCCTATGAGGCGATCCGCGCGGGTTTCGACAGCTTCCACGCGTTCCTGCTGGCGGGTGTGACCGGCAGCGGCAAGACCGAAGTGTATTTGCAGCTTATCCGCGAAACCCTGCAGGCCGGCAAACAGGCCTTGGTGCTGATCCCCGAGATCAACCTCGGCCCGCAAACCCTGGCGCGTTTCGAGCAGCGCTTCAACGCGCGTATCGCGCTGGTGCACTCGGCGGTCAACGACCGGGAACGCCTGGAGTCATGGCTGGCGGCGCGAGACGGCGACGCCGACATTATTATCGGCACCCGTTCGGCGCTGTTTACGCCGATGAAGAACCCCGGGCTGATCATCATCGACGAGGAGCATGACGGCTCCTATAAACAGCAAGAAGGCCTGCGCTACCACGCCCGCGATTTGGCGCTGGTGCGTGCGCGCCAGGAAGACATTCCGATTGTGCTGGGCTCGGCCACGCCGTCCCTCGAAAGCCTGCACAACGCCTACACCGGGCGTTATGGGCTGCTGCGCCTGAATGAGCGCGCGGGGGGCGCCAAGCAACCCCGCTTCCTGCGCCTGGACGTAAAAAGCCGCCCGCTGGACAGCGGGATTTCCGGGCCGATGCAGCAAGCCATCGGCCAGACCCTCGCCGCCGGCCAACAAGTATTGGTGTTTCTCAACCGCCGCGGGTTTGCGCCGACGCTGCTGTGCCATGACTGCGGCTGGATGTCTGAGTGTGAACGCTGCGATGCGCGGATGACCGTGCACCAGCGTCATGGCGAGTTGCGCTGCCACCACTGCGGCCACGTGGAGCGGGTGCCGCGCCACTGCCCGCAATGCGGCAAAGTCGACCTGCGCCCGGTGGGTGCCGGCACCGAGCGCGCCGAGGAACGCCTGGGCATTCTGTTCCCGGACTACCCCGTGCTGCGGGTCGACCGCGACAGCACCTCGCGTAAAGACGCAATGAACCAGCTGTTCGCGACCATTCAGAAGGGCCAACCGTGCATCCTGGTGGGCACGCAGATGCTTGCCAAAGGGCATCACTTCCCCCGGGTAACGCTGGTGTCGATCCTCGACGCGGACGGTGGCTTGTTCTCCGGGGATTTTCGCGCCAGCGAGCGCATGGCTCAGCTGATCGTGCAAGTCGCAGGCCGCGCCGGGCGTGCCGAAGAGCCGGGCAAGGTGATTATCCAGACCCACCTGGCCGACCATCCGCTGCTGATTCAGTTGACCGAACAAGGCTACTTCGCCTTTGCCGAACAGGCATTGAGCGAGCGCCGCTCGGCCGGGCTGCCGCCATTTGCGCATTTGGCCTTGCTGCGCGCCGAAGCCCACAAACCGGGGCAGGCCGAAAGTTTTTTGGATGAGGCGTGCAGCGCGGCCGAACGTTTGCTCGGCGAATTGGGTCTGACCGGCATCGAGCTGCTCGGCCCGGTGCCCGCGCCCATGGAGCGCCGTGCCGGGCGTTATCGCGCTCAGCTACTGCTGCAGGCCACCTCGCGCGCACCGCTGCATCGGCTGTTGAGTAGCTGGTTGCTTGCCCTGGAGCAAATGCCCAGCGGCCGGCAAGTGCGATGGTCACTGGATGTAGACCCGGTAGATTTGTATTAAGCCCGGCCACAGGTCCCGCGAAGGTTGGCAAGCCCGCCCTCGCCACGGATAATGCCGAGCTTTTCCACCTGCGCATTGCGCGCCGCCGCTTGCGGCCGAAAGAGAACACCATGAAAGACACCATTCGCCAGCTGATCCAACAAGCCATCACCCAACTCGTCAATGAAGGTGTGTTGCCTGAAGGCCTGACGCCGGCGATCCAGGTGGAAAACACCCGCGACAAGACCCACGGCGACTTTGCCAGCAACATCGCGATGATGTTGGCCAAGCCGGCAGGCCTGAAGCCACGCGACCTGGCCGAGAAAATCATCGCCGCGCTGCCTGCTGACGAGAGCGTCACCAAGGCCGACATCGCCGGCCCTGGCTTCATCAACTTCTTCCAGAACACCCAAGCCCTGGCGTCGCGCCTGGACGCGGCCCTGGCCGACGCCAACATCGGCGTGCGCAAGGCCGGCCCGTTGCAGCGCGTGGTCGTTGACCTGTCGGCACCCAACCTGGCCAAAGAGATGCACGTGGGCCACCTGCGCTCGACCATTATTGGCGACGGCGTGGCGCGGGTGCTGGAGTTCCTTGGCGATACCGTGATCCGTCAAAACCATGTGGGCGACTGGGGCACCCAGTTCGGCATGTTGATGGCTTACCTGCAGGAAAACCCGATCACCAGCAACGAGCTGGCCGACCTCGAAAACTTCTACCGCGCCGCGAAGAAGCGCTTCGACGACTCCGCAGAGTTCGCCGAACGCGCCCGTGGCCTGGTGGTCAAGCTGCAAGCCGGTGACGCCGAATGCCTGGCGCTGTGGGGCCGCTTCCGCGAGATCTCGCTGTCGCACTGCCAGGAAATCTACCAACTGCTCAACGTTAAATTGAGCATGGCCGACGTGATGGGCGAAAGCGCCTACAACGACGACCTGATCAACGTGGTCAACGACCTCAAGGCCAAAGGCCTGTTGGTCGAGAGCAACGGCGCGCAGTGCGTGTTCCTCGAAGAATTCAAGAATGCCGACGGCGAGCCGCTGCCGGTGATCATCGTCAAGGCCGATGGCGGTTACCTCTACGCCACCACCGACCTGGCGGCCGTGCGCTACCGCAGTGGCGTGCTCAAGGCGGATCGCGCGCTGTATTTTGTCGACCAGCGCCAGGCCCTGCACTTCCAGCAAGTGTTCGAAGTGGCACGTCGCGCGGGTTTCGTCACCCACCCGATGCACATGGAACACATGGGTTTCGGCACCATGAACGGCGCCGACGGCCGCCCGTTCAAAACCCGCGACGGCGGCACCGTAAAGCTGATAGACCTGCTGAACGAAGCCCAGGAGCGTGCCTACAACCTGGTCAAGGAAAAGAACCCGGAACTGGCCGAAGCCGACCTGCGCAACATCGCCCGCGCAGTGGGGATTGGCGCGGTGAAATACGCCGACCTGTCCAAGCACCGCACCAGCGACTACAGCTTCAACTTCGAATTGATGCTCAATTTTGAAGGCAACACCGCGCCGTACCTGCTTTACGCTTACACCCGCGTGGCCGGTGTGTTCCGCAAGCTGGGCAAGGACTTCAGCGAAGTCCAGGGTCAAATCAACCTTGAAGCGCCACATGAACAGGAACTGGCGGCCAAACTCGCGCAGTTCGGCGAAGTGCTGAACAGCGTCAGCGACAAAGGCACGCCGCATATTCTCTGCACCTATTTGTACGAAGTAGCGGGTTTGTTCTCGAGCTTCTACGAGAACTGCCCGATCCTCACCGCCGACGACGAAGCTCAGAAGCACAGTCGCCTGCGCCTCGCCGCACTGGCTGGACGGACCCTCAAGCAAGGCCTGGAACTGTTAGGCCTGGAAACTCTGGAGCGTATGTAAGTTGGCTGCCAAGAAAAAACCTGCACCCAAGCGCGGCGCGAGCCGCTACCAGGCACCGGCAAAGAAGCCTATTCCAGGCTGGCTGTGGATGGCCATCGGCCTGGCGGTCGGTGCGTTTGTAGTCATTCTGATGAAGCTGGAGCCGGGCAAGGGCGATGACGTCAAACGCGTCAAGCAAGAGCAGCAGAAGGCCAGCAAAATGGCCGAAGCCAACAAGACGGCGCCTAGCCCGACCGCTCCGGTGAAGCCGAAATACGACTTCTACACGCTGCTGCCGGAATCGGAAGTGATCGTGCCGCCGGACGCGGTGCCGGAGAAAACCCTGCCGACGCCGCAAGTGCCGACCACCCCGGTAACGCCAGCCGAAGCGGCGAAAATCGACACTGCGCGGGCGCAAGCTGCGTTGGCCGGGATCACCCCGCCGCCAGCGCCGCCGGTTGCGGCCACCAAGGCGGCGCCGGTGACCAAGTTCTTCCTGCAGGCGGGTTCGTTCCCGAAACAGGCGGATGCGGATCGCGTGCGGGCGCAGATCATTCTGTTGGGCCAGGCGGTGACGGTGGAGTCCGGCACGGTCAAGGAAGCGACCTGGTATCGCGTGTTGGTAGGACCGTTCAGCAACCGTGAGCAGTTGACGGTGGCGCAGAAACAACTGGCGGGCGCAGGGTTTAGTAACCTGTTGTTACAACAACGCCAGAGCCGCTGATTCAGGCTAAAACAGGTAAACATGTGGGAGGGGGCTTGCTCCCGATAGCCGTAAATCAGTCACTATTTTCAGTAACTGACACACCGCCATCGGGAGCAAGCCCCCTCCCACAGTTGGTTTTGGGCTGTTCTGAAAAGTGTGGCAGCTGTGTAAACCCGCTCCCGTCCTACGGTTGAAATCCCCCTCAGTACCCCCATATCAGTTTCCATCAGGGCATTTTCGCCCCGCTGCGTGGAGACTCTCCCCTTGACCACCATCGTTTCAGTACGTCGCCACGGCAAAGTCGTCATGGGCGGCGACGGCCAGGTTTCCCTTGGCAACACCGTGATGAAAGGCAACGCCAAAAAAGTGCGTCGCCTGTACCACGGCCAGGTGCTTGCGGGCTTTGCCGGCGCCACTGCCGACGCATTCACCCTGTTCGAGCGCTTCGAAGGTCAGCTGGAAAAACACCAGGGCCACCTGGTTCGCGCTGCCGTCGAACTCGCCAAAGAATGGCGCACCGACCGCTCACTCAGCCGCCTCGAAGCCATGCTCGCGGTCGCCAACAAAGACGCGTCCTTGATCATCACCGGCAACGGTGACGTGGTTGAGCCGGAAAACGGCCTGATCGCCATGGGCTCCGGCGGTGGTTACGCGCAAGCTGCGGCCAGCGCACTGTTGAAGAAAACCGACCTGTCGGCCCGCGAAATCGTCGAGACTGCCTTGGGCATTGCTGGCGACATTTGCGTGTTCACCAACCACAATCTGACCATTGAGGAGCAGGACCTCGCCGAGTAAGCCGTAGGCTTATTTGCGCTTGAGGGCCGCCAAACACTATGTCCATGACTCCCCGCGAAATCGTCCATGAACTTAATCGCCATATCATCGGCCAGGACGATGCCAAGCGCGCCGTTGCCATTGCGCTGCGTAACCGCTGGCGCCGGATGCAACTGCCGGAAGAACTGCGCGTTGAAGTAACCCCGAAAAACATCCTGATGATCGGCCCTACCGGCGTCGGTAAAACCGAGATTGCGCGGCGCCTGGCCAAGCTGGCCAACGCCCCGTTCATCAAGGTTGAAGCCACCAAGTTCACCGAAGTGGGCTATGTGGGCCGCGACGTCGAGTCGATCATTCGCGACCTGGCCGACGCCGCGCTGAAGCTGCTGCGCGAACAGGAAATGACCAAGGTCAGCCACCGCGCCGAAGACGCCGCCGAAGAGCGCATTCTTGACGCCCTGCTGCCACCGGCGCGCATGGGGTTTAACGAAGACGCCGCACCGGCCTCCGATTCCAACACGCGTCAGCTGTTCCGCAAGCGCCTGCGCGAAGGCCAGCTGGACGACAAGGAAATCGAGATCGAAGTCGCCGAAGTGTCCGGCGTCGACATCTCCGCGCCGCCCGGCATGGAAGAAATGACCAGCCAGTTGCAGAACCTGTTCGCCAACATGGGCAAGGGCAAGAAAAAAAGCCGCAAGCTCAAGGTCAAGGACGCGCTGAAACTGGTGCGTGACGAAGAAGCCGGGCGCCTGGTCAATGACGAAGAGCTCAAAGCCAAGGCGCTGGAAGCGGTCGAGCAACACGGCATCGTGTTTATCGATGAGATCGACAAGGTGGCCAAGCGCGGTAATTCCGGCGGTGTCGACGTGTCGCGCGAGGGCGTACAGCGCGACCTGCTGCCGCTGATCGAAGGCTGCACGGTGAACACCAAGCTGGGCATGGTCAAGACCGACCACATCCTGTTTATCGCCTCTGGCGCGTTCCACCTGAGCAAGCCAAGCGATTTGGTGCCGGAGCTGCAAGGCCGCCTGCCGATTCGCGTGGAACTCAAGGCACTGACCCCGGGCGACTTCGAGCGCATCCTCAGCGAACCGCACGCCTCGCTCACCGAGCAGTATCGTGAGCTGCTGAAAACCGAAGGCCTGGCCATCGAGTTCCTGCCGGAAGGCATCAAGCGTCTGGCCGAGATCGCCTGGCAGGTTAACGAGAAAACCGAGAACATCGGTGCGCGCCGCCTGCACACCTTGCTTGAGCGCCTGCTTGAGGAAGTGTCGTTCAGCGCCGGCGACATGGCCGGTTCGCAGAATGGCGAAGCGATCAAGATCGACGCCGACTACGTCAACAGCCACTTGGGCGAATTGGCGCAGAACGAAGACCTGTCGCGTTATATCCTGTAAGCCTCACTCAGGACCGCTTTGCTTTACTGTGGGAGCGGGCTTGCTCGCGAATGCGCTGTATCAGTATCAGAGGTGCTGACTGACACACCGTATTCGCGAGCAAGCCCGCTCCCACAGTTTTGAGCCGGTTCCTTCAGGATCATCTGCAATGTCGAAATTTCCCACTGCTGTAAACCTGCACAAAACCTCCAACACCCTCGGGCTCACCTACAGCCCCGATGAGGCCTACCAATTACCCGCCGAGCTGCTGCGCGTGCATTCGCCGTCCGCCGAGGTGCAGGGCCACGGCAAGCCCATCCTGCAATTCGGCAAGCTCAACGTACGGTTGATCAAGATAGAACCGGCTGGTCAGTACGCACTGAAATTGACCTTTGACGACGGGCATGACAGCGGCTTGTTCACTTGGGACTACCTTTACCAACTGGCTGTGCGCCAGGAAGCGCTGTGGGCCGATTACCTGGCTGAACTCAAAGCGGCCGGCAAAACCCGCGACCCGAGTCAGTCGGTCGTGCGGCTGATGCTTTAGCGCAGGCGTGTTCCTGTTTAAAGGGCATTTTCTAATCTCGTCTGCTTGAATGCCCTATCGCGTGGTCAATGATTGGCCCACTTGCGAAAAAATTTCGCGAGCAAGCCCGCTCCCACATTTGAACGCATTCTGAATGCAAAAAAATGCCCGACCTTTGCAGGCCGGGCATTTTTTGTAGCCTGAAAAAAATCAGGACTGACTGGATGGCGTCGGGGTTACCGGCGATGCAGTCGGGGTAGCACCAGCGTGTGTCGGCGCGGACGCCGAGTTGGCTGTTGAAGCAGCCGGAGCAGGGGTTGCAGGCTTGGCCGCTGCAGCAGGCTTTTTGGCCGCTGCCGGCTTCTTCGCGGCGGCAGGTTTTGCCGCTGGCTTGGATGCTGCAGGTTTTGCTGCAGCAGGCTTGGCCGCTGCGGTTTTAGCGGCGGGTTTCGCAGCCGCCTTGGCCGCAGGTTTAGCCGCTGGCTTGGCAGCCGCTTTAGCGGCCACTGGCTTGGCGGCAGGTTTTGCCGCTGCAGTTTTGGCGGCCGGTGTTGCCGCAGGTTTTGCCGCAGCTTTGACGGAAGGTTTTGCAGCCGCTTTAACCAAAGGCTTGGCCGACGTTTTCGCAGCGGGTTTTGCCGCTGCGGTTTTAGCCGCCGGCTTGGCAGCAGGTTTAGCCGCAGCAGTTTTAACCGGGGCCGCTTTGGCGCCAGTGAGTTTTTCGATTTGCTTGGTCAGGGTATCGACCTTGCTGTGCAGCGTCTTCAGTTCAGCCTTGCTCGGTACGCCGAGTCGCGAAATGGCACTATTGAAGCGCTTGTCGAACGTTTCTTCCAACTTGCCCCACGTGTCAGAAAGGCTGGACTTGGCGGAACCGGCAGTTGCCTTGGCCGCGTCAACTTTTTTACCCACTGTACTCTTGGTCAACTTCTCGGCCTTCTCGCCGTCCTTGACCAACGTCTCGAAGTATTTACCGCCGTCACTGCTAACCTTCGAGTACACGCCTAAACCAGCAAGCCAGATCTTGCGGGAATATTTTTCAACTTCCCCGACCCACGAGCTGCTTTCTTTCTGAGTAGTCTTTTTAACAGCCATCCGGATGTCTCCTTAGTGTTTACGCGCGACACGTTTCAGCAATGCCGTCAGCTCTTCGAGCTTAGCAGAGAGTGTCCCAACATCATGTTTAGACGCAATGCCAAGCCGATTCAAGGCACTGGCAACACGCGTGTCAAAGGCGCACTCAACTTTATCCAGTTGAACTTCAACCACGCCGTTGATGCTTGAGACATTACTCTTTACTTGATCAATCTGACTGTTGGCGGCATCAAGTTGTTCAACCGCAACTTTTTTGTCTTTACTTTCAACATGTTGACCCGCACTAACGCGCTCTTTGAAGTACTCGCCGCCTTCGCTGCCGACCTTGGCACAGGCGCCAAACCCGGCCAGCCAGATCTTGCGGGCATAGTTTTTAACGTCACTCAGGGGGGGTGGATTGAACGTCGATTTTTTCTTCAGAATAACCTTGGCCAGGGTGCACTTCACTCAAAATGGGCTGGAGCAACGGGCCGCCGAACTTGAGAGTTTGGGCACAACCCATGCTGAACAATTAGAATCGGCACCCTAAGCACACCCCGGTCAGGCCAGTGTCTTATCCAGGGCTTTCTCGATTTCGGACTTGAGGGTGCCACTCATGGCCGACATCAACAGGCCCAATTCAACCTCAATGCGCAGTGAATCTTCGGCGACTAATACCGTGCCCTTAACCCCCGAGCGCTTAAGGTTCAAGGTATCGCCCGACCACGACGGCTCAAGGCCATAGCGTTCCTTGAGTTTGCTCGCCAACTTCTCGGCCTTTGCGCGTGCGCCTGCTTTACCCAAGGTATGCGC
This sequence comes from Pseudomonas kitaguniensis, assembly GCF_049199985.1. Lineage (NCBI taxonomy): Bacteria > Pseudomonadati > Pseudomonadota > Gammaproteobacteria > Pseudomonadales > Pseudomonadaceae > Pseudomonas > Pseudomonas kitaguniensis. The sequence goes on from NZ_JBLZPT010000013.1 coordinate 118,354, forward strand.
ACGTTCAACGGTAATACGCGCCATTACAATGACTCCTCTTTATAGCGACTGGAACACCTGCCATGCGGCAAAAAACCTCGGTGGCCGTCTATCTTACCTTCAGCCTTGCCAAGACAAAGCAGGCCTTGGGGATTATCATGTGGCGCATTCTCTTTTGGTGACAGCGATATGACTGATCAGCGCAAAGGCAGCGATGCCGAACCCACCACTCACTTCGGCTTCAAGAACGTTCCGGAAAGCCAGAAAGCGGAAAAAGTCGCTGAGGTGTTTCATTCTGTAGCCGCCAAGTACGACCTGATGAACGACGTGCTGTCGGGCGGCATGCACCGCCTGTGGAAGCGTTTTACCATCGAACTGTCGGGCGTACGCACCGGCAACCGCGTGCTGGATATTGCTGGCGGTACGGGCGATCTGGCCGCCAAGTTTTCCAAACTCGTCGGCCCAACCGGCCAGGTCGTGCTGGCCGACATCAACGGCTCGATGCTCAAGGTCGGCCGCGACCGCCTGCTGGATAAAGGCGTGGCCGGCAACATCGAATTCGTCCAGGCCGACGCTGAAAAGCTGCCGTTCCCGGACAACCACTTCGACTGCGTGACCATCGCCTTTGGCCTGCGCAACGTCACCCACAAAGAGGACGCTATTCGCTCGATGCTGCGCGTGCTCAAGCCGGGTGGCCGCCTGTTGGTGCTGGAGTTTTCCAAGCCGACCAACGCGCTGATGTCCAAGGTCTACGACACTTACTCGTTCGCCTTCATGCCGTTGATGGGCAAGCTGATCACCAATGACGCCGAGAGCTACCGCTACCTCGCTGAATCGATCCGCATGCACCCCAACCAGGAAACCTTGAAGTCGATGATGGTGGAGGCCGGTTTTGACCGCGTGACCTACCACAACATGACTTCGGGCATTGTCGCCCTGCACCGCGGCATCAAACCCTGATGCTGTTCGCAGGCCTCCTCGCCAGCGTAGAACACGGCCTCAACCGTGTGCTGCGCCTGGACAGCACCGCCCTGGCGCGGCTGGCGCACTTGAATGGCAAGATCATTGCCGTCGACTGCACAAGCCCCGCCTTGCAGCTGTTTATTCTGCCCAGCGATGAAGGCCTGCTGCTCGCAACCCAGTGGGCCGCCGAGGCCGACTGCACCCTGCGCGCGCCGGCTTCAAGCCTGTTGCACCTGGCGCTGAGCCGCAACAAAACCGCCATCCTGCACAGCCCCGAAGTGGCGCTGGAAGGCGACAGCGCGGTGCTGATGGAATTGGCCGCCGTGCTGCAAGACCTGGAACTGGATTGGGAATACGAGCTGTCGCGCTGGCTCGGCCCGGTGGCCACCCAGTTGATCAGCGGCCACCTGCGCAGCCGCGCGCGCTGGTACCAGCAAGGGTTCGCCAGCCTCAACCAGAACCTCGCCGAATACCTGAGCGAAGAATCGCGCACCCTGGTCGGAGAACGCGAAGCGCAAGCGCGCTTTCGTGAACTCGACAAGGCCAAAATCGACCTGGAACGCCTCGAGGCCCGCTTCGAGCGCTTGAGCCGTTCCCTTGATCCAAGCGATAACGCATGAAGCTGCTCGCCGTCCGCCGTTTGTTTCGTATCCAGCGCGTCGTAATCCGCTACCGCCTTGATGACCTGCTGTTCGCCCTGCCCTTGCCGTGGTTCCTGCTGGCGGTGCGCTATGTGCTGCCGTGGCGCTGGTTGCCGCGCAAAGCGCTGACGTTGAGCCGTGGTGCACGCGTGCGCCTGGCCTTGCAGGACCTTGGGCCGATTTTTATCAAGTTCGGGCAGATCCTCTCGACCCGCCGCGACTTGCTGCCCGAAGACATCGCCGACGAGCTGATGCTGTTGCAGGACCGCGTGCCGCCGTTTGATTCTCAACAGTCGATGAAGCTGATCGAAGAGCAGTTGGGCAAAAAAATCAGCGAAGTGTTCAGCCGTTTCGATGTTGCCCCGCTGGCCTCGGCCTCGGTGGCGCAAGTGCATGCAGCGCAGCTCAAGACTGGCGAAGAAGTGGTGGTGAAGGTGATTCGCCCCGGCCTCAAGCCGATTATCGGCCAGGACCTGGCGTGGCTGTTTATTCTTGCCCGCGCCGCCGAGCGCTTCTCCGCTGACGCACGCTTGCTGCACCCGGTGGACGTGGTCGCCGACTACGAAAAAACCATCTACGACGAACTCGACCTGCTGCGCGAAGCAGCCAACGCCAGCCAGCTCAAGCGCAATTTCGAAGGCTCGCAGTTGCTGTACGTGCCGCAAGTGTATTGGGACTGGTGCCGCCCCAAAGTGCTGGTGATGGAGCGTATCTACGGCGTTCAGGTTACCGACCTCGCGACCCTGGCCGACCAGCGCACCGACATGAAAATGCTTGCCGAACGCGGCGTCGAGATTTTCTTCACCCAAGTGTTCCGCGACAGCTTCTTCCACGCCGACATGCACCCCGGCAACATTTTTGTCAGCACCGTTAACCCGTGGAGCCCGCAGTACATCGCGATCGACTGCGGCATCGTCGGCAGCCTGACCCCGGAAGACCAGGACTACCTGGCGCGCAACCTGTTTGCCTTCTTCAAGCGCGACTACCGCCGCGTCGCGCAACTGCACATTGATTCGGGTTGGGTGCCGGCTGAAACCAAACTCAACGAGTTCGAAGCGGCGATCCGCACGGTGTGCGAGCCGATCTTTGAAAAACCGTTAAAAGATATTTCCTTCGGTCAGGTGCTGATGCGCCTGTTCCAGACCGCGCGGCGCTTCAATATGGAAGTGCAACCGCAGTTGGTACTGTTGCAAAAAACCCTGCTCAACATCGAAGGCCTGGGCCGCCAGTTGTACCCGGACCTCGACCTGTGGAAGACCGCCCAGCCGTTCCTCGAACGCTGGATGCGCGAACGCGTCAGCCCGAAAACCCTGCTGGGCAACCTGCAAAGCCAGGTCGAACAACTGCCGCACCTGGCCAACATGACCCGCGACCTGCTGGAGCGCATGTCCCAGCCGCACGCCAAAGACCCCGCGCCGCCCTGGCAAAAGCGCAAGGACGATTGGTTCCTGCGCCTGCTCGGCGCCGCGCACCTGGTCGGCGGCGTGATGCTGGCCATCGGCGGGCCGCTGAATCAATTGGGCCACTGGCCGGCCGGGATCATGGTCGCCGTGGGTGTTTATCTGATCGTGCGTCGATAGCCGATCCGGTTATACACTGTCGCAAATTGCCGGAGCCGAACATGAAAGACTGGCTGGACGAGATCAAGTGGGACAGTGACGGCCTGGTGCCGGCCATTGCCCAGGACTACAAGACCGGGCGCGTGCTGATGATGGCCTGGATGAACCGCGAGGCCCTGAGCCTCACCGCCACTGAGCAGCGCGCCATTTACTGGTCACGCTCGCGTGGCAAACTGTGGCGCAAGGGCGAAGAGTCCGGGCACGTGCAAACCCTGCACGAGATGCGCATCGACTGCGACGCCGATGTGGTGATTCTCAAGGTCGAACAAATCGGCGACATCGCCTGTCACACAGGGCGTCACAGCTGCTTCTACCGCGTGTTCGAGAACGGCGAGTGGAAAGTAGTCGAGCCGGTGCTCAAAGACCCGCACGCCATTTATTCGGCAGGACACTGAACATGAGCGATACCCTGAACCGTGTGGCCCAGGTGCTGGAAGACCGCAAAGGTGCGGACGCCGACAGCTCTTATGTTGCCAGCCTGTACCACAAGGGCCTGAACAAAATTCTGGAAAAACTCGGCGAAGAATCTGTCGAGACAATCATCGCCGCCAAAGACGCTCAGATCAGCGGCGACTGCAGCGATGTCATCTACGAAACCGCCGATTTATGGTTCCACAGTCTGGTCATGCTCGCCCAACTGGGGCAGCATCCGCAGGCAGTGCTGGATGAACTGGACCGTCGCTTCGGCTTGTCCGGGCATGCCGAAAAGGCCTCGCGCCCGTCCGCCTGAATAACTTTCACAGAGGAATTGCAGCATGGGCATTTTTGACTGGAAACACTGGATCGTCATTCTGGTGGTGGTTGTTCTGGTGTTCGGCACCAAAAAACTCAAGAACCTGGGCACCGACGTGGGCGAGTCGATCAAGGGCTTTCGTAAAGCCATGAACGATGACGAAAAACCCGCCGACCCGGTGGTTAACCCCGTGGTTAACCCAGCGCCGCCGGTGCAGCCCGTGCACCCGCAGGCCACCCAGCCGATCCCCGAGCGTCGCACCTTTGACGTACAGGCTGAAAAAGTCCAAGAGCCGACCCGCAAAGACTCGTGAGCACTGACTAATGTTTGGTATCAGCTTCTCTGAACTGCTGCTTGTCGGCCTCGTCGCCCTGCTGGTGCTGGGGCCGGAACGCCTGCCCGGTGCCGCGCGCACCGCCGGCTTGTGGATCGGGCGCCTGAAACGCAGTTTCAACGCCATCAAAGATGAAGTTGAACGGGAAATCGGCGCCGACGATATTCGCCGCCAGTTGCACAACGAACATATCCTTTCGTTGGAGCAGGAAGCGCGCAAAATGCTGTCTCCGGTGAATGAGCCGGGCAAATCCGCCGCGCCAGTCGCCGAGCACAGCATCGCGCCGCCTCCCGTGGCCGAGGTTTTACCGGTGGCGGAACAGCCGCCGGCACCGCCCGCACCCGCCCCGACAGAGCCAGCGCCGGCGCCTATCGCGCCGCCCGCTCCCCATGACCCTACACTGCCGCCGCGAGCCCCATGAGCGCTGATAAACCGGAAAACGACCAGCACATGCCACTGGTCTCGCACCTCACCGAGCTGCGCACTCGCCTGCTGCGCTGTATCGCAGCGATCTTCATCATATTTGCCGGGTTGTTTGCCTTTACCCAGCAGATCTACACCTTCGTCTCCACGCCGCTGCGCCAGTACCTGCCGGCCGGTGCGACGATGATTGCCACCGACGTGTCGTCGCCGTTCCTGACGCCGCTGAAGTTGACGATGATGGTCTCGCTGTTCCTGGCGATCCCGGTGATCCTGCACCAGATCTGGGGTTTTATCGCACCGGGTTTGTACAAGCATGAAAAACGCATCGCCGTGCCGTTGCTGGTGTCGAGCATCTTGCTGTTCTACACCGGCATGGCCTTCGCGTACTTCCTGGTGTTCCCGCTGATCTTCAAATTTTTCGCCGCCGCCACCCCGGCCGGCGTAGAAATGATGACCGACATCACCAGCTACCTCGACTTCGTGATGACGTTGTTCTTCGCCTTTGGCGTGGCCTTCGAAATCCCGGTTGCCGTGGTGCTGTTAGTGTGGATCGGCGTGGTCGACGTCAAGTACCTGAGAAAAATCCGCCCTTACGTGATCATCGGCTGCTTCGTGGTCGGCATGATCCTTACGCCGCCGGACATCTTCTCGCAGACCCTGCTGGCCGTGCCGATGTGGATGCTGTTCGAGATCGGCATTCTGTTCAGCGGTTTGATCAGCAAGCGTGGCGATCACCCCGATGACCAACCCGCCGATGCCGACCCAGGCCCGGACGACCAGCCGCCAGCGACCCAGCCGTGAACCTGCTGCTGCTTGAGGAGGCCGACTTTATCGCGGCCGACCGGGTGATCCTGCGTGATCGGCGACTGGTGCATATGCAGGACGTCCACCGTGCGGCGGTCGGCGACAGCCTGCGCGTCGGCCGCATTGGCGGGTTAATGGGCACTGCGCAACTGCTGCGCCTGGAAGCATCTGAGGCCGAGCTGCAAGTGCGCCTCGACCAGCCGCCGCCGGCCAAGCTCCCGCTGACCCTGCTGCTGGCCCTGCCGCGCCCGAAGATGCTGCGCCGCGTGCTGCAAACCGTGGCGGCGATGGGCGTACCGAAGGTGGTGCTGGTCAACAGCTACCGCGTGGAAAAGAGCTTTTGGCAAACGCCGTTTCTGGAGCCCGAGGCGATCCGCGAGCAACTGATTTTGGGTTTGGAGCAGTCGCGAGACACGCTGCTGCCGGAAATCGTCATCGAAAAACGCTTCAAGCCGTTTGTTGAAGATCGCCTGCCGGCAATGACCGAAGGCACCCTCGGCCTGATCGGCCACCCCGGTGATTACCCGGCTTGCCCGCGTGGGCTGAATGAACCGGTCACCCTGGCCATCGGCCCGGAAGGTGGCTGGATTCCCTACGAAGTAGAGTTGCTGGCAAAGGCCGGCATGCAGCCCGTGCAATTGGGCGCGCGCATCCTGCGCGTCGAAACCGCCGTAACCGCCCTGCTCGCCCGCCTGTTCTAACCTGTGGGAAGGGGCTTGCTCCCGATTGCGGTCTGCCGGTGCCAGATGTGCTGACTGACCCGCCGCCATCGGGAGCAAGCCCCCTCCCACAGTTTTGACCGAGTTCAGCCAGCCCACTCTCCAAAATGCCGGTGATGGGTTTGGGGCTGGAAACAGATGGCCTGATTAACACACAGCTGCCTCCCACAGTTCTGACCAGGTTCAGCCAGCCCACTCTCCAAAATGCCGGTGATGGGTTTGGGGGCTGGAAACAGATGGCCTGATTAACACACAGCTGCCTCCCACAGTTTTGATCAGGTTCAGCCAGCCCACTCTCCAAAATGCCGGTGGTGGGTTTGGGGCTGGAAACAGATGGCCTGATTAACACACAGCTGCCTCCCACAGTTTTGACCAGGTCCAGCCAGCCCACTCTCCAAAATGCCGGTGATGGGTTTAGGGGCTGGAAACAGATGGCCTGATTAACACACAGCTGCCTCCCACAGTTTTGACCAGGTCCAGCCAGCCCACTCTCCAAAATGCCGGTGATGGGTTTGGGGCTGGAAACAGAGGGCCTGATTAACACACAAACCCATTGTGGGAGGGGGCTTGCTCCCGATGGCGGGGATACAGCACAGCTACAGAATTGTGTATCCAGGCCGATAACCCTGAAATAAGTCCAAGCGTTGTTTCAGGGAGGTTGCAGCATGTATCGTCGGTTAGCCGAAAAGCTGGGGAATGTCAGCGTCAAAACCAAGCTGGGCGTAGGCTTTGGCCTGGTTCTGATCCTCACGCTAATGATCACTTTCACCGGCTGGGCCGGGTTAGGCAATGTGACAAGTCGCGGTGACAAACTGGGCTATATCTCAAGCCTGACTGAACTGACCAAAGACCTGCGCCTGGCTCGCCTGGACTACGAAATGCGCCGCGGCGAACAAGGCCCCGCGGCCGTCAACGAATTGGTGAGCAAGCTTGAAAGCAGCCTCAAAACCGCCGACGACCTGATCGATCAACCAGTCGACAACTTGCTGGTCGACCAACAACTGGTCGCGATTGAACAATACAAAGCCGCGTTCAGCGAGATGGTCCAGGCTGGCGCCAACCGTGAAAACGCCCGCAGCAAGCTGGGCGATACCGCCGACAATGCAGTGCTCAAGGTCGGCGAAGTCGAAAAGGCCTTGCTGCAAGGTGACAGCGTCACCCAGTTCAACAACGTGGTCGACCTGAGCAAGCTGATCCAGCAAGCGCGGTTTCAAGTGCGCGGTTACACCTACAGCGGCAAGCCTGAAGCGCAACAGCCGGCGCTGGATGCCATCGATAATGCCCTGAAAAAAATCATCGCGCTTGACGGTCAAGTGCCCGAGCAATACGCGACCAACTTGCAACAGGCCAGCGTTTCTCTACAAGCCTACCGTGCGGCCGTCAGCCAATTCGGCGACTCCCAGGTCGCCAGCCTCGCGGCGACGAAAAAGATGGCTGAGCAAGGCGACATCCTGATTGATCGCAGCAAAAAACTTACCCTTTCGCAAACGCTCGTACGCGATGTCGATGTCGCGCACGCCAAGCAACTGCTGCTATTGGCAAGCGCACTGGCGCTGATCTTCGGCTTGGTGGCCGCCATGGCCATCACCCGTCAGATCACCCTGCCGCTGAACCAAACCCTGCTGGTGGCCGAACGTGTGGCCTCCGGCGATTTGAGCCACAACCTGACCTCCACACGCCAGGATGAACTGGGCCAGTTGCAACGCGCCATGCAAAGCATGACGGTGGGCCTGCGCGAGTTGATCGGCGGCATCAGCGATGGCGTTACCCAAATCGCCAGCGCCGCCGAACAGCTGTCAGCGGTAACCGAACAGACCAGCGCCGGGGTCAACAGCCAGAAGATCGAGACCGACCAGGTCGCTACCGCGATGAATGAAATGACCGCGACCGTGCAGGAGGTGGCGCGCAACGCCGAGGAAGCGTCCGAAGCCGCCGTGGCCGCAGACCAGCAAGCCCGCGAAGGCGACAAGGTGGTGGGTGAAGCCATCGCCCAGATCGAACGCCTGGCCACCGAAGTCGGCAACTCGACCGAAGCCATGGGCCACTTGCAGCGCGAAAGCGACAAGATCGGCAGCGTGCTCGACGTGATCAAGTCGGTCGCCCAGCAAACCAACTTGCTGGCGCTTAACGCAGCGATTGAAGCGGCGCGTGCCGGTGAAGCCGGACGTGGTTTTGCGGTGGTGGCTGACGAGGTGCGCAGCCTCGCCCAGCGCACCCAGAAGTCCACCGAAGAGATCGAAGAGTTGATCGTCGGCCTGCAAAGCGGCACCCACAAGGTGGCGACGATCATGGACAACAGCCGTGGCCTCACTGAAAGCAGCGTCGAATTAACCCGTCGCGCGGGTCAGGCGCTGACTAACATCACCCGCACGGTATCGGCCATCCAGGCGATGAACTCGCAGATCGCCACCGCCGCCGAGGAACAAACCGCCGTGGCCGAGGAGATCAACCGCAGCGTGTTGAACGTGCGTGATGTGTCTGAACAGACCTCTTCGGCCAGTGAAGAAACCGCCGCGTCCAGCGCAGAATTGGCGCGCCTGGGCATTTACTTGCAAACGCTTGTAGGCCGCTTTCGTATCTGATTAGCCCTTGCGGCGGCCAATCCAGGCCGCCGCACCGCGCAACTTGTGAAATTTCCTACGCAGTTATCAGCCCGCCATTGCCCCAAATCGAATTAGCGTTTCATCAGCAGCGCTCTCTCTGATTTGGAGGTTCACCATGTTTCGGCTGACCGGTTTTCTGGCCAACGCCAGCGTCCACCTCAAACTCGCCGTGGGTTTCGCCCAAGTGCTGATCTTGAGCTTCATGATCGCAGTGACAGGCTGGCACGCGTTAAACGCCGCGCTGTATCGCTCCAGCAGCCTGACGACTCTGGCGCAACTGGCCGTCGACGCCGAGGCCATGCGCGCCGAGCGCCTCGTGTACCGTACCCTCACGGGCGCCGACAGCCTGAGCACTATGTCTGCGCAAATCAAAAAGATTGACGAGCATTTGGCTGAGCTTTCAGACCGATTGAAAGACCCGTCCGACCTGCAGAAACTTCAAGAATCGACGCTTCTGGTGGAGGGTTTCAAGGCGGCGCTGGTACTGCTGCCGCCACTGGTCGAGCAACGCGAGAGCATTCGCCCCACGCTCAAGCGCGCCGCGCTGCAAGCCAGCGATACCCTTGCAGAGTTCGCCAGCGACTTACCCGACCAACAAGACGAGGCGGCACTGGACGCAATCGAGAACCTGCGCCAAGCCATGGAACTGGCCGAGGATCGCGCCCAGAGCCCGGCATGGGCCGCAGAATCGCTGCCGGTTTATGTCGAGGCCGTCGACAAAGCGCTCAACGTTATGCAGGTGGCTCAAAACACGGTCGCCACTCTACCGGTGGACGCGACAAAGCTGAAAACCGACCTGGCTAATTATCGCGAGCAATTGATCAAGCTCAAGGAGGCCCAGCTCAATACCGAAACCGTGCAAAACCGCTTTGAACAACAGCTCAATGGATTGCGCGAGCAAAGCCACTTGCTCAGCCAGGGGCAGAACGCCAAACGTGACAGCGAGGCTGAAAACACCCGCACATTGTTGATCAGCGTGACAGCGGCCGCCTTGTTGCTGGGCGTGCTGGCCGCGTGGTGGATCGCACGGCAAATTGCCCTGCCGCTGCGAGAAGTGCTGACCGTCGCCCACCGTATCGCCGACGGCGACTTGAGCCATGACACTCAGGTGGATCGCCGTGATGAACTCGGCCAGTTGCAACACAGCATCGGGCAAATGACCCGCAACCTGCGCAGTTTGATCAGTGGTATCGGCGACAGCGCTCGGCAGATCAGCAGCGCGGCCGGGCAATTGTCGGCGGTCACCGAGCAGACCCGCGCTGGCATCAATAACCAGAAAGACGAAACCGACCAGGTTGCTACGGCCATGAATCAAATGCTCGCCACCGCCCAGGAAGTCGCCCGGCACGCCGAACAGGCATCGGTCGCGGCGAATGAGGCGGATCAACAAGCGAGCGTCGGCGACAAGGTGGTCGCGCAAGCCATTGAGCAGATAGGCCACCTGGCCCATGAAATGACGCGTTCCAGCCAAGCGATGATCGCGCTGCAGCATCAGAGCCAAAAGATCAGCGGCGTGCTGGACGTCATCAAATCCGTGTCCCAGCAGACCAACCTGCTAGCCCTGAACGCGGCCATCGAGGCGGCGCGGGCTGGCGCGGCAGGTGAAGGTTTTGCGGTGGTCGCCGATGAAGTACGCAACCTCGCGCGGCGCACGCAGGAAGCGGCCGAAGAAATCGAAGGGCTGATCGTCGGTTTGCACGCCGGCACCCAGCAAGTGGCTGACATCATGGACGGTAGCCGCACCTTGACCGACGGCAGTGTCGACTTGAGCCGCAATGCAGGTGATGCATTGGCAGCGATTACCCGTACCGTGTCGATCATCCAGGAAATGAACCCGCAGATTGCCGCCGCCGCCGAGCAGCAAAGCGCGGTGGCCGAAGAGATCAATCGCAGCGTGTTGAAGGTACGGGATGTGTCGGAGCAAACCGCTGCCGCCAGTGAGGAAACGGCGGCGGCCAGCGTGCAATTGACGCGCCTGAGCGGTGACTTGCAGGCACTGGTTGGCAAGTTCAGGCTCTAGCGGCGAGCAAACTTCTGTGGCGAGCGGGCTTGCTCGCCACAGGGTTTACAGCACCTGGCGCAGGAAGGCTTGGGCTCTCGGGTCTTTGGGGGCGTCGAAAAACTCCGCCGGGGAGGCGTCTTCGAGCAACTTGCCATGATCAAAGAACAGCACGCGGTCCGCCACTTCGCGGGCGAAACCCATTTCGTGGGTGACGCAGACCATGGTCATGCCTTCCAGGGCCAGGGTCTTCATCACGTCGAGTACTTCGCCGACCATTTCCGGGTCGAGGGCCGAGGTGGGCTCGTCAAACAGCATCACCTTGGGTTCCATGGCCAACGCGCGGGCGATCGCCACGCGTTGTTGCTGACCACCGGACAGCCGCGAGGGAAACTCGTTGGCCTTTTGTGCAATACCGACCTTTTCCAACAACGCCAGCGCCTTGGCTTCCCGCTCTTTTTTGCCGCGCTTGCGCACGACTTTTTGCGCCAGGCAGAGGTTTTCCAGCACGGTCATGTGCGGGAACAAGTTGAAGTGCTGGAACACCATGCCGACTTCACGGCGGTAGGCGTTCACGTCGGTTTTCGGGTCGGCCAACTGCAGGCCGTCGATGCTGACCGAGCCTGCGTCGAATTCTTCCAAACCGTTAAGGCAGCGCAGAAAGGTGGATTTACCCGACCCCGATGGGCCGATCACCACCAGCACTTCACCCTTGGCCACGTGTGTGCTGACGTGGTCTACCGCGCGCACCACGTGGCCACGCGTGTCGAAGACTTTTACCAGGTCGCGAACTTCAATCACTTTGCGCAAGCCTCCGCTCAAGCCGGCTGGCCATTTTTGACAGCGGCAGGTTGATCAGCAGGTAAAGGCCTGCCACACAAAACAGGATTTCAAACGGCGAAAACGAGGTGGTGATCACTTCGCGGCCACTTTTGAGCAGTTCGGTAATCGCGATGACCGACACGAGGGACGTGTCTTTGACCAGGCTGATAAATTGCCCGGCCAGCGGCGGCAGCACGCGTTTGAACGCTTGTGGCAACACCACGTGACGCATCGACTGGCCGGCACTCAGGCCCAGCGAGCGTGCGGCCTCGTTCTGGCCACGGGTGATGGACTGCACACCCGCGCGCACGATTTCCGCCACGTAGGCACCGGTGAACAGCGACAAGGCGGCGATCCCGGCGAACTCCCGCGACAGGTTAAGGACCGTGCCGATGAAGAAGTAAAAAATGAATATCTGCACCAATAGCGGCGTACCGCGCACCAGCTCGACGTAGATCGTCGACAGATCGCGCAAGGTCGGGTTGCTCGACAAACGGCACAACCCCGTCGCCAAGCCAATCGCCAAGCCCAGCACGCCGGAGACCACCGACAGCCATAACGTGGTCCACAAACCCCACATCAGCGGGCCCAGCGCCCAATGCCGGGTAACCCCCACCACATCGCCTTCGGCCACGTCATCGCCACGCGCCACTTGCAGGCTATTGCTGGCAACGCTCAGCGTTTGCTCTGTGCCGGCGTCGTTGCGCAGGGTGACTTCGGCGACGTCGCCTTTGCGCACCAACTCAATCACGGTGGAAATGTCGGCGGCGCGCTGGGACTCTTCAGCCTGGTAGGCGAAGTATTGCGGCACGCGGTTCCAGCGCCATTCGTAGGACATCAGCGAGGTGGCGTAGTACAACGCACCCGCCAGGCCAACCAACACAACCACGGTCAGCAGGTGCCAGGGCCACTGGGCTTTTTTCTGTTTCATTACTCAACATCCAAAAAGGGCGGGCGCTCACTCGCAGTAGCTTGAGCTTATTCCATGTCCTTGAGCCACTCGGCGCTCTTGAACCACTTGTCATGGATGCGATCGTAGGTGCCGTCGTTGCGAATCTGGTGCAGGAAGTTGTTGATGTAGTTGAGGCTGTCGTAATCGCCTTTCTTCAAGCCGAACGCCAACGGCTCAAACGTGAAGGGTTCGTCCAGAAACACCAGCTTGCCAAGGCCGACTTTTTTCTCGGCAACCACGTTGTACGGCGCGTCGTACACAAAGGCATCGGCCTTGCCGTTGACCACGTCGAGCACGCCTTCCTGCTCGTTGTCATAGCCGTGGTACTTGGCTTTGGAGATCAGCTTTTTGGCGACCATTTCACCGGTGGTGCCGAGCTTGGAGGTCAGGCGATATTTCTCGTCATTGAGGTCTTTGTAGGACTTGATGGTGCCTTCAAGGTCTTTGCGAATCAGCAGGGTCTGGCCAACCACGATGAACGGTTCGCTGAAGTTCAGGCGCAGGTTGCGTTCCTGGGTCAGGGTCATGCCACTGCCGATCATGTCGAACTTGCCGGTCAGGAAGGCCGGGATGATGCCGTCATAACCGGTGGACACCAGCTCCAGCTTGACGCCCATCGACTTGGCCATGGCCTTGAGGATGTCGACTTCGAACCCGATGATTTCACCGCGCTTGTCGGTCATTTCGAACGGCATGTAGGTGGGGTCCATGCCGACTTTCAAGGTGCCACGCTTGACCGCGTCATCGATGGCGCCAGCGTGGGCCGCCGTCGCGGCAACCAGCGCGGCAAGGCCGAGCATCAGCGTCGAAAGATACTTTTTCATCATCAAGTCCCCTGAACGATTCTTGTAAGGTCGGCGCGCAAAAGGGCTGCACCAATTCGGGGTGCGATGCTAACCCACTCGATGCCCGTCACAAAGGTTTCACGGGTAAATGTTAACGGCGCGTGTCGGAAAAGCCCCACAAGGGTGCAGAACAGCGCAGGCGGCAGACGCATCAGCGCAAGGAATCGGTAATTGATTGATGTGTAAGTAGTTATGACGACCAGTCGATCTCCGCCATCCAGGCGGTGTCGTTAAACCATTTGTCGTGCAGGCGATCGTAGGTCCCGTCCTGTGCCACCTGGTTGAGGAAATGATTGATCCAGTTAAGGCTGTCGTAATCGCCTTTTTTCAGGCCGAACGCCAGCGGCTCAAAGGTAAACGGCTGCTCAAGTGACAACAGCGCGCGGTTTTCCGGCCGGGTCATGGCGATCAGGTTGTACGGCGCATCGTTAACAAATGCATCCGCCTTGCCTTCCGCCACCTGCCGCACGGCCTCATCTGCGGTGGCGAAACTGCTCAACTGAGCCGCCCCGAGAAAACGTTTGGCTGCGGCTTCCCCGGTGGTGCCTTCGGCGGCCGCGATCCGGTAGCTCGCATCGTCGAGGTCTTCGATACTGGAAATTTTGCCGGCAAGGCTGGGATGCAGCAGCACGGTTTGGCCGACCACGATAAAGGAATCGCTGAAGTTCAGTTGCAGATTGCGCGCCTGCGTGACCGTCATGCCGCTGCCGATCAGGTCGAATTTTTTCTCCATCAACCCCGGCAGCAATTCGCTGTAGGGCACCGCGACCAGTTCAAGCTTGACCCCCAATGCACGGCTCATCGCCTGCAGCAAATCGATCTCGAAGCCGACGATGCGCCCCTGCTTGTCGGTCATCTCAAAGGGCACATAGGTGGGCGTGGTGCCGACTTTCAGCACACCTCGTCGAACGGCGTCATCCAGCGCGCCAGCACTCAGCCAACCTGCATAACCCAATGCTACAAGGCCGATAAGCCATACCGAACAATACCTTTTGATCATGAATAACCCCCGTGGCAAATCAGTTTTCGGGGGGCGATGCTAACCCAGTCGCAGGCACGGCAATACGCTTCGAACAAAGGTCTTTTGTGTCGAAATAACAAGGACTTGGTAATCAAGGGAAGAGGCGCAAAACGCTGTAGGACCAGCGCTTGAAACACCCCCGAGGTGAACCCTCGGGGGCGTCTGAATCAGGCCGGTTGGGCCTGCGATGACAGCGGTTGCAGCGGCAGCAAAGGCGCGTGCGGATCGGCCTTGACCGATGCGCGCCAAGCGTCGAGCCACTCAGCATGACCCTCGCTCCACACCTGTTCGTGCAGACGGGCGAGTGCCACCGGGTCGCTGAGCAACGCCACGCGCTCGCCGTTGTTGAGGCCGGCTGGGCCGACTTTCAACGCATGACGAACACGCTCGATGCGCAGGAACTCGATGGGCTCCGCTTCCCGGTGACGCGAGGTCGCCAGGGCGCAAGCCAACGCGTTCTGCTGCGGGTCGACCACCGAACGCACAAACCCGTCATGCAAGGCATGCCAGCGGTTCTCGTGGGTGTATTTCTCTGTCGAGAGCAAGGCTTGCGGCGGATTGTATTCCTCAGGAATCAGGAACAGGCTCTCGTCGCGGGACTTGAGACCGAGGTTAACCCGGCTGGAAATTACCGACACCGGGATCGACAGCATCAACGAACCGACGATCGGCACCAGCCACCACAGGAAGCTCGGGTTCAACCACACCACCAGCAGCGCCCAGAAGAAGCCGAGCAAGGTCTGCGTGCCGTGGCGCTTGATCGCTTCGCCCCATGGCGTGGAGTCGTCGTCACGCTGCGGCGAGTTCCAGGTCGCGGCCCAGCCGAGGAACGCGGCCAGTACGAAACGCGTGTGGAAGATCATCCGCACCGGTGCCAGCAGCATGGAGAAGAGCATCTCCAGCAGCATCGACAGCGTTACCTTGAACTTGCCACCGAACTCTTTCGCGCCCTTGGCCCAGATCAGGATGATGCTCAGCAATTTGGGCAGGAACAGCAGCACGATGGTAGTGGAGAACAACGCCACCGCCTTGTCCGGGTGCCATTGTGGCCACAGCGGGTACAACTGGCGTGGGGCCATGAAGTACTGCGGTTCCATCAACGTGTTCACCGCCAGCAAGGCCGTGGACAACACCAGGAACAGGAACCACAACGGCGCCGACAGGTAGGACATCACGCCGGTCAGGAACACCGCACGGTGCACCGGGTGCATGCCCTTGACCAGGAACAGGCGGAAGTTCATCAGGTTGCCGTGGCACCAGCGACGGTCACGCTTGAGTTCGTCCAACAGGTTCGGCGGCAGTTCTTCGTAGCTGCCCGGCAGGTCGTAGGCAATCCACACGCCCCAGCCGGCACGGCGCATCAGCGCGGCTTCAACGAAGTCGTGGGACAGAATCGAACCGGCAAACGCGCCCTTGCCCGGCAACGGCGCCAGGGCGCAGTGCTCGATAAACGGCTTCATGCGGATGATCGCGTTGTGGCCCCAGTAGTGGGATTCACCCAACTGCCAGAAGTGCAGGCCAGCGGTGAACAGCGGGCCGTAAACGCGGGTGGCAAACTGCTGCATGCGCGCATACAAGGTGTCCATGCCCGACGCCCGTGGCGCGGTCTGGATAATCCCCGCATCCGGGGTGGCTTCCATCAAGCGCACCAGGCTGGTCAAGCATTCGCCGCTCATTACGCTGTCGGCGTCGAGCACGACCATGTACTTGTATTCACCGCCCCAACGACGGCAGAAGTCGTCGAGGTTGCCGCTTTTACGTTTGACGCGACGACGACGGCGACGATAGAAAATCTTGCCGAAACCACCGGCTTCGCGGCACACGTCGAGCCAGGCTTGCTGTTCGGCGATGCAGATATCGGCGTCGTTGCTGTCGCTGAGTACGAAGAAATCGAAACGGTCGAGGTCGCCTGTGGCGGCCACCGACTCGAACGTGGCGCGCAAACCGGCAAATACCCGCGGTACGTCTTCGTTGCAGATCGGCATTACCAGTGCAGTGCGCGCTTCTTTCGGGATCGGCTCATCACCGGCACTTTTACCGGAAATACGGTATTTATCGTGCCCTGTGAGCAGCTCCAGGAAGCCCATCAGCGCAGTCCAGAAACCGGCCGACACCCAGCAGAACAAGATCCCGAACATGATCAGGATGCTGGTTTGCAACGCGTACGGCAGCACTTGAGTGGCGGTTTGCAGCAGCGTCTGGTTGCGGATCTCGTCGAAGTCGACCAGCGACCAGCCCTGGTACGGCATGATGCCTTTCATGTACCAGCCGGCGACGATGGTTTGGCCGAGCATCAGCACCAACAGGATGTAACGACGAATCGACCCCACGGTACGCCAGCGCGCGGCCGGCAATACACGTTCATCCTTCGGCGGAGCCGGCGGGTTGGTGCGACCGGTCATCCGGCGCCAACCGCGCACCAGAATGTTGGTGCGCCAAGGCTCTGGCACCACTTTAGTCCGACGGATCGGCGGCGTAGCCTTCAGGCAAACCCGGCCACTGGCATCGAGCCCGAGCATTTCGGCTTCTTGCAGCTCTTCGGCGGTGTTGAGGGTCAGCCGACGGCCGACCGACGCTTGGGCAGCGTCGGTCGGGGCGTCGAAGGTTTTTGACGACAAACGTTCGTGCAGCTCACTGAAAGAGTTGCAGCCCGCCAGTTCGGCGCGCTGCTCTGCAGTCATCGGGAGGTGCGCCAGGTACTCGGACAGAGTCTCTGGCGTGGCTTGAGAATTACTCATCGGCAGGCAACTGATAGCTCCAGGTTTCGGTCAGGACGTGTTCTGTCTTGGCCGGCTCCGGGTTAGAGAGTGGCGTGGCCGGGGCAGCTTCTGGCTGCTTGGCGTCCTTATCTTCCTTGTCTTTCGCGTCTTTTGCGTCCTTCGCGTCTTTCTTGGCCTGCTTCTCGTGCTGCTTGGCCAAGACCTTGTCGGCCTTGAGCACTTGGGTCGAAACAGCCTCAGGTTCTGGCTCCGGGATGTCCTCGACCAGCGCCGCGCGCATTTCGGTCGGCTTGCCTGCGTCCTTGATTTTCATGCGCAGGGTCAAGCGCCAGCCTTTGGTGTGCTCGTTGTAACGCACGCTGTTTTCAACCACTTCGGCGTTGTCGCCAACACTTACTTGGGCGCGCACCGGGGCGTCTGCCGGCAGGTTCTTGAGGGACGGGCCTTCAAAGTCCACCAGGTACGCCACGCTGCCGTCCGGCTGACGGATCAGGTTGGATTGCTTCACATCACCGGTGGAACGCAGGGTCTGCTTGACCCACGCGCTGTCAGCCGGGTGCAGGGCTTTTTCGTCCATGGTCCAGTGCAGGCGGTAGCTGATGTCCAGCGGCTCGCCGACTTTTGGCAATTCGGCCGGGCTCCAGAACGCAACGATGTTGTCGTTGGTTTCATCGGCGGTCGGAATCTCTACCAGGTCGACGGAACCCTTGCCCCAGTCACCCTCAGGCTCGATCCAGGCGCTTGGGCGCTTGTCGTAGTTGTCGTCGAGGTCTTCGTAGTGGCTGAAGTCACGGCCACGTTGCAGCAGGCCGAACCCGCGCGGGTTCTCGACGCTGAAGTTGCTGACCGACAAGTGTTTTGGATTGTTCAGCGGGCGCCAGATCCACTCGCCGTTACCGGCATGAATCGACAGGCCGCTGGAATCGTGCAGCTCACGACGGTAGTTGAGCACTTTCGACGGCTGGTTCGCGCCGAACAGGAACATGCTGGTCAACGGGGCAACGCCGAGTTTGGTGACCTTGTCGCGCAGGAACATCTGCGACTTGACGTCGACAATGGTGTCGGTGCCAGGGCGCAGCGTCAGGCGATACGCGCCGGTAGCGCGTGGCGAGTCCAGCAGGGCAAAAATCACCAGCTGCTTTTCACCCGGTTTTGGACGTTCGATCCAGAACTCGGTGAAACGCGGGAATTCTTCACCGGACGGCAACGCAGTGTCGATCGCCATGCCACGCGCGGACAGGCCATAAGCCTGGCCTTTACCAACGACGCGGAAGTAGCTGGCGCCGAGCATGGTCATGATTTCGTCTTGTTTGTCGTCTTTGTTGATCGGGTACAGCACACGGAAACCGGCATAACCCAGTTGTTCGGTGGCTTTTGGATCAAACTTCACGTCGCCGAAATCGAAACGCGTCGGGTCGTACTTGATCTCATGCACGCTGTCGGCAGTCACTTCGTTGATTTTCACCGGCGTATCAAAGTGCATACCCTGGTGATAGAAGGACAGCTTGAACGGCGTGTTCTGATCGGCCCACTCGGCTTTTTCGTTACGGAAGCGAATTTTCTGATAATCGGCGAATTTCATTTCGCGAAATTCGTTCGGCAGATTGCTGCGCGGTGCTTCGTATTTTTGCCCGGCCAGCTCTTTAGCTTTGGCCGACACATCATCCAGACTGAATGCCCACAGTTGACCCGCGCCGAACAGGCAAAACAGGGCAGAGCCCGTTACCAGTGCGTTTCGTAACCGTTTGGCAGACAATTTTGGTGCATTACAGGGACTAACAATCACGAGCAACCCTCGCCGAAAACGAATCAAAAAACCAACGGCCAGCTATCTATATGCCAGGTTGGCGAGCATTGTTCCGACTCCCTTGGGTGAAAATGATTCCCCAATGAACGTCGGACAAGTCTCTACCTAAGTCAAAAATGGACCAAACAACGCTGATCCCCGTAGCGCGCGATTATCTAGTAGCCCGCGGTACAACGCATCAGGGACAACGAAGTATTTGTAGCGAAACCGTACGTTTTTAGGCATTAAAGTCGTTTTTAAACCATTCATGTCTGTATGAGGAATGTCACAGGGCCATCATTGACCAAATGCACCTGCATATCCGCGCCAAAACGCCCTGAAGCCACCTTGCCATGCAATTGTTGCGCTTGTAACAACAAGTGATCAAAAAGCGCTGCCCCGAGGGCTGGAGGCGCCGCCGTGGAGAAGCTCGGCCGCAACCCGCTTTTGGTATCCGCCGCCAGAGTGAACTGCGAGACCAGCAGCAAACCGCCACCGACATCCTTCAACGACAGGTTCATCTTGCCTTCGTCGTCGCTGAACACCCGATAGTTAAGCAGCTTGTGCAACAGTTTGTCGGCGCTCTCTTGCGTATCTAAAGGTTCGACGGCCACCAGCACCAGCAAACCCTGATCAATCGCCCCTACAATTTCCCCCGCGACTTCGACCCGGGCGCCACTCACCCGTTGCAACAGGCCCTTCATGCTTCTTCTGGTGGCAGATCAAGCAGGCGCCGTGCCATCTCGCCGGTTGCGCGCACCAATGCATCGGTAATGCCGGGCTCGGACGCGGCATGTCCGGCTTCGCGAATCACTTGCAACTCACTGTTGGGCCACGCCTGGTGCAGGTCCCAGGCATTGTCCAGCGTGCAAATCATATCGTAGCGGCCATGGATGATTACGCCAGGCAGATGGGCGATCTTGTGCATGTCGCGAATCAGCTGGTTGGGCTCCAGGAAGGAGTTGTTGGTGAAGTAATGGCATTCGATACGCGCGATGGACAGCGCACGCTGCGGCTCGGAAAACCGTTCAACGTGCTGCGGGCTCGGGCACAGGCCCAACATGCGCCCTTCCCAGCCGGACCAGGCTTTGGCCGCGTGCATCTGGGCGATCTGGTCGTTGCCGGTCAGGCGTTTGTGGTAAGCGGCGACCATGTCGTGGCGCTCGTCGGCCGGGATCGGCGCGATGTAGTCCTGCCAGTAATCCGGAAACAGACGGCTGGCGCCCTCCTGGTAGAACCAGCGAATATCCTGCGGGCGCGCCAGGAAAATGCCACGCACGATCAGTCCATGCACGCGCTCGGGGTGGGTTTGCGCGTAGGCCAGCGCCAGGGTCGAGCCCCAGGAGCCGCCGAACAGCACCCATTTATCGATACCCAAGTGTTCACGGATACGCTCAAGGTCTGCGACCAGGTCCCACGTGGTGTTGTTTTCGAGGCTGGCGCGAGGCGTGGAGCGACCGCAACCGCGTTGGTCGAAGGTGACGATTCGGTACAGGTTTGGATCGAAGTAGCAGCGGCTTTGGGCGTCGCAACCCGAGCCAGGGCCACCATGGATAAATACGACGGGCAAGCCTTCGGGGGAGCCGCTTTCATCGACGTACAGCGTGTGGGTGTCATCGACTGCCAGATCGTGGCGGGCATAGGGTTTGATCTGCGGGTACCAAGTCTGCATTGCGCGCTCCGTAGGGTGTCGGGTCCATCCCTGGGGGGACGTCGATTATTCTTGCCGTCCGGCATCATAAACCCGAATTGTGCAATGAGCATGTCCTTGAGCAATTAGACGTGTTTCAGCCCTGTGGCGAGCGGGCTGTTGTGGCAGGCTCGCCACAACAGCCCTCACTTCATGGCTTATCAGCCGTAGCGCTTGCGCCCCCACGCCAGAAGGCTTTGCAGTAACTGCTTGAGCACCACGCGTGTCGGCTCGGCCAAGTCGGTGCGATAACGGAACGGCTCGAACTCTTCCATATAAGTGCTTTGGCACAACTCCAGCTGCACCGCGTGAATAGCCTGCGCCGGGTTGCCGTAGTGCCGGGTGATATGCCCGCCCTTGAAGCGCCCGTTGAGCACGTGGGTGTACTGCGGATGAGTGGCGCAGATGGCTTGCAACTGGCTGGCCAGTTCCGGGTCGCAGGCAGCGCCGTTGAAGGTACCGAGGTTGAAGTCCGGCAGCTTGCCGTCGAACAGGTGCGCGATCACTGAGCGAATCGAATGCGCGTCAAACAGCAGTGCGTAGCCAAACTCGGCCTTGAGCCGTGCCAGCTCGTCTTGCAGGGTGCGGTGGTAGGGCACCCAAATTTTCTCAAGGTAAGTAGCGCGCTCCTCCTTGGACGGCTCCAGCCCCTCACGGAACAACGGCACGCCCTCGAACAAGGTTGCCGGGTAAAGCCCGGTGGTGGCGCCGGCATACAAGGGTGTGTCGTCCGAGGGCCGGTTCAGGTCGATGACAAACCGCGAGTACTCGGCTGCCAACGTGCTGGCACCCAGCGCTTCGGCAAAGTCGTACAGCGTGGGGATATGCCAGTCGGTGTCCGGCAGGCTTTGCGCCGCGTCGATCAACCCGGCCTCAACCGCAGGCGTCAGGCGCAACCCTGCATGCGGCATGCTGATCAGCAGCGGCACGCGGCCTTGTTTGAAGCTCAGAACCTTATCCACAACACTCCTCCTTAAACAGTCACGTCGACGCCGTGGCGCACCACGCGTTTATCCAACTCGCCACCCAGCCAGTAGGCCAGGTCAGCGGGGCGATCAATTTGCCAGGCGACAAAATCGGCGACTTTGCCGACCTCCAGCGAACCATGCGTGTCGCCCATGCCCAACGCGCTGGCGGCGTGTTGCGTGGCACCGGCCAACGCCTCTTCCGGGGTCATGCGGAACAGCGTGCAGGCCATGTTCAGCATCAACCGCACCGACAACGCCGGCGAGGTGCCGGGGTTAAGGTCGCTGGCGATGGCGATTTTCACGCCGTGTTTGCGCAGAGCGTCCATCGGCGGCAACTGGGTTTCGCGCAGGAAGTAAAACGCGCCGGGCAGCAGCACGGCGACGGTGCCGGACGCCGCCATGGCGATGGCGTCCGCTTCGGTCATGAATTCCAAATGGTCGGCGGACAACGCGTGGTAGCGCGCGGCCAGGCTGGACCCGTGCAGTGACGAGAGTTGCTCGGCGTGCAACTTCACCGGCAGGCCAAGTTGCCGGGCGACTTTAAACACGCGTTCCACCTGCGCCGGGGAAAAGGCCAGGTATTCGCAAAAGGCGTCCACCGCGTCCACCAGCCCTTCTGCGGCGAGTGCTGGCAGCATCTCGTCGCAGATGTGATCGATGTAGTCGTCCGCGCGATCCTTGTACTCCGGCGGCAACGCGTGAGCCGCAAGGCAGGTGGCACGCACGCTGACCGGCAGCGCTTCGCCGAGGCGACGAATCACCCGCAGCAACTTGCGCTCGCTGGCAAGGTCGAGGCCATAGCCGGATTTGATCTCCACCGTGGTCACGCCGTCACGCAGCAAACTGCGCAAGCGTTTGTGGGCGCTGTCAAACAGCTGATCTTCGCTGGCTGCGCGGGTGGCGCGTACGGTGCTGGCAATGCCGCCACCCTGGGCGGCGATGTCGGCGTAGCTTGCGCCCTCAAGGCGCTGCTCGAATTCGCCGCTGCGATTGCCGCCGAACACGGTGTGGGTATGGCAGTCGATCAGCCCGGGGGTGACCCATGCGCCTTGCAGGTCATGCACCTGCGCATAATCGGCGGCCGGCAGCTCGCTACGCGGGCCGATCCATGCGATCAGCGAACCGTGCGTGACCAGCGCGGCGTCTTCGATGATCGAATACTTGCCGTCGGCCATGGTTGCGATGTGGCAGTGTTGCCAAAGCGTTTTCATCAACGCCTCCCTGAATTATCGATGAGACAAAGCTTTGCGGGCTCAGAGGCTCGGCAGCAGTTGCGCAGGCACCAGTTCATTCAGGCAGCGGCTGGCGAGCAGCTCGGTGGCGGCGATGATGTCGGGGGCGAAGAACCGGTCCTTGTCGTAGAACGCGACTTTGTCGCGCAAAATTTCGCGGGCTTTTTCCAGCGTCGGCGAGGTTTTCAAACCATTGCGCAGGTCCAGGCCCTGGCACGCGGCCAGCCATTCCACCGCCAACACACCACGGGTGTTCTCGGCCATTTCCCACAAACGTTTGCCCGCAGCGGGCGCCATCGACACGTGGTCTTCCTGGTTAGCCGAGGTTGGCAGGCTGTCGACGCTGTGCGGATGCGCCAGTGCTTTGTTTTCGCTGGCAAGCGCCGCAGCGGTCACTTGGGCGATCATGAAACCGGAGTTCACGCCGCCATTGCCGACCAGAAACGGCGGCAGTTGCGACATGTGCTTGTCCATCATCAGCGAGATACGCCGCTCACTCAGCGAACCGATTTCGGCAATGGCCAACGCCATGTTATCGGCGGCCATGGCCACCGGCTCGGCGTGGAAGTTGCCGCCGGAAATCACGTCACCTTCGGCGGCAAACACCAGCGGGTTATCCGACACGGCGTTGGCTTCCACCACCAGCACCTCGGCGGCCTGGCGGAACTGGGTCAGGCAGGCGCCCATGACTTGCGGCTGGCAACGCAGCGAGTACGGGTCTTGCACCTTGTCGCAGTTCTGGTGCGACTGCGACACCTGGCTGCTTTCACCCAGCAACGCGCGATAGGCCGCCGCCGAGTCGATCTGCCCACGCTGGCCACGCGCCGCGTGAATACGCGCGTCGAACGGCGAGCGCGAGCCCAGCACGGCCTCGACGGTCAGGGCACCACAGGCGAGTGCGCCGGCAAATAAGTCTTCACCTTCAAACAGGCCGCGCAACGCATAGGCGGTAGACACTTGGGTGCCGTTGAGCAGCGCCAGGCCTTCTTTGGCGGCGAGGGTCAGCGGCGTCAGGCCGGCGACTTTCAGCGCCTCGGTCGCCTCCAGCCATTCGCCCTTGTAGCGCGCTTTGCCTTCGCCCAGCAGCACCAGCGACATATGCGCCAGTGGCGCCAAATCGCCGGAGGCGCCGACCGAACCTTTCAGCGGAATGTGCGGGTACACCTCGGCATTGATCAGCGCGATCAGCGCGTCGATGACCTGCCGACGAATCCCCGAGAACCCACGGCTCAGGCTGTTGACCTTGAGCACCATGACCAACCGCACCAGCGCGTCGCTGATTGGCTCGCCGACACCGGCAGCATGCGACAGCACCAGGGAACGCTGAAGGTTTTGCAGGTCCGCACTGGCGATGCGGGTCGAGGCCAGCAGGCCGAAACCGGTATTGATGCCGTAGGCGGTGCGGTTCTCGGCGAGTATCTGCTCCACGCAGGCCACACTGGCGTCGATCTGCGCCGTGGCGCTGTCATCCAGGCTGAGGGTTACCGGCTGCTGGTAGATGGCCCGCAGTTGGGCAAGGCTCAGTTGGCCTGGAATCAGGTTTAGCGCAGTCACATTCATGCTCCTTGAAAATTATTGTTCAACGCAAATGAGGTAAAGCGGTGTCTTTAAGCAGCTTGGCGGCGCTCGCAATATCCGGCGCCAGCCAGCGGTCTTGCGCGTAAGCCGGTACGACCTCACGCAACAAACGCCAGGCCTTGTCGGTGCCCGCGCCGAAACGCTGGCCCTTGAGAAACTCGAACGCCTGGGCCGCCAGCAAATACTCGATGGCAAGAATTTGGGTGACGTTGGCCAACAGCTGATGCAGCTTGAGCGCGGCGTTGGTGCCCATGCTCAGGTGATCTTCCTGCAGGCCCGAGGTGACGAAGTTGTCGAGCACCGCCGGTTGCGCCAACTGGCGGTTTTGCCCGCACAAGGACGCGGCGACGTACTGCACGATCATCATCCCGGAGTTAACCCCGGGGTCGCTGACCAGAAAGGCCGGCAAGCCGCTGACGTGCGGGTTGATCAGGCGGTCGAGGCGGCGTTCGGCCACCGAGCCGATTTCGGCCATGGCGATGGCCATAAGGTCGGCGGCCAGCGCCACAGACTGCCCGTGCGGGTTGGCCTGTGAAACCACGCGGTAGTTGTGCGGCGTGCCGAGTACCAGCGGGTTGTCGGTGGCGCTGTTGAGTTCGGTCTCGACCTGGCGAGTCGCGTGTTGAATTTGGTCACGCGCTGCGCCGTGAATCTGCGGGATCGAGCGAATGCTCAAGGCATCCTGGGTACGCAGGCCTTTGCTGCTGGCGATCACCTCACTGCCGTCGAGCAAGGCACGCAGGTTGCTGCCGACGAGCTGCATGCCTGGATGGCGTTTGAGGGCGATGATTTCTTCGTCAAACGCGTCGATCTGCCCGCGCTGCGCTTCAAAACTCATGGCGCCGATCACGTCGGCCCATTGCAACAAATGCTGCGCGTCAGCCAGGGCCAGGCAGCTCAGGCCGGTCATGCATGGCGTGCCGTTGACCAGGCACAGGCCGTCTTTGGCGCCGAGCACCACCGGCTGCAAACCCTCGGCGTTCAGGGCGTGTTGTGCGCTGACGATTTGGCCGCGATAGCTCACCGTGCCAACACCGAGCAAGGCCACGCCCACGTGGGCCATGTGGGTCAAATAACCCACCGAACCCTGCGACGGCACCTGCGGCGTGATGCCGTGGTTGAGCAGCGCGAGCAACGCCTGCACCACCTGCGGGTGCAGGCCGGATTTGCCGTGGCTGTAGTTGATAATTGCGGCGCAAATGATCGCGCGGGTTTGCTCGTCGCTGAGCGTCGGGCCGACGCCACAGGCATGGCTCAGCAAAGTGTTGCGCGACAACTGGCTGAGTTGCTCACCTTTAAGCGACACATTGCACAGCGCGCCCAGCCCGGTGTTGACGCCATACGCACGTTCGCCGCTGGCGACGATGCGCTGCACGATGGCTTGGGCGTTGTCGATACGCGCCCAGGCCTGGCCTGAGAGTTCGAGTACGGCGCCAAAGCGTGCGACGGCGACCACGTCCTGCCAACGCAGCGGGGCGTCGGCGATGATGATTTTTGCTGCCTGGGACATCTTTGTACCTTCTTCAATTCTTGTGCAGCTTCACTGGCCTCTTCGGGAGCAAGTCGAAGCGTCGAACCGCCCCTCCCACAGGGGAAATGCATTCCAAATGTGGGAGCGGGCTTGCTCGCGAAAGGGCCAGCAGCCGCACCACACCTTTCGGATCAGACCACCGCCGCGCGCCGCTGAACAAAACGGTCCACATACTCATCCGCCGGCGAATGCAGGATCTCGCGAGGCGTGCCGACCTGTATCAGCTTGCCGTCCTTGAGGATTGCAATGCGGTTGCCGATGCGCACGGCCTCGTCGAGGTCGTGGGTGATGAATACGATGGTTTTGTGCAGGGTCTTTTGCAGCGCCAGCAACTGGTCCTGCATCTCGGCGCGGATCAACGGGTCGAGGGCGCTGAAGGCTTCATCCATCAGAATGATGTCGGTGTCAGCCGCCAGTGCGCGGGCCAGGCCGACACGTTGGCGCATGCCACCGGACAACTGATGCGGGTATTTGTTTTCGTAGCCCTTCAGGCCCACGGTTTCGACCCAGTGCAGGGCGCGCTCGGCGCACACCTGCTTGGTTTCGCCGCGCACTTTGAGGCCGTAGGCAACGTTGTCGAGCACGCTCTTGTGCGGCAACAAGCCAAAACTCTGGAACACCATGCTGATCTTGTGCCGACGAAATTGGCGCAGGGCGTCCATGTCGAGTTGCAGGATGTCTTCGCCGTCCACCAGGATCGCGCCACTGGTAGGGTCGATCAGGCGGTTGAAGTGGCGCACCAGCGTGGACTTACCCGAGCCCGACAGGCCCATGATCACAAAAATCTCGCCGGTAGCGATGCTCAGCGACAAGTCGTTCACGCCCACCACGCAACCGGTTTCGGCCAGCACCTGGTCTTTGCTCTTGCCCTGACCAATCAGCGCCAGGGCTTCTTTGGAGCGGTTACCGAAAATCTTGAAGACGTTTTTAACTTCAATTTTGCTGACGCTAGTCATTTGCTCGCCTCGTGCCGTGGACGACCATAGGCCTGGGTAATGCGGTCGATGACCACTGCAAGAATCACGATCGCCAGCCCGGCTTCCAGGCCTCGGCCGACGTTAAGGGTCTGAATGCCCACCAGTACATCCTCACCCAAGCCACGCGCGCCGATCATCGAGGCGATCACCACCATCGACAGCGCCATCATGGTGGTCTGGTTGATACCGGCCATGATGCTTGGCAATGCCAGCGGCAGTTGCACGCCGAACAGTTGCTGCCAGCGGTTGGCACCGAACGCGTTGATGGCTTCCATGACCTCGCCATCGACTTGGCGAATGCCCAAGTCGGTCAGGCGGATCAGCGGCGGCGCGGCGTAGATCACCGTGGCGAAAATCGCCGGCACCTTGCCCAGGCCGAACAGCATCAACACCGGAATCAGGTACACAAAGCTCGGCATGGTTTGCATGATGTCGAGCAGCGGCATCAACACCGAACGCAGGCGATTGCTGCGCGCCGACAAAATGCCCAGCGGAATGCCGATCAGCACCGAGATCACCGTGGCAACCATCATCAGCGCCAGGGTTTGCATCAGCTTGTCCCACAGGCCAACCGCGCCCACCAGGAACAGCAAGCCGACAATCACCGCCGTGGTCAGCACCTTGCGGGTGGCGTGCCAGGCAATGCCGCCGACGATGGCCAACATCAGCCACCAGGGCGCCGCGCGCAACAACCCTTCCAGGTTGACGATGGCCCATAGCAGGGTGTCGGAGATGTGCCGGAACACATCACCGTAGTTAGTGACCAGTGAGTCGACCCAACCGTTGACCCAGTCGGCGATGGAAAACGTAAAACTCTCAGGAAACATAGCGTGCTCTCGATCCAGTGGGTTGTGGCTGGGCGCCCGCTCGCCTGTTGAGGCGTGCGGGCGCACTTAACCTACAAGGCCGCGTCGATTTTTTTGGCTGCGTCTTCACTCACCCAGGCGTGCCAGACTTCAGGATGTTCCTTGAGGAAAATTTTCGCCAGTTTCGGCGACTCAATTCGTTCCTTGGCCATGCGGCCCAAGTTCTGGTTCAGCAGGTCGATGGGCAGGTTGACCTTTTCCAGCACGGCGACCAGTTCAGGCGCTTGCTCGTGGAAGGCTTTCGACAGGCCAACTTTGATGCTCACGCTTTTATCCACGCCGGGTTTTTCTTCCAGCTTGACCAGGTCGACCTGGCCCATCAGCGGGGTTGGCGACCAGTAATAGAACAGAATCGGCTCGCCGCGCTTGTAGCTCGACAGCACTGCCGCATCCAGCGCCGGGCCGGTGCCAGGGCGGAAGTTAGTGTAGGTGCTTTCGAGGCCATAGCTTTTGAGCATTTCGCTGTTGTCCAGCTCACAGGTCCAGCCGGCCGGGCAGTTGTAGAAACGGCCCTTGGACGGTTCTTCCTGGTCCTTGAACACGGCGGCATATTTGGCCAGGTCGGCGATGCTTTTCAGGCCCGGCGCCTTGGCTTCGAGTTTGCGTTTGGCATCGCCTTCGATCACGTAACGCGGCACGTACCAACCTTCAATGGCGCCCACAATCGGCGCACCCACGCCGACGACTTTGCCGGCCTTCTCGGCCTTGTTCCAGACTTCGCTGCGGCCGACCCATTCTTCGGCGAACACCTGAATGTCATTGCTGCTCAGGGCGTTTTCCATGGTGATGGAATTGCCCGGCAGGCTGTCGGTTTTGCAGTCGTAGCCCTTTTCGAGGACGGTTTGCAGGATGTCGGTGAGCAACATGCCGCTTTCCCAGTTCAGGCCTGCGAATTTCACCGGTTTACCGGATTCGCACCAGCCGGCCGCCTGCGCGCCAGCACTCGCCAACACGCTCACAGAGAACACTGTCGCCAGCAGGGTCTTAGTCATTTTCATTGTTGTGACGCTCCCAATCTTGAAATGGATTACGGCAGTCAGTAGGCGTCCTGCCCTGTCCACGTCCCATCAGGCTTGTGCAGTCAGCCCGTTATTTTTAGGGGTAGTTATGCGTGTAGCGCCCTGCTCTACCGGCAGGATCAGGTGTTCGGGGACTGCGCCGTGCCATTTTTTCGCACACAGGTAGTAAAGGGCGGCGGGCAGCACCAGGCCGATGATCCAGGAAATATCCACATCACCCAACGCGGCCACCAGCGGGCCGGTGTAGAACTTGGTGGAGATGAACGGCAATTGCACCAGCACACCAAACACGTAAACGCTGATACCGAGCGGGTTCCAGCGGCCGTAGCGACCGGTCGGATCGGCCAGCGCCGGTACGTCATAACGGTCGCGGGTGATGCAGTAGTAGTCCACCAGGTTGATCGCACTCCATGGCGTAAAAAACGCCAGCAGGAACAAGATGAAGGACTTGAATGCACCGAGGAACGAGTGCTGGCCGAGCAAGGCGATCAGGGTTGCAGCACCGACGATCACCAGCACGAACACCAGCCGCTGCATGCGCGTCACCTCCAGGCGACCGCGAAAGCCACTGATGATGGTCGCAATGCACATGAAGCTGCCGTAGGAGTTGAGCGTAGAGATAGTCACTTTGCCGAACGCGATGCTGAAGTACAGCAACGCAGCCGTCGCACCGGTGCCGCCCAAACCGACGATGTAGGCCACCTCGTGACCGGCGAACTGCCCGTTGGACATGGCGGCGGCAAACACGCCGAGGATCATCGCCACCTGCGCGCCAATCACCGAGCCCGCGCCAGCCGCCAGAAAGGTTTTCAGCGACGACGTGTTGCGCGGCAAGTAGCGTGAATAGTCGGCCACGTAAGGGCCGAAAGCGATTTGCCAGGAGGCCGCGAGCGACACTGCGAGCAAAAAACTGCTCCAACTGAAGTGGCGGATTTGCAGGAGTGCGCCCACGTCGGTCTGGCTGATCAGCCGACTGAACAGGTAAACAAAGGCGATCACGCCAATGACGCTGGCGACACGGCCGATGAAATGGATCACCCGGTAACCGAGCACCGTGACCAGCACGATGACACTGGCGAAGATCAGGATGCCAACGCTGTCGCTGACGCCAAACAACTGGCCCAGCGCCTGGCCGGAAAGCACCGTGCCGGTTGCGGTGAACCCCAGGTACATCAAACACACCAGCACAATCGGGATGGCCGCGCCATACACGCCGAACTGCACGCGGCTGGAAATCATCTGCGGCAGCCCGAGCTTTGGCCCTTGCGCCGCATGCAACGCCATGACGCCGCCGCCGAGCAATTGACCGATCAGCAGGCCGATCAACGACCAGAACACATCACCGCCCAACACCACGGCCAACGCACCGGTGACGATGGCGGTGATCTGCAGGTTGGCACCCAGCCACAGGGTGAACTGGCTGAAGAGACGGCCGTGGCGTTCCGATTCCGGGATGTAGTCGATCGAACGCCGCTCGATCAACGGGGTGGTGCTTGCACGCGCGTCATTTGCAGCCATGGGTGTTCAACCTCTGATGGATTGTTTTCTGGGTGGCGCTGGCTTACTTGATCATCGGCAGGTTCAAGCCCTGCTCTTTGGCGCAGTCGATGGCGATCTGGTAACCGGCGTCTGCGTGGCGCATCACGCCGGTGGCCGGGTCGTTGTGCAGCACGCGGGCAATACGCTCGGCCGCCTCATCGGTGCCGTCGCACACAATCACCATGCCCGAATGCTGGGAGAAGCCCATGCCCACGCCGCCGCCATGGTGCAGCGAAACCCAGGTCGCGCCGCTCGCGGTGTTGAGCAAGGCGTTAAGCAGTGGCCAATCGGACACGGCGTCGGAGCCGTCTTGCATGGATTCGGTTTCGCGGTTGGGGCTTGCAACCGAGCCGGAGTCGAGGTGGTCACGGCCAATGACGACCGGCGCCGACAACTCGCCGCTGCGGACCATTTCGTTGAACGCCAGGCCCAACTTGGCGCGCTGGCCGAGGCCAACCCAGCAGATACGCGCCGGCAGGCCCTGGAAGCTGATGCGCTCGCGGGCCATGTCCAGCCAGTTGTGCAGGTGGGCGTCGTCGGGGATCAGCTCTTTGACTTTGGCGTCGGTCTTGTAGATGTCCTGCGGGTCGCCCGACAGTGCAGCCCAGCGGAACGGGCCGATGCCACGGCAGAACAGCGGGCGGATGTACGCCGGTACAAAACCGGGGAAGTCGAAGGCGTTTTCGACGCCTTCTTCTTGCGCCATCTGGCGAATGTTGTTGCCGTAGTCGAAGGTCGGAATGCCCTGTTTTTGGAACTCGAGCATCGCTTTCACGTGCACGGCCATCGACTGTTTGGCGGCCTTGATCACGGCTGCCGGTTCGGTCTTGGCGCGGGCGCGGTATTCGTCCCACGTCCAGCCAGCCGGCAGGTAACCATTGAGCGGGTCGTGGGCGCTGGTCTGGTCGGTGACCATGTCGGGGCGCACGCCGCGCTTGACCAGTTCCGGCAGAATTTCAGCCGCGTTGCCCAGCAGGGCGATGGAGATGGCCTTGCCTTCTTGGGTGTATTTGGCGATGCGCGCCAAGGCGTCGTCGAGGTCGGTGGCTTGCTCGTCGACATAACGGCTGGCCAGGCGGAAATCGATGCTGACCTGTTGGCATTCAATGTTCAGCGAGCAGGCGCCCGCCAGGGTAGCGGCCAACGGCTGCGCGCCGCCCATGCCGCCGAGCCCGGCGGTGAGTACCCAACGGCCCTTGAGGTTCGAATCGTAGTGCTGGCGCCCGGCTTCGACGAAGGTTTCATAGGTGCCCTGGACGATGCCTTGGCTGCCGATGTAGATCCAGCTGCCGGCGGTCATCTGGCCGTACATGGCCAGGCCCTTGGCGTCCAGTTCGTTGAAGTGTTCCCAACTGGCCCAGTGCGGCACCAGGTTGGAGTTGGCGATCAATACGCGCGGCGCATTGCTGTGGGTCTTGAACACGCCGACCGGCTTGCCGGATTGCACCAGCAGGGTTTCGTCGTCATTCAGGTGGGTAAGGCTCTCGACGATTTGGTCGTAGCACTCCCAGTTACGCGCTGCACGGCCGATACCGCCGTACACCACCAGTTCTTTCGGGTTCTCGGCCACTTGTGGGTCGAGGTTGTTCATCAGCATGCGCAGCGGTGCTTCAGTCAGCCAGCTTTTGGCGGTGAGCTTGTTACCGCGGGCTGCGCGGATTTCGACGTCACGGTATTTAGTAGGCTTAGCGGAAAAATCGGTCACAGCTGGACTCCTCGGCACGATGCGCGAACATGGAGGGTGCGAAAGGGAGTCTTACGCACACACCTTTACTTGTACATACAAGCATATGCAATCGAGCGGCCAACTTTCTGAGTGGGTTGTGGAGATTTTTTTGTGAGGCATGCAAAAGCCTTGAAAATTAAGGCTTCGGGGCGGGATTAAATTTGTTTGGGGGGAGGTTCGCAGCGCAGGCGGGTTGTTATGACAGCGAGCGTTTGCGCCACGCTGGGGCATTCGGTAACAAATTGGTGCACAGGGTTGGAAACAAAATTTTGTGAAAATCACAGATCAATTGTGGGAGGGGGCTTGCTCCCGATGGCGGTGTGTCAGTGCCAGATGTACTGGCTGACACACCGCCATCGGGAGCAAGCCCCCTCCCACAGGTTTCCACAGTTTCCACAGTTTCCACAGTTTCCACAGTTTCCACAGTTTGCAGAGTTTGCAGAGTTGCCAGAGCTTGCAGCGTTTTAACCGCGTGCAGTCAGTTCGATCACGCAGCAGCGGCCGGTGACGGCGAGATCCAGCAGGCCAGTGTTACCGTCCACTTGCAGGCAGTCGTGATGGCCGAGCTTTTGGTCGAGCACTTTCACCTCATCCGCCACGCTGAACACCAACACCGTGTGCGCGGTGCTGAAAAACCGCTGCACGCCGTCAATCCACTGCAGGCGCGCATGGTAGCGCTCAGGCGAATAAATCAGGTTGAAGTCGCGGATCGGCCCGGTGATCAAGCGGCACGACACTTCGCTCTCACCCTTGAACGCAAACGGCTGCAGCGTTAACAAGCCGCGCTGCTCCTCGCCGTCCACCGTCAGCACCATGCCGGCGCCTTTGATCACGGTGATCACGCGCTGGTAACCTTCGAAGGTCGAAAAGCCGCCTGACTCGGCAATGTCGGCAATCGACAAGCGCCAGCCAAAACCCTCCAGGCCGGTGCCTGCGTCACGCGTGATTTCTTCGGTGCTGCCGCCGCCGTTTTTCCACGGCATGCGAATGTAATCGGCGGCGCGCCAGACTTTCACTTCACTCATTTACTGAAACGTCCTTCCAGGCTATGACGGGAACCGGGGTGGATCAAACGCGCGGCGGTCACCGGCTGGCGACCCGACCAGGTGCGTCTGCGAATCAACAGGCATGGCTCGCTGGGCTCGATCTGCAACAGTTTGCACTCAGCGGCATCGGCGAGGATCGCTTCAACCACGTGCTCGCCTTCGGTCAGCGGCGCCACTTGGTTCAAATACGCGTAAGGGGTTTGCTGCGTGAAATCCTGCTGCAGGTATTCCGGCGCGACCAGTGCGTTGACGAACCGGTCTTCGATTTGCACCGGAATATCGTTTTCAAAATGCACGATCAGCGAGTGGAACACCCGCCCGCCTTCGCGCATTTCCAGGGCGACGGCGCGCTCGGAACCGGCGGCCTCTTCGCCCAAGGTGATGACTTGGCAGGTGTGCCGATGACCGCGGGAGGCGATCTCATCGGCAATGTTGTGCACTTCAAACAGCGCCGATTGGCTCTTGGGCTCGGCGACGAAAGTGCCGACGCCTTGCATGCGCACCAGCAACCCTTCGGCGGTGAGCTCACGCAGCGCGCGGTTGATGGTCATGCGGCTGAAGCCCAATTGGCTGACCAGTTCGCTCTCTGACGGCACGCGGTAATGCGGCGGCCAATTGCCGTTGAGGATCTGCTGGCTGATCATTTGTTTGACGCGGGCATACAAGGGCGCCGGACTTTCGTCCATGTGGGCAGCCAGCGAAGACTTGGCAGGCGGAGTCGGCACAGGGAATCCTTGCAGGGGGAAAAGATGCATAGATTGCCGGAGTTTACCGAGCAGGCAAACGTCTGTATATGTATATACAAATAAACACACGACCGGGGTGCCTTGATCATGTCCGCTTTCTTTGCCGAACGCGCGCTGCTGCCTAGTGGATGGGCCAACGATGTACGCTTTGAAGTCAGCGCCGATGGCCTGCTGACACACGTTGAGCCGAATGCCAGTGCAGAACACGCCGAACGGCTGAGAGGCCCGGTGTTGGCAGGTATGCCCAACCTGCATTCGCATGCATTTCAGCGTGCCATGGCCGGCTTGGCAGAAGTGGCAGGCAACCCGAATGACAGTTTCTGGACCTGGCGCGACTTGATGTACCGCATGGTCGGCAAGATCAGCCCGGACCAATTGCAGATCATCGCGCGGCAGCTTTACATCGAAATGCTCAAGGCCGGTTATACCTCCGTGGCTGAGTTTCACTACGTGCACCACGGTGCCGGCGGCCAACCGTATGCCGATCGCGTCGAGCTGTCGCGGCAGATCAGCCAGGCGGCGGCGAGCAGCGGGATTGGCCTGACGCTGCTGCCAGTGCTGTACACCCACGCAGGCTTTGGTGGCCAGGCGCCGAACGAAGGCCAGCGACGCTTTATCAATAGCACCGAGGATTACCTCGACCTGCAAGCGCGCCTGAAACCGATTCTGGCCGCGCAACCGGCGCAGCAATCAGGCCTGTGTTTTCACTCGCTGCGCGCGGTCACGCCGCTGCAAATCCATGAAGTCCTGGCCGCCAGCGACAAGGCTTGCCCGGTGCATATTCATATTGCCGAGCAGCAAAAAGAAGTCGACGACTGCCTGGCCTGGAGCGGCAAACGCCCGCTGCAATGGCTGTATGACAACGTTGAAGTCGATGAGCGCTGGTGCCTGGTGCACGCCACTCACGCCGATGCTGACGAGGTCACGCGCATGGCCAACAGCCGCGCGATTGCCGGCTTGTGCCTGACCACTGAGGCCAACCTGGGCGACGGGATTTTCCCGGCGGTGGATTTTCTTGCCCAAGGCGGGCGCATGGGCATTGGCTCCGACAGCCATGTGTCGCTGAGTGTGGTGGAAGAATTGCGCTGGCTCGAATATGGCCAGCGCCTGCGCGATCAGCGGCGTAATCGCGTGTATCGCAGTGATCAGCCGATGGTCGGCCGCACGCTGTTCGATGCTGCACTGGACGGCGGCGCGCAGGCGCTGGGCCAGCCAATTGGCCGTCTGGAAGTGGGCAAGCGCGCAGACTGGTTGGTACTCGACGGCAACGACCCGTACCTGGCGACCGCGACTGAAGACGCAATTCTCAATCGCTGGCTGTTTGCCGGTGGCGATCGGCAAGTGCGTGATGTACTGGTGAACGGCAAGTGGGTGGTGCGCGATGGGCATCATGCTGGCGAGGAAGAGAGCAGCCGCGCATTCACGCAAGTCTTGAGAGACCTGCTCGGCTAACAGGCGACACCTGACAAATGTGGGAGCTGGCTTGCCAGCTCCCACATTAGATCAATGGCCTTCTCGGGTTACTGCGAGGTTTTGGCCATCTGTTTGTCCGAGGTACGCCAGATCAATCGCGTGGTGTCATACCCTTGTTGGCGCGCCCTGCTCAGCAGGTCTTCGCGGGTGTCGGTATTCACCGTCGGGGTGCGCGACAAGATCCACATGTAGCGTCGGCTCGGGCTGCCTACGATGGCGGTTTTGTAGTCATCGCTGACGTACAGCACCCAGTAATCGCCCTTGGCAACACCCGGCAGCAGCGCGGTAAACCAATTATTGAATTCGACCCAGAGCTTGTCGGTCTTGCCAGGCACTTGCGGCGTGGCCGTGCCCTTGGCTTCTTCCCACTTCCACTCGCTGGTGAGGCAGCGGTTGAACACCGACATATCGCCATCAGGCAGCAAGGTGTAGCGGGCTTCGGACTGCGCGCAGTTGCGCTGGAAGTACATCGGCAATCGCGCCAATTCGTACCAGGTGCCCTGGTAACGCTTGAGATTGACGTTGTTGGCTGTTTTGGGTTGCAGATCATCGCCAGAATGACTGGCGCAGCCCGCCAAAAACAGGCTGGCACAAAGGCATAAAACAAAACGCATCATTCTTCTTCTCCCGCAGGCTCGCGCCCCGGTTTACTTCAGGCCTTGCCCGGAAAACATCAGAACCTTGTCACCGGCATATTGAACGCTGATAAAGCTTTCTTTATCGCCCCAGGTGCAGCTGGACATGCCCAGCGCGCCGGAACAATCGGTTGGCGTGCCCAGCAACGACTCCACCTCAGCCTTGGCCATGCCCGCCGACAACTTCGCGTAATTTTCTTGGTTAACCTTGCTGCAAGCGGCCAAAAGCACGCAAAAAGTCAGCAAGGCGAGACGGCGTAACGACATGGAAAAACTCCTGGAGGGACAACGCAGCTGGGGTATCTGCCAGAAGCTTAGAAGGGAAAAGCGGGGTCTGGTTCCCGGTGCGCGAAAACAAAAAAGCCCCGCAAACGCTGAAACGTTTCGGGGCTTGTTGCCGTTCAAAACCTCACGTCTTGAACGTAGCGAGGGAGCAAGCTCCCTCACCGCACTTACTTTTTGTGGTAACCGGTCACACGCTCAACTTCTTCCTTGGAGCCCAGGAACACCGCTACGCGCTGGTGCAGGCCTTCAGGCTGGATGTCGAGGATGCGCTGGTGGCCGTCGGTGGACGCACCGCCCGCCTGCTCAACCAGGAACGACATCGGGTTGGCTTCGTACATCAGGCGCAGTTTGCCCGGCTTGGCAGGCTCACGGCTGTCACGTGGGTACATGAACAGGCCGCCACGGGTCAGGATGCGGTGCACGTCGGCAACCATCGCGGCCACCCAGCGCATGTTGAAGTTCTTCTTCAACGGGCCTTCTTCGCCTTCCATCAACTCGTTCACGTAGCGCTTTACCGGTTCTTCCCAGTGGCGCTGGTTGGACATGTTGATCGCGAATTCCTGCGTGGAGGCAGGAATGGTGATGTCTTCGTGGGTCAGCACAAAGCTGCCCATTTCGCGGTCCAGGGTGAAACCTTTGACGCCATCGCCCAGGGTCAGCACCAGCATGGTTTGCGGGCCGTAGATCGCGTAACCGGCGGCAACTTGCTCGGTGCCTGGCTGCAAAAAGGCGTTTTCGTTAAGGGCTTCGTTTTGGCTCAGGTATTCGTTCGGGCAACGCAGTACCGAGAAGATCGTGCCGACCGGTGCGTTGATGTCGATGTTGGACGAGCCGTCCAGTGGGTCGAACACCAACAGGTAGGCGCCTTTCGGGTACTTGCCCGGGATCTGGTAGGCATTGTCCATTTCTTCGGACGCCATGCCGGCCAGGTGACCGCCCCATTCGTTGGCTTCAAGCAGGATCTCGTTAGAGATCACGTCGAGTTTCTTCTGCACTTCGCCTTGCACGTTTTCAGTGCCCATGCTGCCCAGGACACCGCCCAGCGCGCCTTTGGATACGGCGTGGCTGATTTCCTTGCAAGCACGCGCCACCACTTCGATAAGGAAGCGCAGATCGGCAGGCGTGTTGTTGCTGCGGGTCTGCTCGATCAAATAGCGACTCAGGGTAACGCGGGACATGGAAGGCTCCGGACGACAATGGGGGGCTTGAAAACCCGGGCAGTTTAGCGCGAGTCGAGGGTTATTTCCTCTAATCAGAGGAATTAACGCCAATAGAGTTCATGGCTTGCGCCTAAACAATGTGCAAGGGGGCTTGCTCCCGATGGCGGTGCGTCAGTCGACTTATTCGTCAACTGACAGACCGGCATCGGGAGCAAGCCCCCTCCCACAATTGCTACCGCCGGGTTTAGTCGAGGGCTTTCCAGATCTCCGTGGCGTACTCGCGGATGGTGCGGTCGGACGAGAACCAGCCCATGCGCGCGGTATTCAGCACAGCCGAACGCCACCACGCCTTGGAGTCATGCCAATGCGCCTCGACGCGCGCCTGGGCGTCCCAGTAGGCATCGAAGTCGGCACACACCAGAAAGCGGTCGTAGTCGATCAGCCCGTCGATCAAGCCGACATAACGGCCTGGGTCATCCGGCGAGAACACCCCGCCACGGATCGCTTGCAGCACATCGTTCAAACGATGCGAAGCCGCGATGTCCGGCCCGGCGTTGAACTCACCGGCGTGCTTGCGGGCTTCGACTTGCTGCGCGCTGAGGCCGAAGATGAACATGTGATCGGCGCCTACGCGCTCGTGCATCTCCACGTTGGCGCCGTCCATGGTGCCGATGGTCAGCGCGCCGTTGAGGCCGAACTTCATGTTGCTGGTGCCCGAGGCTTCAAAGCCGGCGGTAGAGATCTGCTCCGAAAGGTCCGCCGCCGGAATAATGCTCTCCGCCAGGCTGACGTTGTAGTTGGGCAGGAACACCACTTTGAGCAAACCGCGCACGGTCGGGTCGTTATTGACGGTGCGCGCAATGTCATTGGTCAACTTGATGATCAACTTGGCCTGGTGATAACTCGCGGCAGCCTTGCCCGCGAAGATCTTCACGCGCGGCACCCAATCGGTGCCCGGCTCGGCACGAATCGCCTGGTAGAGCGCCACGGTGTGCAGCAGGTTGAGCAACTGGCGTTTGTATTCGTGAATGCGCTTGACCTGCACATCGAACATCGCCGCCGGGTTGACCGAAATGCCCAGGCGCTCGTGGATGATCTCGGCCAGTGCGCGCTTGCTGTGCAGGCGCTGATCGGCGAAGGCTTTGCGGAAGGTTTGCTTCTCGGCGAAGGTTTCCAACTCCGTCAGGCGGGTTTCCATGGTGTCGAGAATATCCGGCCCCAACGCTTCGACCAGCATCGACGTCAGCTTCGGGTTGGCCTGGTACAGCCAGCGGCGGAAGGTGATGCCGTTGGTTTTGTTGTTGATGCGATCCGGGTAGAGCTTGTGCAGTTCGGAGAACACCGTGTTGCGCATTAACTGGGTGTGCAAACCCGATACGCCATTCACGCTGTGCGAGCCGAGGAACGCCAGGTTGCCCATGCGCACGCGGCGGCCGTTGTCTTCTTCGATCAGCGACACGGCGCGCAGTACGTCGAAATCGTGAACGCCCTTGGCGCGCAGCGAATCGATGTGCTGCGCGTTGATCAGGTAGATGATCTGCATGTGCCGCGGCAGCATGCGCTCCATCAAGCCAACCGGCCAGGTTTCCAGCGCCTCGGGCAGCAGCGTGTGGTTGGTGTACGAAAGCGTCTCGACGGTCACGTCCCACGCGGCTTCCCACGGAATATCGTGCAGGTCGACCAGTTGACGCATCAACTCGGCCACGGCAATCGATGGGTGCGTGTCGTTAAGCTGGATCGCGGCGTGTTCGCCCAGGCTCAGCACCGAGCCGTGCATGTTCTTGTGGCGGCGCAGCAAGTCCTGGAGTGAGGCAGAGACGAAGAAATATTCCTGGCGCAGGCGCAATTCCTGCCCCGCCTCGGTGCTGTCGGCCGGGTACAGCACGCGCGAGATGCTTTCTGCACGGGCCACTTCGGCGACGGCGCCCAAGTGGTCACCGGCGTTAAAGCGCTCCAGGTGCAGGTCTTCCACGGCACGTGCACGCCACAGGCGCAGGGTGTTGACGCTGGCACCGCGCCAGCCGACCACCGGGGTGTCGTAGGCCACTGCGCGTACGGTTTCGTTCGGCGTCCATACCTGAATCATCTTGCCGGAGGCGTCCGGCAGGGTTTCGACACTGCCGCCAAAGCCGATCGGGTAAATCACTTCGGCCCGTTCGAACTCCCATGGGTTACCAAAATCCAGCCAGCGTTCGGTTTGTTCCTGCTGCCAGCCATCAACAATCGCCTGGCGGAACAGGCCGTGCTCATAGCGAATGCCATAACCGTGGCCGGCAATGCCCAAGGTCGACATGCTTTCCATAAAACACGCCGCCAAACGGCCCAGGCCACCGTTGCCGAGCGCCGCGTCGGGCTCCAGCAGGCGGATGCGCTCCAGGTCGACGCCCAGCTCGGACAGCGCTTCGCGAGCGATCTCCAGCACGCCGAGGTTGCTCAGGCTGTCGTAGAGCAAACGGCCGATCAGAAATTCCAGGGAAAGGTAGTAAACCCGCTTCTGGCCTTTGCGATAGATCCGCCGTGTGTGGT
The DNA here is from genome assembly GCF_049199985.1 of Pseudomonas kitaguniensis. Classification (NCBI taxonomy): domain Bacteria; kingdom Pseudomonadati; phylum Pseudomonadota; class Gammaproteobacteria; order Pseudomonadales; family Pseudomonadaceae; genus Pseudomonas; species Pseudomonas kitaguniensis. The sequence goes on from NZ_JBLZPT010000013.1 coordinate 158,314, forward strand.
CCATCCAGTGGTCGACCATCTGGTCGCGGGCGGCCAGTGCAATGGCTTCGAACCAGTCATGGTCGAAGGCGTGGTCGGGGTCTTTACCCACCGCGTAAGTGAGTTTGGTCAAGACAGCATCGCGAAATGCGGCTACCTCTGCTTCTCGTGCTAGCGGTTCCTGAGACATCGATGCGACCTCGGGCGAGATTGAAAGAGTTGCTAAAGCCTAGTCGGTCTGACAGACGGCAGGGGCTCTGGTTCGGCAGTTTTTTAACTCATTCACCGTTGTCGGAATTTGATGCAGGGGTCGTGCCTGATCGGCCGCCGTCTCAACCTTTGAGCTGAAACCTGTAAAATGTTGTTCAAAAAATCACCAATCCCGGTATGATCGCGCGCCCGGATACAGCCCCACCTTGGAACCCTGATGAAGCCTCAACTGATCGCCGCCGCGGAACTCGACCGTCTCGAGACATGGCAGAAATATTCCGCCCACATGTGCGGTGGCTGCGTGTCCAGCTGCTGCACGCTGCCGGTCGAAGTGAAGATCAAGGACCTGATCCGCATTGGCATTGTCGATGAATTCGAGCTCGGCGACCCGCCGAAGAACATCGCCAAGCGGTTGCAGAAAGAAGGCATCGTGGAGCGCTTCAATTCCAAATCCGAGATTTTTACCCTGCAGCGCATGAGCAACAACGATTGCCTGTACCTGGATCGTAAGACGCGCTTCTGCACTATTTATGACAAGCGCCCGGATACTTGCCGCAACCACCCGAAAATCGGGCCACGGCCAGGGTATTGCGCTTACAAGCCGAAAGAAGTGGTGCGCGAAACCACGTTCAAGACCCTCGACAAGTTCTGATCCAAATTTTGTGGGGCTCTAACTGGCCCTATCGGGAGCAAGCCCCCTCCCACATTTGAATGCATTCCAAAGTTGGAACTCGGTCAAATGTGGGAGCGGGCTTGCTCCCGATGAGGCCAGCACAATCACTGCACATTCTGCAGGCATAAAAAAACGCCCCCGGCCTTTCGACCGGGGGCGTTTTTATTCAGCCTGAGCTAACTCAGTTCTTGGCTTTCTTGGCAGCGCGGGTACGCTCGCCTTCGTCCAGGATCTTCTTGCGCAGGCGGATCGACTTAGGCGTAACTTCGCACAGCTCGTCGTCCTGGATGAATTCCAGAGCTTGTTCCAGGGTGAACTTCACCGGTGGAACCAGAGCGATGGTTTCGTCTTTGCCCGAAGCACGCATGTTGTCGAGCTTCTTGCCTTTGGTTGGGTTAACGCCCATGTCGTTGTCGCGGCTGTTCAAGCCAACGATCTGACCGTTGTAGATCTCTTGACCGTGTTCAACGAACAGCTTGCCACGCGCCTGCAGGGTTTCCAGGGAGTAGGTCAGCGCCTTGCCGGTTTCTACCGATACCAGAACACCGTTTTGACGGCCGGACATGTCGCCGGACTTCATGGTGTCGTAGCGATCGAAGATCGAGGTCAGGATGCCGGCGCCGTTGGTCAGGGTCAGGAACTGGTTACGGAAACCGATCAGACCACGTGCAGGGATGTTGTATTCCAGACGCACACGGCCTTTGCCATCCGGCACCATGTTGGTCAGGTCGCCCTTACGCAGGCCCATCTCTTCCATGACCTTGCCCTGGGATTCTTCAGGGGTGTCGATGGTGACGTTTTCAAACGGTTCCTGCTTCACGCCGTCAACTTGACGGATGATCACTTCTGGACGACCAACGCCCATTTCGAAGCCTTCGCGACGCATGGTTTCGATCAGTACCGAGAGGTGCAGCTCACCACGGCCGGAAACCTTGAACTTGTCAGCCGAGTCGCCTTCTTCAACGCGCAGTGCAACGTTGTACAGCAGCTCTTTGTCCAGACGCTCACGGATGTTACGCGAGGTTACGAACTTGCCGTCTTTACCGCAGAAAGGCGAGTCGTTTACCTGGAAGGTCATCGAAACGGTTGGCTCGTCAACGGTCAACGGCTTCATCGCTTCAACGGTGTCCGGGTGGCACAGGGTGTCGGAGATGTTCAGCAGGTCGAAGCCGCTGATGCACACGATGTCGCCTGCAGCTGCTTCTTCAACGTCTACACGGTGCAGACCGTGGTGACCCATCAGCTTCAGGATACGACCGTTACGCTTCTTGCCATCAGCACCGATCGCTACAACCGGGGTGTTTGGCTTGATGCTGCCACGAGCGATACGGCCAACGCCGATAACACCCAGGAAGCTGTTGTAGTCGAGTGCCGAGATTTGCATCTGGAACGGGCCGTCACGGTCAACAGCCGGCGCAGGTACGTTGTCGACGATCGACTGGTACAGCGGGGTCATGTCGTCAGCCATGTCGTTGTGGTCCAGACCGGCAATACCGTTCAGGGCCGAGGCGTAGACGACTTTGAAGTCCAGCTGTTCTTCGGTAGCACCGAGGTTGTCGAACAGGTCAAAGATCTGGTCCAGAACCCAGTCCGGACGCGCGCCTGGACGGTCAACCTTGTTGATGCAGACGATTGGACGCAGGCCGGCTTCGAAAGCCTTCTTGGTCACAAAACGGGTTTGCGGCATAGGGCCGTCTTGAGCGTCAACCAGCAGCAGAACGGAGTCAACCATCGACATTACACGTTCAACTTCGCCGCCGAAGTCGGCGTGGCCCGGGGTGTCCACGATGTTGATGTGGTAGCCGTTCCAGTTGATAGCGGTGTTTTTAGCCAGGATGGTAATACCGCGCTCTTTTTCCTGGTCGTTGGAGTCCATCACGCGCTCGTCGTTGAGCTCGTTGCGCTCCAGGGTGCCGGATTGACGCAAGAGTTTGTCTACCAGGGTGGTTTTACCATGGTCAACGTGAGCAATGATGGCGATGTTACGTAGATTTTCGATCACTTGTGTATCTCGATCAGAGGATTCGGTGTGCTGACAGGTCGTGGCAGCGATTAACAGTAGAGTCAGGCCTTGCCGTTACAGCTTGACGGCAGAGTCGGGGGGCCGGTGACGCAGGCCACAGGCAAACAGCCCCGGGCTCTTAGCTCGGTCGATAAACGCGCACATTGGCATGCCCCTCACTGAGCAAATGGTGGGCATGCAGGCGACTCATCACGCCTTTGTCGCAATACAGCAGGTACTGACGGCTGTTATCCAGTTCCTTGAAACGCGCGTTCAGTGCGTAGAACGGCAGCGCTTGCACGTCGATGCCAGCGATTTCCAGCGGCTCATCTTCAGCGGCATCCGGGTGACGGATATCGACGACGATTTGACCGGCCAGGGCTTCGCTGACTTCTTCGATCTGTACATCCTGGCCCAATTCGTCGATTACGCGGTCGATTGGCACCATTTTGGCGTTCTCAAGCGCACGCTCGAGAATCGCCATGTCGAACTGTTGTTCTTCGTACTCCACGCGGTTGCGCTTGGCGTGGGTCTTGGGGTTCACCGAGATGACCCCGCAATATTCAGGCATGTGCTTGGCAAAATCTGCCGTGCCGATTTCTTCGGCCAGGTCGATGATGTCCTGCTTGTGACTGGCGATCAGCGGGCGCAATACCAGCTTCTCGGTCACGCAGTCGATCAGCGACAGGTTGGGCAGCGTCTGGCTGGCCACCTGGGAAATCGCTTCACCGGTTACCAGTGCGTCAATCTGCAACTGATCGGCGATCTTCGACGCAGCGCGCAACATCATACGCTTCAATACTACGCCCATATGACTGTTATCGACTTTTGCGAGAATTTCGCCGAGTACTTCCTCGAACGGCACGCTCACAAATAGCACGCGCTGGGAGCTGCCGTACTTCTTCCAGATAAAGTGCGCGACTTCCATCACGCCCAATTCGTGTGCACGCCCGCCCAGATTAAAGAAGCAGAAATGGCTCATCAGCCCGCGGCGCATGATCTGGTAAGCCGCGACCGTGGAATCGAAACCGCCGGACATCAATACCAGGGTCTGTTCCAGGGCGCCCAGCGGGTAGCCACCGATGCTGTTGTGCTGGCTGTGGATCACAAACAACCGTTGGTCGCGAATTTCCATGCGCACTTCAATTTGCGGTGCTTTCAGGGAAATTCCGGCGGCGCCGCACTCGCGACGCAGCTTGCTGCCGACGTATTTTTCGACGTCCATGGAGCTGAATGGGTGCTTGCCGGCACGCTTGCAACGCACCGAAAAAATCTTCCCCTCAAGCTCATTGCCGAAGTGCTGTTTGCACTTTTCGGTGATGTCGTCAAAGTCGCCCAGCGGGTACTCGTCGACCTGCAGGAAATGCGCGATGCCCGGCATGCAGCTCAGGCGCTCGGTCATGTCCTTCAAGGCTTTGGCATCGGTCAGGCGGGTTTCCAGTTCGAGATTGTCCCACACACCGTTCACCACCACAGCCGGGTCCAGATCGCGGAGCACGGCACGGATGTTCTTGGCCAACTGACGGATGAAACGCATCCGTACCGGCCGGCTCTTGATGGTGATTTCGGGGAAGACTTTAACGATTAATTTCATGGAAACAGCGCGCGCAGAGCCTGCCGAAAAAGGGGGGCGCGGATTATAGCGGAAATCGCTCAAGGTTTGACCAGTTAATATGCATCACAACTATCGCGCACCAAAACGGATCACTCGCGCACATTAACGCTGCATTGCAGTGCGCCATTTGCTGTAATTTTACGAATTGCACCGTTATAGGGGCTAATTTGAGGCAAAAAGGCCATGTTGGCGCACTGGCATGCAATTTGCTCTCTTGTGAGGCAGGTTGCCTTGGTCGACTATTCGCGCCGGCATCACCCACATTCTAAGGGCTAACTCCACTACCCCAGCCCGAAGCCACCCGGAGGACACCATGTCGAAGTCGGTTCAACTCATCAAAGATCATGACGTTAAATGGATTGATCTGCGCTTCACGGACACAAAAGGCACTCAGCACCACGTGACCATGCCGGCTCGCGACGCGCTGGATGACGCTTTCTTCGAAGAAGGCAAAATGTTCGACGGTTCCTCCATTGCCGGCTGGAAAGGCATTGAAGCTTCCGACATGATCCTGATGCCGGACGACAGCACTGCCGTACTCGACCCGTTCACCGAAGACCCAACCGTGATCATCGTGTGTGACGTGATCGAGCCTTCGACCATGCAAGGCTACGACCGCGACCCACGTGCGATCGCCAAGCGTGCCGAGGAATACCTGAAGTCGACCGGTATCGGTGACACCGTATTCGTAGGCCCGGAGCCAGAATTCTTCATCTTTGATTCGGTCAAGTTCAAGTCCGACATCTCCGGCTCCATGTTCAAAATCTTCTCCGAACAAGGTTCGTGGATGTCTGACCAGGACATCGAAGGCGGCAACAAAGGCCACCGCCCGGGTATCAAAGGTGGCTACTTCCCGGTTCCGCCGTTCGACCATGACCACGAAATCCGTACCTCCATGTGCAACGCCATGGAAGAAATGGGCCTGGTTATCGAAGTTCACCACCACGAAGTGGCCACTGCCGGCCAGAACGAAATCGGTGTGAAGTTCAACACCCTGGTGGCCAAGGCTGACGAAGTTCAGACCCTGAAGTACTGCGTACACAACGTGGCTGATGCCTACGGCCGTACCGCTACCTTCATGCCTAAGCCGCTGTATGGCGATAACGGCTCGGGTATGCACGTTCACTTGTCGATCGCCAAAGAAGGCAAGAACACCTTCGCTGGCGAAGGTTATGCCGGCCTGTCCGACACCGCCCTGTACTTCATCGGCGGTATCATCAAGCACGGTAAGGCCCTGAACGGCTTCACCAACCCATCGACCAACTCCTACAAGCGCTTGGTTCCAGGTTTCGAAGCACCGGTAATGCTGGCCTACTCGGCGCGTAACCGCTCCGCTTCGATCCGTATTCCTTACGTGTCCAGCCCGCGCGCTCGCCGTATCGAAGCCCGCTTCCCGGACCCGGCAGCCAACCCGTACCTGGCCTTCGCTGCGTTGGTAATGGCTGGCTTGGACGGTATCCAGAACAAGATCCACCCTGGCGACGCCGCCGACAAAAACTTGTACGACCTGCCGCCTGAAGAGGCCAAAGAGATCCCACAAGTGTGCGGCAGCCTGAAAGAAGCCCTGGAAGAGCTGGACAAGGGCCGTGCGTTCCTGACCAAAGGCGGCGTGTTCAGCGACGACTTCATCGACGCTTACATCGAGCTGAAAAGCGAAGAAGAAATCAAAGTACGCACCTTCGTACACCCACTGGAATACGAGCTGTACTACAGCTGCTGATCCGGTAGCGCCGCTTAACGCGGCGTGATGAAAAAGACCTCCTTCGGGAGGTCTTTTTTTGCCTGCGCTTTAGCGGGCAGTGCTGCTGTGGCAAGCGGGTTTGCCACACAGGCTCGCTGGCACTGTGCTGCGATAGCGCGAAACCAGTTACATGTTGTATTAGTAATCCTCCGCCATTGCGGGAGCGCCCGCCCCCACAGGAGATCACCCTTGAAGTCTCGACTTGTATTCGCCCTGTTATTCGTCAGCGCCAGTGCGAGCGCTGCGCCACCTTCTTCCCTCACCCCGTTGCTCAACAGCATCGCCGAGCGCCTGGAGATTGGTGAACAAGTAGCGCTGAGCAAATGGGACAGCCACAAGGCTGTAGAAGACCGACAGCGAGAGCAGGACGTGATCGCCAGCGTGGTTAACCAGGCCCCCAACTACAAACTGCCGCCCGCCGCCGCCGAGCAATTTTTCTCGGCGCAGATCGAGGCCAATAAGCTGGTGCAATACACCTTGCTGTCCGACTGGCAATTTCAAGGCAAGGCGCCCGACACCCCGCGCCCGGACCTGGTGAAGCAAATTCGCCCGCAACTGGACCAACTGCAAAAACGCCTGCTCAAGCAATTAGCCGATTTCACCCCGCATCGCACCGACCCTCAGTGCCCGCAATGGGTAGCGCAGGCCGTGCATGAGCCGCAGAACGACCCAATGCGCCAGCTGGCGATGATTCGCGCCACCGCCGAGCTGTGCATCTACAAAGGCTGAAAACTGCAAGCCATCTCCCCCACTGACGCCAATATTCAATGTGGGAGGGCGCGCGCTCCCGATAGCAATGGTTCAGCCACACATAAGCTGACTGACCCACTGCTATCGGCAACTTCCTGAACACATCTTTCAAAATCGCACTATATTGGTGCGACGCGCTGCACCCTTCCCAACCGAACAGCCCATTTTGGTTCGAATCTTCCCGATCAAGCTGGCAGAACGCCACAGTTTCGAGCCACAAACCCCTATTTCAAAGCTTTAGCGCTTCTTTTCGGAGCCTTGGTTTGGTTTTTGCATTTTCATTGTATCAGCGTGTGCCTCAAGCCCGCGCCTTGCTCCAAAAGAGGTCCTGATGACCATTAGCGATGCACTGCACCGTTTGTTACTCGACAACCTGACCACCGCCACCATCCTGCTCAATGACGACTTGCGCCTTGAGTACATGAACCCGGCGGCGGAGATGCTCCTGGCCATCAGTGGCCAGCGCAGCCATGGGCAGTTCATCAGCGAATTGTTCACCGAGTCGGCCGAAGCCTTGAGTTCATTGCGCCAAGCGGTGGAGCAGGCGCATCCGTTCACCAAACGCGAAGCGATGCTCACCGCCCTCACCGGCCAGACGCTGACGGTCGACTATGCGGTGACGCCGATCCTGAGCAATGGCGCGACGTTGCTGTTGCTTGAAGTGCACCCGCGCGACCGCTTGCTGCGCATTACCAAAGAAGAAGCGCAGCTGTCCAAGCAGGAAACCAGCAAAATGCTGGTGCGCGGGCTGGCCCACGAGATCAAGAACCCGCTCGGCGGGATTCGTGGCGCGGCGCAGTTACTGGCTCGCGAACTGCCCGAAGAGCACCTTAAGGATTACACCAACGTCATCATCGAAGAGGCCGACCGCCTGCGCAATCTGGTCGACCGCATGCTCGGCTCCAACAAGCTGCCGTCGCTGGCCATGACCAACGTGCATGAGGTGCTAGAGCGCGTCTGCCACTTGGTCGAGGCTGAAAGCCAGGGCTGCATCACCTTGGTGCGCGACTACGACCCGAGCATCCCCGACGTATTGATCGACCGCGAGCAGATGATCCAGGCGGTGCTGAACATCGTGCGCAACGCCATGCAGGCCATCAGCAGCCAGAACGAGCTGCGCCTGGGCCGTATCAGCCTGCGCACCCGCGCCCTGCGCCAGTTCACCATCGGCCATGTGCGCCATCGCCTGGTGACCAAAGTCGAGATCATCGACAACGGCCCGGGCATTCCTGCGGAACTGCAGGAAACCATTTTCTTTCCCATGGTCAGTGGCCGCCCGGACGGTACCGGGCTGGGCCTGGCCATTACCCAGAACATCATCAGCCAGCATCAGGGTTTGATCGAATGTGAGAGCCATCCTGGCCACACCACCTTCTCGATCTTTCTGCCTCTGGAACAAGGAGCCCCATCGACATGAGCCGTAGTGAAACTGTGTGGATCGTCGATGACGACCGTTCTATCCGCTGGGTCCTTGAAAAAGCCTTGCAGCAAGAAGGCATGACCACCCAAAGCTTCGACAGCGCCGACGGGGTGATGAGCCGCCTGGCCCGCCAGCAGCCGGACGTGATCATCTCTGACATTCGCATGCCCGGCGCCAGTGGCCTGGACTTGCTCGCGCGCATCCGCGAGCAACACCCGCGCCTGCCGGTGATCATCATGACCGCGCACTCCGACCTGGACAGCGCTGTCGCCTCCTATCAAGGCGGCGCCTTTGAATACCTGCCCAAGCCGTTCGACGTGGACGAGGCGGTGGCGCTGGTCAAGCGCGCCAACCAGCACGCCCAGGAACAGCAAAACCAGCAAGCGCCACCGGCCCTGACGCGCACCCCGGAAATCATCGGTGAAGCCCCGGCGATGCAGGAAGTGTTTCGCGCCATCGGGCGCTTGAGCCACTCCAACATCACCGTGCTGATCAACGGCGAGTCGGGTACCGGTAAAGAATTGGTGGCGCATGCACTGCATCGCCACAGCCCACGGGCAGCCTCGCCGTTTATCGCGCTGAACATGGCGGCGATTCCCAAGGACTTGATGGAGTCGGAGCTGTTCGGCCACGAAAAAGGTGCGTTTACCGGTGCCGCCAACCTGCGTCGCGGCCGCTTTGAGCAAGCCGACGGCGGCACGCTGTTCCTCGATGAAATCGGCGACATGCCGGCCGACACCCAAACCCGCTTGCTGCGCGTGTTGGCAGACGGTGAGTTCTACCGCGTTGGCGGGCACACGCCGGTCAAGGTCGACGTGCGCATCATCGCGGCAACGCACCAGAATCTGGAAACCCTGGTGCAGGCCGGCAAGTTCCGCGAAGACTTGTTCCACCGCCTGAACGTGATCCGCATCCACATCCCGCGCATGTCGGACCGTCGCGAAGACATCCCGACCCTCGCCCGCCACTTCCTCAGCCGCGCCGCGCAAGAACTGGCCGTCGAGCCGAAGCTGCTGAAAAGCGAGACCGAGGAATACCTGAAGAACCTGCCGTGGCCCGGCAACGTGCGCCAGTTGGAGAACACCTGCCGCTGGATCACGGTGATGGCCTCCGGCCGCGAAGTGCATATCAGCGACCTGCCGCCAGAGCTGTTGAGTTTGCCGCAGGATTCGGCCCCGGTGACCAACTGGGAGCAGGCGCTGCGCCAATGGGCCGATCAGGCGCTGGCGCGTGGCCAGTCGAACCTGCTGGACAGCGCCGTGCCGGCCTTCGAGCGAATCATGATCGAAACCGCGCTCAAGCACACCGCAGGTCGCCGCCGCGACGCCGCCGTGCTGCTGGGTTGGGGCCGCAATACCTTGACTCGCAAGATCAAAGAGTTGGGGATGAAGGTTGACGGTGCGGATGATGATGAAGGCGACGACGCCTGAATCGCCAAGCCGTAAGCCGCTAATCCACTGAAAATCCAATGTGGGAGGGGGCTTGCTCCCTCCCACATTTGTATCTTCACTAAATATGGGATCTGTGCACCGCTTCAATGCACCGCGAACTGGCATCGCGCACGGATCCAATGCGTGAACGCTCAGGTTAACTGAAAAAAATCTAAAAACTGAAAACAGCAAAGCCCCGAATTCCGGGGCTTTGCGCTTTCTGACGAAAATATTTTGCAAACCTTGGCCGCGCTGGCACGCGCCCTGCAATAACCCTCGTACTACCCAGTTTCGGGGACCTTGGTACAGGCAGGCCGAGAATCCCCTCTTTACACCCGGAGTGCTTGATGCGAGTCGCGTCGCGCTCCATACCGTTTTGGGAGCCCTGGTACAGGCAGGCCGGGAACTCCCTTCTTTACACCAGGAGCTTATGCGCCGCAGCGCCCATAGCTCCAGCCCGTTTCGGGGACCTTGGTACAGGCAGGCCAGGGATTCCCTCTTTTATTGCTCTTGGAGATGGATCTCCAGTCGCCAGCGGCCATCGGCCTTCTCACCTTCCCATTCCCCGCGCAAAGGCCGAGCCGCCACCAGGTTCAGCAGCAAGCCGCCATCGGTCTTGCGGATGCGCCAGTTCACCCACTTGTCACTGACCTTGAGCTGCCCGGTGGCGGCGTTGCCCTGCGCGTCGAACAACAACGCCACGGTGCCGTCGATGTGCTCGCCGTGCAGTTTGGGCTCACTGTTGAACCACACCACCAGGCTGTCCCTTGCGGTCTCTACCTGTTGCAACTCGACCGGGTCCGCGGTGGTCAGGCGCCCGATCATCAAGCCGACCATCAAGCCTACAATCGCCAACGAGCCCAAGACCCTCGGCAATAGCTTCGGCCTTGGGTCCTCTTCGGGGGTAGAATGCAGCGCATCTTTGCCTTCGGAGCCGTGCATGTTTCACGTCATCCTTTTTCAACCAGAAATTCCGCCGAATACCGGCAACGTTATCAGGCTGTGCGCCAACAGTGGCTGCCACCTGCATTTGATCGAGCCTTTGGGCTTCGACATGGACGACAAGCGCCTGCGCCGCGCCGGGCTCGACTACCACGAGTACGCCACACTCCAGCGCCATGCCGACTTGGCCAGTTGCCTGGAAAGCCTCGGCCAGCCACGGCTGTTCGCGTTCACCACCAAGGGCTCGCGGCCGTTTCATGATGCAAGCTTTGCCGAAGGCGACGCCTTCCTGTTCGGCCCGGAAAGCCGGGGCCTGCCTGCCGAGGTGCTTGATGCACTGCCTGATGGCCATCGCCTGCGATTGCCGATGCGCGAGGGCTGTCGCAGCCTGAACTTATCCAACACCGTAGCCGTTGCCGTCTACGAAGGCTGGCGCCAACTCGGCTTCAAGTAGCGCATAAACAAAATGTGGGAGTTGGCAAGTGTGAGAGCTGCATACCTGCTCCTACACCTGCCAGCTCCCACATTTTTTTACCGCGCAGGCTTACTGAACGGTCGACGAACCTTCTGTTTGCATGCGCTGCAGCTCTTGAGCGTACAGGGCATCAAAGTTCACCGGCGCCAGCATCAAGGCCGGGAACGAGCCACGGGTGACCAGGCTGTCCAGGGTCTCACGGGCATACGGGAACAGAATGTTCGGGCAGAACGCGCCCAGGGTGTGGCTCATGGACTGCTCGTCCAGGCCCTGAATCAAGAAGATACCGGCCTGTTGCACTTCAGCGATGAAGGCCACTTCTTCGCCGTTTTTAACGGTAACCGACAAGGTCAGCACCACTTCGTGGAAATCGCCTTCCAGCGCTTTTTGACGGGTGTTCAGGTCCAGCGCAACGCTTGGGGTCCACTCCTGGCGGAAGATCGCCGGGCTTTTCGGCGCTTCAAACGACAGGTCACGCACGTAGATACGCTGCAGCGAGAATTGTGGGCCTTGCGCTTCTGCTGCTTCGGTGTTCTGTTGGTCAGTCATCGCAGATCCTTCTTGATCTTGGGGTCTTTTAGGGTTTAGGCGAGCAGCGCATCAAGTTTACCGGCGCGCTCCAGGGCGAACAGGTCATCGCAGCCACCGATATGCTTGGCGCCGATCCAGATTTGCGGCACGGACGTGCGCCCCGCTTTCTGGGCCATTTCGGCGCGCACCTGGGGTTTACCGTCGACCTTGATTTCTTCGAAGGCAACGCCCTTTTTCTCAAGCAAGGCTTTGGCCCGCATGCAGTAAGGGCACCAATCGCTGGAATACACGACAACCTGGCTCATATCACTTCACCAGCGGCAGGTTATCGGCCTTCCAGCTGCCGATACCGCCGGACAGTTTGGCGGCGGTGAAACCGGTCTTGAGCATCTCGCGGGCGTGGGTGCCGGCGTGCTGGCCTTGGGCGTCGACCAGAATAATGGTCTTGCCTTTGTATTTTTCAAGTTCGGCCAAGCGCGCGATCAGCTTGTCCTGCGGAATGTTCAGGGCGCCGACGATATGGCCGGCGGCAAAATCCTTAACCGGGCGAATATCCACTACAACGGCCTCATCCTTGTTGACCAGTGCGGTCAGCTCCGACGTGCTCAGGCTGCGACCACCGCGGCTCATTTCATGAGCGATCAGCAGCGCCAGCAGGATGACAAAGGCACCCGCGAGCAGGTAGTGGGCAGTGGCAAATGCAATCAGGTGATCAACCATCAAGGAGGTTCCAGGGCGTTAAAATGGCGGTAAGTATACACAGCCGTCAGGGGCGGCCAACCCCCGTAAAGCGGTGACGTCGTCGGAACTTCGCTTTAAACTGCTACTCACTTTTAAATTGCCTTCCTTTATTAACGCCGCGAGAGGATCTATGACTACTACGCCTAAACCTTTGGTCCTGATAATTCTCGATGGCTTCGGACACAGTGAAAGCCACCACGACAACGCCGTGTACTCGGCCAGCAAGCCTGTACTCGACCGCCTGGCCGCCACCGTACCCAACGGTTTGATCTCGGGTTCGGGCATGGACGTAGGCTTGCCGGACGGCCAGATGGGCAACTCGGAAGTCGGCCACATGAACCTGGGCGCCGGACGAGTGGTCTATCAAGACTTCACCCGCGTGACCAAATCAATCCGCGATGGCGAGTTCTTCGAGAACCCGACCCTCTGCGCAGCGGTAGATAAAGCAGCAGCAGCCGGCAAGGCCGTGCACATCATGGGCCTGTTGTCGGATGGCGGCGTACACAGCCACCAGGACCACTTGGTCGCCATGGCCGAACTGGCCTACAAACGCGGCGCCGAGAAGATTTACCTGCACGCCTTCCTCGACGGCCGCGACACACCGCCGAAAAGCGCGCAATCGTCCATCGAACTGCTCGACACCACCTTCGCGGCTTTGGGCAAGGGCCGCATCGCCAGCCTGGTCGGCCGCTATTTCGCCATGGACCGTGACAATCGCTGGGACCGTGTGGCCCAGGCCTACAACCTGATCGTCGACGGCCAGGCCGAATTCAACGCCGCCACCGCCCAGGAAGGTCTGCAAGCCGCTTACGCGCGCGGCGAGAGCGATGAATTCGTCAAAGCCACCACCATCGGCGAACCGGTCAAAGTTGAAGACGGCGACGCCGTGGTGTTCATGAACTTTCGCGCCGACCGCGCCCGCGAACTCAGCCATGTGTTCGTGGATGCCGGCTTCAAAGACTTCGAGCGCGCCCGCCAGCCACAGGTCGAGTTCGTGATGCTGACCCAATACGCCGCCAACATCCCGGCCCCGTCTGCCTTTGCGCCGGGCAGCCTGGAAAACGTACTGGGCGATTACCTGGCCAAAAACGGCAAGACCCAGCTGCGTATCGCCGAAACCGAGAAATACGCCCACGTGACCTTCTTCTTCTCCGGCGGGCGTGAAGAGCCGTTCCCAGGCGAAGAACGCATCCTGATCCCGTCGCCAAAAGTTGCCACCTACGACCTGCAGCCGGAAATGAGCGCGCCGCAGGTGACCGACAAGATCGTTGACGCCATCGAGCACCAGCGTTTCGACGTGATCGTGGTCAACTACGCCAACGGCGACATGGTCGGCCACAGTGGCAACCTCGAAGCGGCGGTCAAAGCCGTGGAATGCCTGGACCTGTGCGTCGGCCGCATCGTCGACGCACTGGAAAAAGTCGGCGGCGAAGCACTGATCACCGCTGACCATGGCAACTGCGAGCAGATGTCCGACGAATCCACCGGCCAAGCCCACACCGCCCACACCACCGAGCCGGTGCCGTTCATCTACGTCGGCAAGCGCGACCTGAAAGTGCGTGAAGGCGGCGTACTGGCAGACGTGGCGCCGACCATGCTGAAACTGTTGGGGCTGGAAAAACCAGCCGAGATGACCGGCACTTCGATTCTGGTCTGATCCAAAACAGACCGCAAAACCCTGTGGGAGGGGGCTTGCTCCCGATGGCGGAATGTCAGTGAACACTCGTTTAACTGACTCACCGCCATCGGGAGCAAGCCCCCTCCCACATTTGATCGCCAGCGTTTGGCAGATATTTCTGCCCTCTCCCCGCCACTCGGCACCTATCTTGCCCACAAGCCCGAATTTGGCGTTTTTTTTGCGGCGCTTGGCGGGCATACTAGGCCGTCCCTTTCTTTAGTGTCGCCCGCCTCTATGCTTCGCGCCTTGATTACCCTAGCTTTAGTCTGCCTGCTCCAACCGGCGTTTGCCGATGAGCGCGCACAAACCCAACAACAGTTGGACGCTACGCGTCAGGACATTACCGAGCTGAAAAAACTGCTCGGCAAGCTCCAGGAAGAAAAATCCGGCGTGCAGAAAGACCTGCGCGGTACGGAAACCGAAATGGGCAAGCTGGAGAAGCAGGTCCAGGAGCTGCAAAAAGAATTAAAGAAGAGCGAGTCGGAACTGGAGCGACTCGACGCTGAGAAAAAAAAACTCCAGAGCGCACGCGTTGAACAGCAACGCTTGATTGCGATTCAGGCCCGCGCCGCGTACCAGAGCGGCCGCCAGGAATACCTCAAGCTGTTGCTCAACCAGCAGAACCCGGAAAAATTTGCGCGCACCCTCACTTACTACGATTACCTGAGCAAAGCGCGCCTGGCGCAATTAAAAGGGTTTAACGAAACCTTGCGCCAGTTGGCGAATGTCGAGCAGGAAATTGCCGACCAGCAGTCGCAATTGATGGACCAGAAAACCGCCCTCGACACCCAGCGCGACCAGCTGGACAAGGTGCGCAAAGAGCGCCAATTGGCCCTGGCCAAGCTTAATGACGACGTGAAAGCGCGCGACGCCAAGCTGCAAGCCCGAGAGCAGGACCAGGCAGACTTGGGCAAAGTACTTAAAACCATCGAAGAAACCCTGGCCCGCCAGGCGCGTGAGGCCGAAGAAGCGCGGCAAAAAGCGCTGATCGCCCAGCAGGAAGCCGAAAAAAAGCGCCAGCGTGAGGCCGAAATGGCAGCCACGACCGACGCCCCCGCGCCGCGTAAACCTGCGCATACGGCTGCAGGCCCGCTGGTTTCCAGCGCTGGCGAGTCGTTCGGTGGGCCTTTTGCTTCAGCTCGCGGAAAACTTCCATGGCCCGTTGATGGTCGACTGCTGGCACGCTTTGGTGAAACCCGTGGCGATGACACGCGTGCCAAGTGGGACGGCGTGATGATCAGCGCGTCCGCCGGCAGCCAGGTGCATGCCGTCCACGGTGGGCGCGTGGTATTTGCCGATTGGCTGCGCGGCGCTGGTTTATTGGTGATTCTTGACCACGGTAATGGCTATTTGAGCCTTTACGGCCACAATCAGACTTTACTCAAGTCGGCAGGTGATGTTGTAAAAGCGGGTGAATCCATCTCCACTGTCGGTAACAGTGGCGGCCAGGACACCCCGGCGCTGTACTTCGCTATTCGTCAGCAGGGTCGCCCGAGCGATCCCGCACAATGGTGCCGTTCCCAAGGATAGGGTCGCATCTACATTAGGAGTTCGTTCGACATGCTGCATTTGTCCCGCCTCACTTCGCTGGCCCTGACGATCGCCCTGGTGATCGGCGCGCCGCTGGCTTTCGCCGACCAGGCCGCACCGGCTGCACCTGCCGCCACGGCTGCGACCACCAAGGCGCCGCTGCCGCTGGACGAGTTGCGCACCTTCGCCGAGGTCATGGACCGGATCAAGGCGGCTTATGTCGAACCTGTAGACGACAAGACGCTGCTGGAGAATGCCATCAAGGGCATGCTCAGCAACCTCGACCCGCACTCTGCCTACCTTGGCCCGGAAGATTTTGCCGAGCTGCAAGAAAGCACCAGCGGTGAATTCGGCGGCCTGGGCATCGAAGTCGGCTCCGAAGACGGCCAGATCAAAGTGGTCTCGCCAATCGACGACACACCAGCCTCCAAGGCCGGCATTCAGGCCGGCGACTTGATCGTAAAGATTAACGGCCAGCCAACCCGCGGCCAGAGCATGACCGAAGCTGTCGACAAGATGCGCGGCAAGCTCGGCCAAAAAATCACCCTGACCCTGGTGCGCGACGGCGGCAACCCGTTTGACGTGACCCTGGCCCGCGCGACTATCACGGTCAAGAGCGTGAAGAGCCAACTGCTGGAGTCGGGCTACGGTTACATCCGTATCACCCAGTTCCAGGTCAAAACCGGCGACGAAGTGGCCAAGGCCCTGGCCAAGCTGCGCAAGGACAACGGCAAGAAGCTCAACGGTATCGTGCTCGACTTGCGTAACAACCCGGGCGGCGTGTTGCAGGCTGCGGTCGAGGTTGTCGACCACTTCATCAGCAAAGGCCTGATCGTCTACACCAAGGGCCGTATCGCCAACTCCGAGTTACGCTTCTCGGCCACCGGCAATGACCTCAGCGAAAACGTACCGCTGGCGGTGTTGATCAACGGCGGCAGCGCCTCGGCGTCGGAAATCGTCGCCGGTGCCCTGCAAGACCAAAAACGCGGCGTATTGATGGGCACCACCAGCTTCGGCAAGGGTTCGGTGCAAACCGTGTTGCCGCTGAACAACGAGCGCGCACTGAAGATCACCACGGCGCTGTACTACACGCCAAACGGTCGCTCTATCCAGGCCCAAGGCATAGTCCCGGACATTGAAGTACGCAAAGCCAAGATCACCAACGAGATCGACAGCGAGTACTACAAGGAAGCCGACCTGCAAGGTCACTTGGGCAATGGCAACGGCGGCGCCGACCAGCCAACCGGCAGTGGCGCCAAAGCCAAGCCGATGCCGCAGGATGATGACTACCAACTGGCCCAGGCGCTCAGCCTGCTTAAAGGCCTGAGCATCACGCGTAGCCGTTGATATGCGGGTTGCCCTGATCTTCGCTGTGCTGTGCAGCTTCGTGGGGGGGGGGCCCCCCCCCCCCCCCCCCCCCCCCCCCCAAAAAAAAAAAAAAAAAAAAAAAAAAAAAAAAGGGGGCAAACAAGCCCCCGGGAGAGGGCGGGGGGGGGTTGAAGGGG